>URCM01000040.1 GCA_900546355.1 uncultured Bacteroides sp.
ATGCCTCAAAAACTCATCCCAAATCATCACACGATAAATTCAAAACAGCTTCTAAGATTAGGACAGGCTCTTGAAACAGTTTCTTATAATAAATCGGAAAATAGCGGGAAATGTACGGGTTTTCTTTTATCTTTGCGGTATGATTATCATCAATCAGGAATGAAATGCGGAAAAAGTGTGTTCTATTCATTTTCCCGCAAATCCATTCTTGTTTTACTATAAATAAACAAATACCATGCATCCGTTAGAGTTGTTCAAGTATTGTCCGAAGTGCGGGTCTTCCCATTTCGAGGTCCGCAATTCCAAGGCGAAGAAATGTGCCGATTGCGGCTTTGTGTATTATTTCAATTCGAGTGCCGCTACGGTGGCTTTTATCCTGAATCGTAAGAATGAATTGCTGGTGTGCCGGCGCGGGAAAGAACCCGCCAAGGGCACGCTCGACCTGTCGGGAGGGTTTATCGACCTGTATGAGACGGGCGAAGAAGGCGTGGCACGCGAGGTGATGGAAGAAACAGGGCTGAAGGTGACCGAAGCCGTTTACCAGTTCTCGTTGCCCAATACCTACCTGTATTCGGGTTTCCTGGTGCATACGCTCGACCTGTTTTTCTTGTGCCGGGTGGAAGACGATAGCCGTTTGCAGGCGATGGATGATGTGGCGGATTCGTTCTGGATGCCGCTCGGCCAAATCCGTCCGGAGGAGTTCGGGCTTGACTCGGTGAGGGAAGGAGTGGCCCGGTTTTTGGCTTTACATAAATCAAAGTGATATGAAGAGGAAAAGAAAACTCGGAATGGCGGGATTGTTGTGCGTGATGCCTTGGTGGGTTTTTGCCCAGCAGGTAGAGCCGCTGGCCGACCCTGTCCGTTTGTTTGAAGACGGCAAGGCCTTGTTCCTCCGGCACGATTATGCCGCGGCATGGCAGGCCTTGACACACTATTTGCGACAAGATACCTCTGCCGGATTTGCCGAAGAGGTGGCTTATATGTTGGCTTGCACTTCGTATGAGTTGAATCAGCCCGACCGCATCCGCCGGTTGCAGGCGTATGTAGAGCAATATCCCGACTCGCGTTATGTCAACCGGATCTATGCCTTGATAGGGTCCGCTTGTTTTTTCGACAAGGATTATCCCGAAGCCATTATGTATTTTGACAAGTGCGACATCCACCGGCTTGCCGACGCCGAACGCGATGATGTCCTGTTGCGTTTGGGCACTTCGTACCTGAAAGAAGGTAACCTGAAAGACGCTTCCTTGTGGTTTACTGTCCTGGAAGACGTGAGTCCGGAGTACCGGCTTGACGCGGTTTACCAGTTGGCATACATCGATTATGCCCGGGGGCGGTATGATGAGGCGTTAGAGGGGTTCCGCCTTGCCGGAACCGATGAGAAGTATGCGCCCTATACACCTTATTACATAGCGGACATCTGTCTGGAGAAGCACGATTATCAGAAAGCGAAGCGGTTGGCGGATACCTACCTGGAGGCTTATCCGCGCCATGAATATGCCTTGTCGATGCAGCGCGTCAGGGGCGAGGCAAGTTACGGGATGGGGCGGTATGCCGAGGCGGTGAAACCCTTGGAGACGTATTGCGAATCGCCTGAGGGAAGTCATGACCGGAAAGCGTTGTACACGTTGGGCATGAGCTATTACCAGACCGGCGTCTATTCGAAGGCGGTGGACGCTTTGGGCAAGGCGGTTGGAAGGCCGGACGCACTGGCCCAGAACGCTTACCTGCATAGCGGGCTGGCTTATCTCCAGTTGAAAGACCGCACCCGTGCCCGCATGGCGTTCGAGCAGGCTTCGGTGATGACGTTCGACCGGAACGTGCAGGAGCAGGCCCTGTACAACTATGCGCTTTGCATCCACGAGACCTCGTATTCGCCTTTTGCCGAGTCGGTCACGGTGTTCGAGCGGTTCTTGAACGGATTCCCGAACTCCGCCTATGCCGCAAAGGTGAACGATTACCTGGTAGAGGTCTATATGAATACCCGGAGCTACCAGGCGGCGTTGAACTCCATTGCCAAAATCTCGCATCCGGGCGACCGGATTCTGGAGGCCAAGCAGAAGCTGTTGTTCCGCATCGGAATCTTGGCTTTCGCCCAAGCCGCTTTCGAGAACGCGATAGATTATTTTACCCAGTCCATCGGGTTGGGGCGATATGACCTGCAAACCAAGGCTGACGCTTACTATTGGCGGGGCGAATCGAAGTACCGCATGGAGCACTACGCGGAGGCGGCTTCCGATTATCGCTTGTACCTGGAATATACGCCCGACCGCACGGGAGAGGAATACGCCTTGGCTCTGTATAACTTAGGTTACGTAGCCTTCAAGCAAAAGCAGTACGAGCAAGCCTTGACGTGGTTCACCCGTTGCTCGCAGGCGCAGGTGAAAGACAGGCGTATCGTGGCGGACGTGTATAACCGCATGGGCGATTGCCATTTCCATGCGCGCCGGTTTGAAGAGGCAAGTGCCCTCTATGCGCAGGCATCTGCGGCCGACCCCAGCCTGGGAGACTATTCGCTTTTCCAGGAAGCCTTCGTGAAAGGTTTGCAGCGCGATTATGCGGGAAAAATACAGACCTTGAACCGCCTGCTCACCGGCTATCCTGCCTCGCCGTACGTCGATGATGCGTTGTACGAGCAAGGGCGTGCCTTCGTCCAGCAGGAAGACAATGCCGGTGCCATCGAGCGGTATACGGTCTTGCTCCGGCGTTTCCCTGACAGCCCGCTTTCGCGCAAGGCGTCCAACGAAATCGGCTTGCTTTACTACCAGGAAGACAAGTACCCCGAAGCGATAGCCGCTTACAAGAAAGTCATCTCCGACTATCCGGGAAGCGAGGAAGCCCGCCTGGCGCAACGCGACCTGAAGTCGATATACATCGATTTGAACCGGGTAGACGATTACCTGAGCTTTGTATCGACGCTTCCGGGCGGGGCGAATTCCGATGTGAACGAACGCGACTCGCTCACCTACGTAGCCGCCGAACGGGTATATATGCGGGGCGAGACGGAAGAGGCGAAAGCCAGCTTCACCCGTTACCTCCAGTCGTTCCCGCAAGGGGCGTTCAGCGTGGACGCTTCGTATTACTTGGGCTTGATGGCTTATAATGAGCGGAATTATACCGAAGCGTCGGCCTACCTGGACAAGGTGCTGGCATATCCCGACAATAAGTTCTCGGGCGAGGCGATGAAGCTTAGTGCCGACATTGCTTACCAGAGAAAGGAATACGAAAAGGCGTTGGGCTTGTACGGACGTATGGCAGACCGTGCCGCTTCACAAGAGGAACGGGTTGACGCCTTGCGCCGTTCCTTGGAGTGCGCCCGCCTTTCAGGGAAACCGGAAGAAGTCATCGCCATTGCTTCCTCTTTGCTGGCTCAAAGCAAGCTGGCACCCGAAGTGGAGAACGAGGCGCGTTATGCCCGTGCCAAGGCTTGCCTGGGCGAAGGAAGGACCCGGGAGGCTGTGGGCGACCTGACGGAACTGGCGAAAGACACCCGCAATGTCTATGGAGCCGAGGCGAAATACGTGCTTGCCCAACTCTATTTCGATGCGGGAGAAACCGCGAAGGCGGAGAAAGAAGTGCTGGATTACATCGAGGTCAGCACGCCCCACGCCTATTGGCTGGCAAGGAGCTTCGTGCTCTTGTCGGACATTTATGTGAAGATGGGGCGCGACGTGGATGCCAAACAATACCTCTTGTCCCTGAAACAGAACTACCAGGAGGACGATGACATCCAGGAGATGATAGAAACCCGTTTGAAGCAATTGGGGAATGAATAGGTTGTTTATGGGACGCAGAAGCTCGGAGAAGCAGCGGAATAATTTATTTTTCAATTTACGATTTACTGTTTTAAGGATTTACTTGTACTTCGTAAATTGTAAAATCGTAAATAAAAAGACTCCGTGTCTTTGTGTCTCTGTGTTCCATGTAAATGAAGTATTTATGAAATCAATAATCATAGCAATAGGGCTGGGCGGATGGTGCATGCACGCATACGCCCAGGAACAAATGCCCGATACGGTGCTGAACCGTACGGTCGTGGTCGAAAACCAATATAATCCGGAGGTGATGGACGCCTTTAAGATTAACGTGCTGCCCGAAGTGGAAGAACCCGCCGTGCCCAAGCGGCACATCGATTACGCCACATCGCTCCGTCCCTTCTCGGCATGGAGCTTCACGCCCATGCAAGCGATGACCAGCGATGAAAAACAGCCGGAAGCACCGCGTGGATATGCCCGTGCCGCATACGGTACGGGAAATAACGTAGACGCGCGCTTGTCTTACCTGTGGGACATCTCCCGGCGCGATTGCCTGGGCTTTTCGGCCTCGCTTTATGGCAGGGACGGAGACATTCCTTCCGCTGTGCCCGGAGCGGACGACTGGAAGTCCCGTTTCTACCGCACGGACATAACGCTCGATTACCGGCACGAGTTCCGCAAGGTGTCGTTGGGGGTAGGAGGGGCTTTCGCCTCGCAAGTGTTCAATTACATGCCGGTGGGAGGGGAGCCGGAAGAGGAATCCTTTGTCCCCGGACGCCAGCGTTACACGATGGGAGAGGGGTATGTGCGCCTTGCTTCCGTAGCGGGTGAACTTCCGGTGGATTTCCTGTTCCAGACCGGCCTGCGGAGCTTTAGCAGTGCCCACGATATGTATTTGATGGGGCATGGCTCCGAGAACATTGTCCATACGTTAGGTTTCGTATCCGGTGCTATCAACGAAGAGCAGCGGATAGGCATCGGGTTTGCGATGGACAATCTGGTTCACGATGTAGACCAAACCGATTACACCTTGCTCCGCCTCAATCCACATTATACGTTCGATAACGGGCGCGTACAGCTTCGCGCGGGGATGCACGTCGATGCGCAGTTCGGGCATGACGGGAGGCTGATGGTATCTCCCGACGTGAAGCTCGATTTCCTTTTCGCCGATACTTACCGGCTGTACGTGCATGCCACGGGAGGGACGGAACTGAATGACTTCCGCAGACTGAACGGGCTTTCTCCGTATGGAATACCGTTGGGCCAGATGCAAACTACTTATACTCCTGTAGATTTGCAAGCAGGGCTCAAGGGCGCGCCCATACCGGGCCTGGGGTTCCGTCTTTATGGAGGATATCGTGTCGTGAAAGACGAGATATTCCATTTGCCTTATGTCTTGGAGGGACATTATCCGTACGCTTATGTGGGATTCGCACAGGAAAAGGCAACGGTCGGTTATGGAGGCGCGGGATTGGCTTATCAATACAAGGATTGGATAGACATGACACTGAAAGGTGTTTATTCCCATTGGGATGTGAAAGAAGGCATGGAGGCTTTGCTTTTTTTGAAACCGGAATTTGCCTTGGATGCTTCTGCCCGTGCCAAGGTGTATAAAGGCTTGTGGGTAAAGGCGCAATACCGTTTCGAGAAGCGGGCGGAAGGGGAAGGTCCGGAAAGTGCCGAAGAGGTAAACGACTTGTCGCTTTCCGCCGGATACGGGTTTTTCAACCGCCTGGATGTTTTCGCGAAGGTGGACAATCTCCTGAACCGTACGTACCTCACCGAAACAGGCTATCCGGTGCAGGGGGTCAACGTAATGGCAGGAGTGAGCGTACGATTCTGAATTAGTTAATAGTCAACAGTTAATAATTAATAGTGCGACATCCCCGTTATTCATTATTAATTGTTAACTATTAACTATCATTGAATACAGAGGCGCAGAGGCACGGAGGAATAATTTAGAACACTTTGTCCCTTCAAAAAATAAAAACCCTGTGTCTCCGTGTCTCTGTGTTTGGCAAGAAATTTGAACACAGAGGCACGGAGACGCGGAGGAATAATTTAGAGAACTCTGTCTACTCAAAAAAATAAAACTCTGCGCTTCTGCGTCTCTGCGTTCGATAAAAACTATTAACTATTCATTATTCACTATTAACTTGCCTCCGTGTCTCTGTGTTCGATAAAAAACAAAAAAAAATAAGAAACCCTCCTTATTACATGGTGTTACTTGACGTTTTTTTCATACATTTGTCCCCGAGAAACATTAATTGGGATACGGAATGATGCAGAATAATCTGGTAATAGTGGAGTCTCCGGCGAAGGCAAAGACGATTGAGAAATTTTTAGGGAACGGTTATAAGGTGCTTTCAAGCTACGGCCACATACGCGACTTGAAGGAAAAATCGTTCAGTATTGATGTGAAGAATCACTTTGCCCCGATTTACGAGATACCGGGTGATAAGGCGAAATTGGTGAGCGACTTGAAGAAAGAGGCGGACAAGGCCGATATGGTATGGCTGGCTTCCGATGAGGACCGCGAGGGAGAGGCTATCTCGTGGCACCTGTATGAAGTGCTCCAGCTGGAGCCGGAAAAGACGAAGCGGATTGTGTTCCACGAAATCACGAAGACGGCCATATTGAACGCCATCCAGCATCCGCGCGCGATCAATATCGACCTGGTGAATGCCCAGCAGGCGCGCCGGGTGCTCGACCGTATCGTGGGATTCGAGCTTTCGCCCGTGTTGTGGAAGAAAATCAAGCCTTCGCTTTCGGCAGGCCGTGTGCAGTCGGTGGCGGTGCGGCTGGTTGTGGAGCGCGAGCGCGAAGTGCAGGCGTTCGTGAGCGAGGCTTCGTATAAGGTGACGGCTGTATTCTCCAATGCGAAGGGCGAGGAAATCCGTGCGGAACTGAGCCGCCGGTTCAAGACCGAGGAAGAGGCACGCACGTTCCTGGAGTCGTGCGCGAAGGCGGAGTTCAGGATTGAAGACCTTACCACCAAGCCGGTGCGGAAATCGCCCGCTCCCCCGTTTACCACTTCTACGCTCCAGCAGGAAGCGGCGCGTAAGTTGGGCTATACGGTGGCACAGACCATGATGCTTGCCCAGCGGCTGTACGAAAGCGGACTGATAACCTACATGCGTACCGACTCGGTCAATCTTTCGGAACTGGCTTTGCATGCCAGCCGCGACGAAATCGTGTCGCGTATGGGAGAGAAATACGTGCATAACCGCCATTTTACGACTAAAACGAAAGGTGCGCAAGAGGCGCACGAGGCAATCCGCCCTACCTATATGTCGAACGATTCCATTGAAGGCACGGGGCAGGAGCGGCGTTTGTATGAATTGATATGGAAACGGACGCTGGCTTCGCAGATGTCGGATGCCGAGTTCGAGAAGACCACCGCTATGATTTCCATCAGCGGACACGAAGACAAGTTCATCGCGGTGGGCGAGGTGTTGACTTTTGATGGTTTCCTGCGAGTATACAAAGAGTCGTATGACGACGAGGTAGAACAGGAAGGCGAACTGCGTTTGCCTTCGGCACTCGAGGTGGGGCAGTCGCTGGAATATAAAGAAATGCTGGCGACGCAGCGTTTCACCCAAGCTCCCTTCCGTTATACCGAAGCCAGCCTGGTACGCCGGCTGGAAGAGTTAGGTATCGGCCGTCCTTCCACGTATGCGCCTACGATTTCCACCATCCAGCAGCGCGGATACGTGGAGAAAGGGAACCGGGAGGGAACGGAACGTCCGTATAAGCTATTGTCGCTGGCAGGCGGGAAGATAACCGAAAGCGTCAAGTCGGAACTGGTAGGGAGTGAGAAAGCGAAACTTCTGCCGACTGATGTAGGTATCGTGGTAAACGATTTTCTGAAAGAATACTTCCCTCAGATTATGGATTATAATTTTACGGCAAGCGTTGAAAAGCAGTTCGATGAGATAGCCGAGGGTGAGAAGAAATGGACTGACGTGATGGAGCGTTTCTACGAAGGCTTCCATCCGGAGGTAGAGAAAACCTTGTCGAGCAAATCGGAACACAAGGTGGGTGAACGTGTATTGGGTATCGACCCTGCAAGTGGGAAGCCGGTATCGGTGAAGATTGGCAAATATGGTCCGGTAGCCCAGATAGGAACGGCGGAGGATGAGGAGAAACCTCGTTTTGCCCAGCTGACCAAGGAATATTCGTTGGAGACCATCACCTTGGAGGAAGCGCTTGGCTTGTTCCAGTTGCCGCGCGCGTTGGGCGAACTGGACGGACATCCGGTTTCGGTCGGTATCGGGCGTTTCGGGCCTTATGTGCGTTGTGATAAATTGTTTGTATCTATTCCGAAAACAAAAGATCCGCATACCCTCACCTTGGAAGAAGCGGAGGCTTTGATCCGTGAGAAACAGGACGCCGAGACCAAGCGTGTAATCAAGGTATTCAAGGAGAATCCGGACTTGCAGATATTGAACGGGAAATACGGGCCTTATATCGCTTACGAGAAAAAGAACTACAAGATACCCGAACATATCGAGGCGGCCGACCTTTCGCTTGACGCTTGTTTTAAGGTCATCGAGTTGCAGAAAGAGAAGGCGGAGACCCGTAAGCTTCGTCACACAGCTAAGCGGAAATGATGGAACGGGTGTATCTGATTGGCTATATGGGCTCGGGCAAGACCACTTTGGGGAAAGCTTTTGCCCGCGCTGCGCACCTGCAGTTCATCGACCTGGACTGGTATATCGAGGAGCGGATGCACAAAACCGTGAAAGACCTGTTTGCCGAACGGGGCGAAAACGGTTTTCGCGAAATAGAACGGAACATGCTGCACGAAGCGGGCGAGTTTGAGAATGTGGTGATAGCGGCAGGGGGCGGAACGCCTTGCTTCTTTGATAACATGGATTACATGAACCGTACCGGCGAGACGGTGTTTCTCAATGCCTCGCTTGAAGCGTTGTTTCGCAGGTTGAAGGTGGCGAAAGCCAAACGCCCCTTGCTGGCGGACAAGACGGATGAGGAACTGATGCAGGTGATACGGGACGGACTAGATAGCCGCATGGCTTTCTACAGCCGGGCGAAACATTGTTTCCCTTCCGATTGCCTGGAAAGCCGGGAGCAGATCGACGGGTCGGTGGAACGATTGAAGAAAATGTTGGAAGAAAGTTGACAAGTTATAGATGGAATGGAACACAGAGACACAAAGACACGGAAGACTTAACAATGGACAATTGACACTTAAAAAAAACTCTGTGTCTCTGTGCCTCTGTGTTCAATAAATTCGTAATGGTATCTGAAACCTTGTCAACTGAATAAATAGATTTATAAACAAAGATTTTTTATGTTGTGAAATGAGAAAATGGCGTATTGAAGATTCAGAAGAACTCTACAACATCACGGGGTGGGGTGTCTCGTACTTTAGTATCAATGACAAGGGTCATGTGGTGGTGACTCCGCGTAAGGACGGCGTAGCGGTCGACCTGAAAGAACTGGTGGATGAATTGCAGCTCAGGGACGTGACGGCTCCCATGCTGGTGCGTTTCCCCGATATACTGGACAACCGCATAGAGAAAATCTCCAATTGTTTCCAGCAGGCGGCGGAGGAATACGGTTACAATGCCCAGAACTTCATCATCTATCCCATTAAAGTGAACCAGATGCGTCCGGTGGTGGAAGAGATTATCAGCCACGGGAAGAAGTTCAATCTGGGACTGGAGGCAGGCTCGAAACCCGAACTGCATGCCGTAATTGCCATTAATACCGACTCCGATTCGCTAATCATCTGCAACGGATACAAGGATGAGAGTTACATTGAGCTGGCTTTGCTGGCGCAGAAAATGGGCAAACGCATCTTCCTGGTGGTGGAGAAGCAGAACGAGCTTCGCCTGATAGCCCGGATAGCCAAGCAGCTGAACGTGCGTCCCAATATCGGTATTCGTATCAAACTGGCTTCCTCGGGAAGCGGGAAGTGGGAAGAGAGCGGAGGCGATGCCAGCAAGTTCGGACTGACTTCCAGCGAGTTGCTCGAAGCGCTCGACTTTATCAAGGAAAAGAAGCTGGAGGACTGCCTGAAGCTGATTCATTTCCATATCGGAAGCCAGGTGACCAAGATACGCCGCATCAAGACCGCTTTGCGCGAGGCTTCGCAATTTTATGTGCAGCTCTACAAGATGGGCTTCCCCGTCGAGTTTGTCGATATAGGCGGAGGCTTGGGCGTGGACTACGACGGCACACGCTCGTCGAATAGCGAGAGCAGTGTGAACTATTCCATCCAGGAATATGTCAACGACTCCATTTCCATTATGGTGGATGCCAGCAACAAAAACGCCATACCGCATCCCAATATCATTACCGAGAGCGGCCGTTCGCTCACGGCACATCATTCGGTTTTGATATTCGAAGTGCTCGAAACGGCTTCGCTTCCTTCGATGGACGAGGAGTTTGAGGTCAGTCCTGAAGACCACGAGCTGGTGCATGAGTTGTATGACATTTGGGACAACCTGAGCCAGAGCCGGATGCTGGAGGCATGGCACGATGCGCAGCAGATACGCGAGGAAAGCCTTGATTTGTTCAGCCACGGTATCGTGGACCTGAAGACACGCGCTCAAATCGAACGCATGTATTGGTCGGTAACCCGTGAAATCAACCAGATTGCATCGAGTCTGAAACATGCTCCCGATGAGTTCCGGAACCTCGACAAGCTGCTTGCCGACAAGTATTTCTGCAATTTCTCGCTCTTCCAGTCGCTTCCCGACTCGTGGGCGATAGACCAGATATTCCCCATTATGCCTATCCAGCGCCTGGACGAACGTCCCGACCGCACGGCGACTTTGCAAGACATCACGTGTGATTCGGACGGGAAGATAGCCAACTTCGTGACTTCGCGCAATGTGGCGCACGACTTGCCGGTACATTCCATCAAGTCGAAGGAGTCTTATTATATAGGTGTGTTCCTGGTAGGGGCTTACCAGGAAATACTGGGCGATATGCACAATCTGTTCGGCGACACGAACGCGGTGCATGTCAGCGTGAACGAAAAGGGATATACCATCGACCAGGTGATTGACGGGGAAACCGTGGCCGAAGTGCTCGACTATGTGCAATACAGTCCGAAGAAACTGGTGCGCACCCTTGAGACGTGGGTGACCAAGTCGGTGAAGGAAGGGAAGATTTCCTTGGAAGAAGGCAAGGAGTTCCTCGCCAACTACCGTTCGGGGCTGTATGGTTATACATATTTGGAATAAGTGACTTGACGTGTTGATGAAAAAATGGAACACAGAGACGCGGAAACGCAGAGTGCCAATTAACTGGTAGGGGCAGGGTCTGCCTGCCCGAATACATCCACGTAGACGCATACGGGCGGGCTGACCCTGCCCCTACATTGGCTCATTGTGGATATTCTTTAAATTTATTCTCTGTGCCTTTGCGTCTCTGCGTTCGATTCCATTTTCGCAAACCGATTTTGTTCTACGATAACAACATTAGCTTATGAAAGAAAAACTGACTATAATCAAAGTAGGTGGAAAAATTGTGGAAGAAGCCGGTACGCTCGACCAGCTTCTGGGCGATTTTTCCGCATTGCCAGGCAAGAAACTGCTGGTGCATGGAGGCGGGCGTTCGGCTACCCGTATCGCTTCCCGGCTGGGTATCGAAAGCCAGATGGTGAACGGACGCCGTATCACCGATGCCGAGACCTTGAAGGTGGTGACCATGGTATATGGCGGGCTGGTGAACAAGAACATTGTGGCGGGACTCCAGGCGAAGGGAGTGGACGCTATCGGGCTGACCGGTGCCGACATGGATGTCATCCGTTCGGTAAAACGCCCCGTGAAAGACATCGACTATGGTTTTGTAGGCGATGTGGAGCGGGTGGACGCCGATGCGCTGGCCGCCCTTATCCGAAGAGGGGTGGTGCCGGTGATGGCTCCGCTCACCCATGACGGGCAAGGCCATATCCTCAATACCAATGCCGATACCATTGCGGGCGAGACCGCCAAAGCCCTGGCGCGGCTTTTTGACGTGACCCTGGTGTTTTGTTTCGAGAAGAAAGGAGTATTGAGCGACGAGAACGATGACGATAGCGTCATCCCCGTGCTCACGCCCGGTTTATTCGACCGTTACGTGGCGGAAGGCATCATCAAGGAAGGCATGATTCCGAAATTGGAAAATTCTTTTTCTGCTATTGACGCAGGAGTGAGCCAGGTGATAATCACCTCAGCATCAGCCCTTGGGAAGGATGCCGGCACGATAATCAAAAAATAATTCAAAAAAATAGCGGGTGGGTGTAACTTTTCGGTCATTCACCCGTCATTCTTATAGAAAGCAATGCAAGAAATCAGTTTTCGAGATGATATCCTGCCCTTGAAAGACAAACTTTTCAGGCTGGCACTCCGCATCACCTTCGACCGTGCGGAGGCGGAGGATATTGTTCAAGATACGCTGATTCGGGTATGGGACAAACGAGACGAGTGGAGCCAAATGGATTCGGTGGAGGCTTATTGCCTCACGATAACACGCAATTTGGCGATTGACCGAAGCCAGAAGAAGGAAGCGCAAAACGTCGAGTTGACACTGGAAACGCAAGAAATGCCCGATGCATCGGTGCCCGACCGGCAGATGGAACGGGACGAACAATTATCAATCGTGCACCGGTTGATAAACGAGCTTCCCGAAAAGCAACGTTCTATCGTCCAGCTTCGCGATATCGAAGGCAAGAGCTATAAAGAGATAGCCGAGGTATTGGGGCTGACCGAGGAACAAGTGAAGGTCAACCTGTTCAGGGCAAGGCAACGGATAAAGACGAAATATAACGAGATAAACAATTATGGATTATAAGTACATCGAACAGTTATTGGACAAGTATTGGGATTGTGAGACTTCGCTCGAAGAGGAACAAATCCTGCGTTGCTTCTTCCGTCAGAAAGAAGTGCCTGCCCACCTGTCTCGCTATCAGTCCTTATTTGCTTATCAGGACGCCGCGAAGATGCCCGGGCTGGGAGAAGATTTCGATGAGCGTGTGCTTGCCGAGATAGAGCGTCCCGTGGTGAAGGCGAAACGCCTGACGTTGCGCATGCGGATGATGCCTTTGTTCAAGGCGGCCGCTGTGATGGCTTTCCTCTTCACCATCGGTGGAGTGGTGAAGCATTCGATGACCGGAGTGAGGGGCGGTGTGGTTTACGTGTACGACCAGTTCGAGCACGAGTCGCAAGACCCGCAAGTGGCTTCTTCTTATAAACCCGATTCGGTGAAAACATCCGTGAAGGAGACGCCCGACAAGCAGGTAAACAAACAATAAAATGAGACATTTTCATTTGCTTTTAAATATATATATTAGTTAGTGCTTATTAGAAAAATCATTGATGAGGCTGTGAAGTTTCAATTCTCTCAAATTAAAATTACTAACTCAATATCGGAGAAAGAATTACCGCGTGAGCAGTGATTCTTTCTTCTTTTTTTATATCTTCGCCCCCGTTATGGTAGCAAGGAAACAAATCGTATATGATGCCGATTTCGGGCAGATATTCATCGTGACCCGACGCACGGTGCGCAACGTCACGATGCGGATGAAGGAAGACGGGCTGCATGTCACTACACCGCCTTACCGGAGCGTGAAGGCTTTATTGGATGCAATCGCTCCTTTCCGTGAACGGTTGCTGAAGCTGAAGGCGGACGTGTCGCCCCCGCCTTTCGGTTGGGATTACAGGCTGGAGGCGGAGTGCTTCCGGTTGTGGCTCGAACCCAGCCGGCTGAAACATTTTACCGTGCGCTCTACCGAAGAGGGCGTAAAGATTTGCTGTCCAGAAAGCACTGATTTTTCGGACAAACGGGTACAGGCGTTGGTGCGGAACGCCGTAGCCCGTGCCTTGAAGAAACGGGCGGAAGAGTATCTGCCTCCGCTGGTGGCGCTTTGGGCAGAGCGGTATGGTTTGTCGTACCGGACGGTGAAGATTACCAAGGCACGCTCCAGATGGGGAAGTTGCTCGTCGGAAAGGCATATCAGCCTGTCGTATTACCTGATGCTGCTTCCCGCACACCTGATGGATTATGTCATCCTGCACGAGCTGGCACATACGCGGGAGATGAACCACGGTTCCCGTTTCTGGGAGTTATTAGACCGGATGACGGAGGGGAAAGCGTTGGCGTTGCGCAAGGAGTTGCGTGCCTGTCGTCCGGTGTTCTGATGCTCCGGTTGATGTATGTCAAAAAAATGCGTGCGCATCATTCGTCATCTGATGATGTTTGATGAATTTCCTTTACCTTTGCAGGCGTTTCAAAAATAGGTAATCAGGATAAATCAGATGAAGAAAAGTTTATTGGCGTTGGCGTCCGGCACCTTGGGGCTGGGCATCGCCGAGTTTGTGATGATGGGCATCCTGCCTAACGTTGCCCGTGATTTAGGTATCAGTATCCCGCAGGCGGGACATTTCATTTCGGCGTATGCCATTGGGGTGTGCGTAGGCGCTCCGTTGACCGTAGTGGTGGCACGTACCCGTCCGTTGAAGCAGATATTGTTGGGACTGGCAATGATTTACATCGTAGGGAATCTGTTCGCTTCGATGTCGATGAATTATTGGATGTTGCTCCTGATGCGCTTCGTTTCGGGATTGCCCCACGGGGCATTCTTCGGCGTAGGTTCCATCGTGGCGGAACGGGTGGCGGATAAAGGAAAAGCTTCGCAGGCGGTAGCGTTGATGATAGCGGGGATGACCATTGCCAACCTCTTCGGAGTCCCGTTCGGCACGTTGTTGAGTAACCTGTTTTCGTGGCGCTTTCCTTTCGTGTTCAATGCCCTTTGGGGAGTCTTGATATTCTATCTGATTTGGCGGTGGATTCCGTATATGCCCGCCTTGCCCGACGTGGGATTGAAAGGTCAGTTCCGTTTCCTGAAGCGGCTGGCACCGTGGCTGATTATCCTGACTACGATGTTCGGCAACGGGGGCATCTTCTGCTGGTTCAGCTATGTCACGCCGCAGATGATTCACGAAGCAGGTTTCTCGCCCCATTCGATGACCGCCGTGATGATGCTTGCCGGGCTGGGCATGACCATCGGTAATCTGGTGGGAGGCAAGTGCGGCGACCTTTACGGGCTGGCTCCGGTAATCCGTGTCACGCAGATGGTGATGGTATTGTCATTGCTGGGCATATTCTTCTTCACACGTAACCCTTACCTGTCGGTGGTTCTGATGTTCATCTGCACGGCTTGCCTGTTTGCGGTGTCTCCTCCCCAGCAATTATTGTTGTTGCAGAACTCGCGCGGTTCGGAGATGATGGGGGCTGCGTGTGTGCAGATAGCTTTCAATCTGGGCAATGCCGTGGGTGCTTATCTGGGCGGATTGCCGATAGACGCCGGTATGGGTTACCGCTATCCCGCGCTGGTAGGTGTCTTCATCGTGCTTCTGGGGCTGGGGTGCATCTCGGTGTATGTGAAACGCGCTAAAAACTCACTACAGATTGCACAGCATTAAATTCTTTTAGATTGAACGCAGAGACACGAAGGCACAGAGTTTTATTTTGATTATTCTCTGTGCCTTCTGTGTTTATTCATTATTTGCAATCAGTTGCAGGGCGGCTTCCAATACCGTATCCCGGTTTTGCATGAAATCGGATACGGTTTGGTGTGCTTCGTAATGAGGCGGAATCCCTTTTCCTTCCATCGGGAAGCCTTGGGGAGAGAAGGAAGGTTCCCGCGTGGGCAAGCGGAAGAAGATGCCGCCTGAAGTCTCGAAGGTTTGCGGGCGGTTTCCGGTATCTCCTCCGGTTGGTTCACCGATTAATGTGGCATTGCCGCTTTCTTTAAGGTCGAGTGCAAAGCTTTCCGCCGCCGAGAAGGTATAGGTGCTTGTCAGCAGAAACAGTTTCCCTTGATAGGCATCGGTGCGGGGCGTGATTTCCGTATCGGGGGATACGCAGTGGGGCTGAGGCTTGCGGACGAGGTATTCGCAGAGTTTCTTGCCGTTGCCGCTATTTCCTCCTCCGTTGTTCCGGACGTCGATAATCAGGTAAGGCAATGCTTTCAGTTGCCGATAGGCTTTTTCGAACTCATCGGTCACGGGATTCATCATCGACCGAATGTTGATGTAGCCTATGCTGTCTTGCAATACTTTCCATGTTGCTTTGGGGGTTGGTTCCTCTTTCGGAAAGAATGTTTCTTTCTTCAAGGCGAGCTTCAAGTCCAGCGTATCTTGCTCCCGTACTATCCGATATACAGCTGCCGTGTCGCTCCACGAGCGGAAGGCTTTTCGTGCGGTCATCAGCCTCCGGCATTCTTCGGTAGATGCCGGTGTATATTTTTCATTGTCGGTAATCCATTGCGGAACAAGGACACCGTTTATGGCAATGATTTCATCTTTATCGGCGAAGCCGTTTGCGGTGAGATACTCATTCGGGCGGTCGATAAATACCCGTCCTTCGATGTAGGAAGGAGCATAATCAGCCGTATAGTCTTTTAGATAAACTGATGCATGACCGGCATGGAGTGCCGCGACATATTCTTTCAGCAGGTTTCCGAATGCTACGGGATTATCGGCTTGACTTACCCGTTGCTGAAAGGCGTGATGCAGGCTGTCCATATTCAAGCGTTTCGATGCGTATAACGAGTAGTTTTCCAATGTAGTCTGGTGGATTTCCTCGAACTCTTTCTCGAATGCTTCTTGCTTTATAGGCAATTCATCCGCATAATATTGTGTGATGTCTATGTCTTGGTTGTAGAAATACTTGGCGTAGACAACCAGCCCGCCTATTCCCAAGATAGCGAGCAGGATAAGGCAGGCAAGGACTTTCAAGGTTATTTTGATGTATCTGTTCATATAGGTTTATGGTTTTTGGAATACAGATACCACAGAAGGCACAGAGTTCTATTTTGATTATTCTCTGTGCTTTCGTGTCTCTGTGTTTTTATTTAAATAATCCGTGTAATCTGTGGTGATTAAAATAGCATTTACTCCGTCCGCAGGTTTTCCGTAGGATTCATCCGGGCGGCTTTCAGCACGAGGAGGGCGGAGAGTGCCCATACGACGAGGAGCACTACGAGGGCACATCCTGTGAAGAGCCACCACGTCAGCTCTATCTTGACGGCGAACAGCTGGAGCAGGGCGATGCTGACGCGCCATGCTACCAATGCGCCGATGAGGGCGGCTGGAAGGGCTATCTTCAGCAAGTCGACGAGGAAGAGGCGTTGCACGTTGGCTACCGATGCGCCGTGGATGATGCGGATGGCTATCTCGGCATGGCGGCGGCTGATTTCGTCGCGGATGTAGGCGATAAGCCCGATGAGCGCGATGAGCAGGATGCACGCGCCGGTGAAGAGGATGCTGTTGCGCACGTGCAGGATGCCATCGTAGAGGGCGTTCATTTCCAGTGCCAGGCTATAGGCGTGCTTCTCCTGGCTGGGCATCGTTTCCTCCACCACTTTTTGCACGGCTTTCATCCCTTCGGGCGAGAGTTGGCGCAGGCGGATAAAGAGATTGGTAGAGTAGGGCACCGGAGCGTAGAACATCACCGAGGGACGTTCGTCGGCATCTTCGGCTATCTGCGAGCCGAAATGAATTTCTTCGTACACGCCGCAGACGGTGAGCGGACCTTCGTGCTCGGTGATATTCACCGTCTTGCCGATGGGAGAACCTGTCCAGCCCGCCAGTTCGCGCATCCGTTCCACAAACTTGCGGCTGACCATCACCTGACGTGCCACGGTGTCGCTCAGATAAGGTGTGAAGGTGCTGCCTTCGATGACGGGGATGCCGAACGCCTTGTGGTAATCGTCGCCCACGAGGTACATATCGGCGATGTTCATATACTCTTGTCCCGTCTCAGGGTTATATACATTGTTTCCGCTGCAATGTTCGGACGGCAGCTGATACCCCCACGTCACGCCCGCCACTTCGGGCATTTTTTTCAGTTCCTGCACGCAACGCTGCTGTTCGGTCTGTGTGATGCCGGCAAGTGGTACGTAAAGCATATCCTTGTATTCGAAGCCCGGGTCGTAATGGGTCAGCGCACGGTATTGCAGACTGATGACCGCCAGTATCGCCACGAAGAACGTGGTGAGGAGGAACTGCACGAAGAGCAGCCCCAGCTTCCAGTGGCGTTTGCTCTCGGTATAGCGGCGGTAGGCGTAGGTGACGGGAATGCGTGTGTACAGGTAGCCGGGCATTACGCCGCAGAGGAGGACGATGAAGGCAGTCACCGCCACACATACGGCTATCGTAGAAGGCGGGAAGAGCGAGCGGAGGCTGTGCCCGATTTGTTCCTGCACCACGTCCTGAATCCCGAAGATAATCAGCATCGCCAGGGCGAGGCTCAACAACCCGTGCAATGCCGATTCGCTGAGCACCATGCGGTAGATGTCGCCGCTTCCTGCCCCATAGCAGCGGTAAGTGGCGATGCTCTTGGCGCGGTTCACCATGCCCGAGATGACCAGCAGGATGTAGTTCAATACCGCTACCGCCAGCATCAGTATGGCGAAGGCGAGGAAGACGATATTCATGATGCGGTTGTAATCCGATGAGGAAAAGATTTCGCCGACGGGCTGGAAACCGATGTCATAATCCGCTCCGTTTTTCCTCAGGTCTTCCATCGGCAGGTTGGTCTCCAGCATCCGTTTCACGTTGTCCGTCAGCTGGTCGGGCTTCGTGCCGGGATAGAGTCGGATGTAGCTCTTGTAGCTGTCGTTCCCCAGCCAGTTGTTTCGCCCGTCATAGCGCACTTGTCCGATGGTGGGCAATGCCACCGCTACGTCAATACGGGGCAGGTGAGTGTTTTCCGGAAACTCCTCGAAGATGCCGACGATGTTCAGCTTGAAGTCGGGATATTCTTTCCACGTCAGCGTGTGTCCCACGATGTCGATGCCCAGCGTTTCGGCAAGGCGCGACGAGATGTAGGCGTTGTTCTCTTTCTCCAGTCCCGTATGCGGATTCTCGCCTATCAGGATGCGGCGGGGGAAGACGTCGAAGAACGAACTGTCGCACAGGAGGGCGTTGGCGGTCACTTCCCGCTGGTCTTCCGCCACGAGGTGCATACCGCTTTCCAGCCACGTGAAGCGTGTGGCGGCTTCCACTTCGGGGCAATACCGTTTCACGCCCGGAGCGGTGGCTCCCGGTGTTTGTGTATAGGGACGCCACGTGTCTTCTTGCGACGATTTGTATTGCTCGGTGATGCGGTACGTGTCTTCCAGCCGGGGCAGAAAGTTGTCGTAGCTCTGCTCGAAGATGACTTCGGCAAGCATGGTCAGCCCGATGGCGAGGCCGACACCGAGGCAGAGAATCTTGATGGGGTTCGCTTCGCCCCGTCGGAACAGGTTGTTTAATGCTCTTTTCATCTGGTTTATTTATTATTTAATTGTTTGTTTGGAAACGCAGATTAATGCGGATTTTCGCAGATTCAAATTAATCTGCGTTGATCTGTGAAAATCTGCGTTTCTTCACAGTATATAGTTACTGTTTAGAGCTTGTTTCCCACCTCGGAAAACGTGCAAAATGTCCGCCGAGGGGTCGGCGCGGACTTTGCAAGTGTTGCAAAATGCGCGGCGAGGGTCTAAAATGCGTCTCGCAGACGTGCAAAGTGTCCGCCGAGGGTCTAAATTGCATTTTGCACGTTTTTCAAGGTCTGTTTTCACCACAGATTACACAGATTTTATCATTTATTTCTTCGTGTCTTTGGCGAATAATAATTTTATAAATCTGTGTAATCTGTGGTGAAACCCGGATTCACTCCGTCTTCAGGCTGTCCACCGGATTGGCGGTCGCCGCGCGGTAATTCTGCACGGTGATAGTCACTTCGGTGATGAGGCAGATGACGGCGCACGCCCCCACAAACACCCACGGGCTGAGCGGCACGCGCTGGCTGAACTGCTCCAGCCACTGCGTCACACCATACCACGCCACGGGGGTGGCGATGACGGAGCTGACGAGGCTCAGCACGAGGTACGAGCGGCCGAACATCCAGAGTATCTGACCCGTCGAGGCTCCGTACACCTTGCGCACGCCGATTTCCTTGCGCCGGTGTTCCGCCTCAAAGATAATCAGCCCGAACACGCCTACCAGCGAGATGACAATGGCGAGCAGGCTGAAGAGCGTAATCATCTGCTGCTGGTCCGCCTCCTGTTGGTAGAGCGAGGCGTAGACCTGGTCGTAGAACTTCACGTCGACGGGGAAGCCGGTGAAGCATTCTTCTGCCGCCTGGCGCACGTGGCGCAGGGCGGTGTCCATGTCGCTTCCGGCACGCACGCGGATGTAGGCGTAGGGCAGCTGCCCGTTGGTGTACTTGGCGTTGGGGCAGAACACGTAGGGCATCGCGTTGATCTTGAGTGAGGTGAACTGGGTGTTTTGCACGAAGCCCTTGATGCGTGCTTGGTTGCCCCAACAGAAGTCTACCATTTCGCCCGCCTCGATGCCCGTCTTCCGCTGCAAGTCTTCGGTGGCAAGGAATATCATCGGGTCTTTGCTGATAGAGTCGGAGGGCAGGAATCCGGTGCCCGACGTGAGCTTCATTCCCATTACGTCGGGGAAGTTGGTGCTCACCTCGATGAAGAAGTGTCCGTACTCCTCGCCTTTATGGCGGAACATGTAGCTGGTATATCCTTCGTTTGCGCCTAATTCCCACTTGGCGAACGCCACGTCGGCTATCTCGGCATAGCTTTTCAGCTTCGCCTCGAAGCTATGGTAGGGGCTGCTCTGGTAGGGCATTTCGGGCAGGCTTGCCACGAGCAGCTGGTCGCGGTCGAAGCCCAAGGCACGGTTGCGCATGTAGCGGTTTTGCAGGAAGATAAACGCCGCCGACACGATGAGGGCGAACGACACCACGTACTGGAATCCGATGAGCAGGGTGCGCAGCCGCTTGCCCTTGCCGCTCAGGGCGTAGTTGCCCTTCAGCACCAGTGCGGGCGGGAAGGAGGTCATATACCATGCCGGATACAGTCCTGCGATGATGCCCACGGCGAGGGCTATCATTCCCGTACCCGCCACATATTGCCAGTAGGTGAGGAGCGAGGGCGTGAAGCCCATGAACGAAAGCACGTTCAAATGGATGAGTGCCGCCGTGATGCCCAGTGCAATCAGCCAACCTACAAGGACGGTGCATACCGATTCGAGGGTGAGGGCGCGGCGCAGTTCGCCGTTGGTGCTGCCCAGTACTTTCTGGGTGTTGATGCTGCGCATCCGCATCGGTGCGAGGGCGGTGCTGAAGTTGACCAGGTTGATGCAGGCAATGGCGATGATGAGCATCCCGATGACCACGAGCAGGGCGGTGGTGCTGCGGCTTCCGGTCTTCAGGTAATAGGGCGAGTGCATCGTGTAGTAGAAGTCGCGGATGGGGAAGACGTAGAGGGCGGTCTTGTCGTCCTTGTCCACGTTCATCCGGTCGATGGCTCGGGTGGCGGCTATCTGGCGGTTGGCTTCTTCTACGCTTACGCCGGGTTTCAGGCGGAAGAAGGCGAAGTAGTTCTGGCTTCCCCAGTCATCCTTCTGCACCCGTTCGCCCATGGTCACGAAGAGGTCGTTCTTGAACTGGCAGTTCTCGGGCAGGTCTTCGTAGATGCCGCATATCCGGTACTTGGTGGCGTCGGGCGTCAGGAAGTTGCTCCCTTCGATGTAGAGGTATGCACCCAAGGCGTTGCCGTCAGGGAACAGCTTGCGGGCATAACTCTCGGAGACGATGATGCTTTCGGGCTGCCCCATTTCGGCATCGCTTCCGGCAATGAACTTCAGCCCTACCACCTTGGCGAAGCCGGGCGATACCGCCCAGGGGGTTTCGTAGAAGTATTGCGGGTTCTTGGGGTCGGTGTAGAGGGCAGTCTTCCCCCATGCCGGCGCATAGATGGTACCGTACTCGAAGCCGGGTACTTGTTCCATTAAGTAGTCGATGGGTCCGCGCGGCAGGTAGCCCATGGTATGGTTATCGGGGTCGCCCAGGTTGAGCATCACCAATCGTTCGGGCTCTGGGTAGCAGGAGTCAAAACCGCGTTCGTAGTTCACCTTCATCATAATCACGATAAAGGCGGCAAAGGCGAACGAAAGCCCGAAGAGGTTGAGCACGGAAGCCGTGCGGAAACGCTTGAGTGTATAAAACAGGTTGCGTAATATCGTTTGGTTCATAGTTCGTTTTAATTAATAATTAACAGTTAATAATGGCAGACGGAACAGTTGCCACTATTAACTATTAATTGTTAACTGTTAACTGTTAACTGATTTACATTTCGGCAATGGATGCCACAATCTGCCCGTCGAACAGGTTGATGATGCGTCCGGCATATCCGGCATCGCGCTGGCTGTGTGTCACCATCACGATGGTTGTGCCTTCCTTGTTCAGTTCGGTCAGCAGCTCCATTACTTCTTGTCCGTTCTTCGAGTCGAGGTTACCGGTCGGCTCGTCGGCAAGGATGATTTTGGGATTCGATACCACGGCACGGGCGATTGCCACACGTTGTTGCTGACCTCCGGAGAGCTGTTGCGGATAGTGCTTGGCGCGGTGGCTGATGTTCATCCGCTTCAGGATGTCCGCCACGCGCTGCTTCCGTTCGGCGGCGGGCACGCCCAGGTAGGTGAGGGGAAGCTCTACGTTCTCCGCCACATTCAGTTCGTCTATCAGGTTGAAGCTCTGGAATACGAAGCCGATGTTGCCCTTACGCACGTTGGTGCGGTCTTTCTCTTTCAGGTGTCCCACTTCTTTTTCGTCCAGATAATAATCGCCTGATGTCGGGTTGTCGAGCAATCCCATAATGTTCAGCAGGGTAGATTTGCCACATCCCGAAGGACCCATAATGGCAACAAATTCTTTGTCGGCTATCTCGAAACTGACATTGTTGAGCGCGATAGTTTCTACTTCTGTAGTACGGAATGTCTTGCAAAGGTTTTCAATCTTAATCATAATAGTATAAGTGTTTATTGGTTAATAATTTCTTTTGTTTGTTCACCACAGATTACACAGATTTTATCATTTATTCTTCTGGTGTCTCTGTGAGAAATATAATTTTATAAATCTGTGTAATCTGTGGTGAAAAATTCATCATTCAGCTCTCACGCAATCTATCGGGTTGCTGTTCGCTGCACGGTAACTCTGCACGGTCACGGTGACGAGGGTCATCAGGATAATCAGCAGGCAGGCGGCGACGAACACCCACGCCGAGAGCGGCACACGCTGGGTGAATGACTCCAGCCAGCGGTTCATTACGTAATAGGCAACCGGCATCGCCACTGCCGAGCAAAGGATGGCGACTTTCAGACTGGCACGGTTGAATTGCCACAATATCTGGCTCGTGCTGGCACCGAACACCTTGCGCACCCCGATTTCCTTGCGCCGGTATTGCGTCTCGAAAATGGTCAGCCCGAACACACCCACCAGCGAGATGAGGATGGCAAGCACGCTGAAGGCGATGACTACCTGTTGCTGGTTGGTCTCGGCGGTATAGAGTTTCTTATATACGTTGTCGAAGAAATCAATCTCGGCAGCATAGCCGGGGAAGCTCTTCTCGAAGGCTTCGCGGGCGTGGCTCAGGGCTTGCGCAGGGTCGCTTCCGGCTTTTACACGGATGTAGCCGAAAGGAAGCACGTCATCATCGTATAAATTAGGAGTAAATACGAAGGGCGTTCCGCTAAAGGCGGTGATGCGGTTCGAGGTGAACGCCACGTTGTCCACGTAGCCCGTGATTTCGGCTTTCCCCATCCAGTCGGCATTCAGTTCCTGTCCGGTGGGCAGGTTATACATCTTCTTAAATTCTTTAGTGGCGATATAGTGCCTTACGTTCCGCCCTACGGAGTCGCCGGGCAGGAAGTCGCGCCCTTCGGTCACCTTCATGCCCATGACCTTCGGGAAGTTGGTAGAGACGCGGACATAGAAAGGCTGTACGTGTTGTTCGGCTATGGTAAATCCCTGGATGTTGTACACGTTGCTTCCTCCCATTTGGTCATTGGCATACGCCACGCCTTCAAACTCCGGATAGCCCAATAGTTGCTGGTCGAATGCCTTGTAGGGCTGGCTCAGGAAAGGTTTTTGAGGCATTTGGGCGATGAGTAGCATGTCGCGGTCGAATCCGGTGCGGATGTTCTTCTGGTATTCGTTCTGCAAGAAGATGAAGGTGGAGCACACGATGAGGCATGCCGAGATGAAGTACTGGAAGCTGACCAGTGCGGTGCGGAGCCGTTTTCCTTTTCCACTCAGGGCGAAGTTGCCTTTCAGCATCAGTGCGGGTGGGAACGAGGTCATGTACCATGCCGGATAAAGTCCGGCAAGTACACCGGTCAGCAGGGCGATGCCTACGCTTCCGAAAATGACGGGCAGATAGTCTTTCAGTGCGGGATTGAAATCCAACGCATCCAGTGCCTGTGTCTGCGTGAGGCAAGCCACGATGCCCAGCGCAATCAGCCAGCCCAGCAACACGGTGCACACGGCTTCCAGCACCAGTCCCGTGCGGAGCGAGCCGACAGAGCTTCCCAGCACCTTTTGCGTGTTGATGCTGCGGATGCGCATCGGGGTGAGGGCGGTGGTGAAGTTGATAAGGTTCACGGCGGCGATGCCGATGACCAGTATGGCGATAAGAATCATCAGGTGCGTGTGCTGCAGGTCGCCCGTCTTGAAGTAGAACCACGGCTTGGTGTGGTAGTACACGTCACGGATAGGAATAACCATGGGTTTGACTTCCTTGAAATCAGATGACTTCTCCATCTTATCGTTGATAATCTTGTTCTGAACCAATTGGCGGTTGACTTCTTCGTAAGTGACTCCGGGTTTCAGGCGGACGAAAGCCAGATAGCTCCAGCTTCCCCATTGGTTGAGGTCCCATTTTTCTCCAATGCGACAATAGATGTCATTGGTGAGTTGGGCATTTTTCGGGAATTCCTTGTACACTCCGCTAATCCTGAATTGTGTTTCCTCGGTAGCTTGGTGTGGACTTTCCAAATAGATGTATTTACCTATGGCACTTCCGTCAGGGAAAAGCCGTTTGGCTTGGCTTTCCGAGATAATGGCTCCGTTGGGGGTGTCCAGCCCTTCGTCATTGCCTTCCACGAAAGTCATTCCGATAGTCTTTGCAAAATCGGGATATACAGCTGCAACGTTTTCCTTGATGTATTTCGGATAGTGCGGGTCAGTATATACCAGATTACTTCCGAATTGCATCGAAAGCAGGGTGCCGCATTCGATTCCCGTGGTCTCTTGGATGGCAGCATCTACAAACGGGCGAGGCACCACCACCAGCTCGTTGTCTTTCCCGTCAATGGAAAGGTTCAGCACCGCCAGCCGTTCGGGTTCGGGATAGCAGGTGTCGAATTGTTGTTCATAACGGGTCTTCATCATAATTACGATGAAGGTGGCAAAGGCGGCGGATAGTCCTAATAAATTTAGGAATGAAGCCGTGCGGAACCGCTTCAGCGTGTAAAACAGGTTGCGTAGAATCGTTTGGTTCATAATATGTTTTTGTTTGTTCTTCACTATCTATGTTTCTCATAGCAAATATCATGCCAAATTGAATATGAATTGATAATCAGCATGTTGTTGAAATTGGTGATTCTTGTAAGTGTCTAAAAATTAGACATGAGTGTCTAAAAATTAGACACCTGTATTCCTTTTTTCAAGCCCTGTTTTGAATTTACCATTTAAAGTATATACAAGAATGGATGCTTAATGCATACTTCCCTTTCCCCTGTTTAGCTGTCGGTGCAGATATATGCGTTTCCCTTTCCATTTATCTTCCTTTTGTCATTCATCCGCC
>URCM01000041.1 GCA_900546355.1 uncultured Bacteroides sp.
TTGTTGCTCAGGAACTTATAAATAAAGTTAAATCAAAGTGTTGCGGAATTAAGGGGCAATAAAAAATTCCTAAAGGCAGACCATTCGGTCACAATAACCCGCAAACGCTTCTCATAACGAAAGAATTTTTTTCTCTACAATCAAGTCTTCTTCCGTCATCCGAGGCGAAGGAATGTTGCACATACGGATGATATCTTCCGTCTGGCAGGTATAATCGTAGTACACCTTTTCTTTTTCGTCCAACGCCTCCGGAGCCTTCAATTCTCCTTTCAGCCTCAGGAACTCGTCACGCGCGATGCTGTCCGAATGTTTCACCAAAAGGATGCGTCGCGCCACAGGATTGTAATTATAATCGAAGCACTGGTATATCCCACGCAAAAAAGGAGGATGGTCGTACATCGGGAGTTTCAAGCAAATATAAAACAAAGAAAGCTGGGGCGAAGGGTTTTCGTTGAACATCAGATACAGGTGGTTGAATCCGTTCATCAGTGCCGTGCCCCAATGTGTCACCCCATACGCATTGTTCAAAGCCTCTTCGCCGCTCATCCCTTTCTCGCAATTCTTGAAATAAGCGGGAAGCACCGTCGAATAAATAGCCGACAACACGCTGGGCGAAAAGCCCGCCCGCTCCGCCATATCCTTCATCTTCACTCCCTTCTGGCGCAAGAAAGTCATGCGGTCGTATATTTCTTTCAGTTCCTCCATGGTAAAAACATACTTTGGGCACGAAGTTAATCAAAATTCTTCAAATATCCGCCCCGAAACACGCAGATAGTTGCATCGCCCGACGCACATAGCTGCCCGGCATACGCAAGTATATGCGCCACGAAGGACACAGAGGATAAAAAAGCGACATGCATGTCCGCATATTCGGCCAATGCATATCCCCCGAAAATGAATATATACTTCATGGGCACTTGAATATATACTTCATCCGCCTCTGGATATATACTTCATCGGCAAGGGAAGTACTACTGCGTTTTTCATGCGGACAGATTGGCGAATTGCGGACATGCATAACAAACAATAAGAAGCTGTTTTGAATTTATCGTGCGCTGATTTGGGATGAGTTTTTGAGGCATTTTCGCTTCTGTGATGAGGAAGATAGCGGGCTATCTGACGAAGAACAGGAGCGGAAAGGACCAAAAAATCGCCCAAAGCACACACGAAAACGGATACATCAAGCCAAGAAAAACTTTTTGGAGAAATTCAAAACAGCTTCTAATCCCTGTACGCTTCTTTGGTGAAAGAAACCGCTTATCCTGGTAAACATTCATATTACAAAACGGCTTCATTCCCGTGTCGGTTTTGTGTCTGTTTTGTAAAAGAACCGTTTCAGGAATATTTCTGAATTATTACACGGATATGATTCCTGCTTTATTCATTTTTCCGTTGCGGACAAGGCCCTACTTTTGCACCGGATTAAAAAACGAGAAGACAAAATGAAAACTCAAACACAAACGATACCCGGAAGCAAAAGCCCGATGCCCGACTGGCTCTTCGTGCTTTGGGCAGGAGGCACGGCACTGCTTTCCTATTCCTTGGTCTACGCCCTGCGCAAGCCTTTCACGGCGGCAGAGTTCGAAGGGCTCCAGGTGTACGGGATGGACTACAAGAAAGCCGTCAGCATCATCCAGTTGCTGGGCTATGTAAGTGCTAAATTGTTAGGCATCAAATACATCTCCGAGCTGAAACCCGAAGGACGCCTGAAGTTCATCATCGGGTCGGCGGCTTTGTCCGAAATCTCGCTCATCGCTTTCGGCGTGCTCCCTATACCTTATAATATAGTGGCGCTCTACTTCAACGGGCTTTCGCTGGGATGCATGTGGGGTGTGATATTCAGTTTCCTCGAAGGGCGGCGCACCACCGATATTCTTGCCAGCATCATGGGCGTAAGCATGGCGCTCAGTTCGGGCGTGGCAAAATCATAGGACTCTATGCGCTCAACCAGCTTCACGTAAGCGAGTTCTGGATGCCAGCCCTCATCGGTGCGCTCGCCTTTCCTCTGCTCTGCTTCACCGGATGGATGATGACCCGCTTCCCCAAGCCTACTGAAGCCGACATTGCCTCGCGCTCGGAGCGTGTCACACTCAATGGACACCAGCGTTGGGCGTTGTTCCGCCGGTTCATGCCCTTGCTTATACTCCTCTTCGGAGCGAATCTCCTGCTCACCGTACAACGTGACATCAAGGAAGACTTCATCGTATGCATCATCGATGTACAAACCATATCTTCGTGGGCATTCGCGCAAATCGACTCGATAGCGACTTTTGTCCTGCTGGCCGTATTCGCCTTGCTCGCCACGACCTACAATCACCTGAAGGTGCTCTGTATGCTCCTGATACTCTCTACGCTGGGTATGGGAACCCTGGCATTCTTAGGAGCCACCGAAGGAAATGAGACCATCCCCACCACCATTTGGCTCTTCCTTCAAAGCCTCTGCCTGGACATCGCCTACCTGAGCTTCCAGACCATCTTCTTCGAACGCTTCATCGCCTGCTTCAAGATAAAAGGAAACGTAGGGTTCTTTATCATAACCATCGACTTCGTAGGCTATTTGGGAACGCTCGGCCTGTTACTCTTCAAGGAGTTCTTTGCCTCGCACATCGACTGGGCATCCTTCTACAACCACATGTGCCTGTATATCGGAACGGCATGTTGCCTGGCCTTCATCGGTTCGCTGGCTTACATGATTTATGCCCGAAAACGCAAGCAAGGCCCTCTGCCCCAAAAAACGGAACAACTTGAAACCAAAAAGAAAGAAAAAGAAAATAATATCTACTTAACAACCACTGCTATATGAAAAAGATTGAATGTGTGATTTTAGACTGGGCGGGAACCGCCGTCGATTATGGATGTTTTGCACCGGTATCGGCTTTCATCGAAAGCTTCCGCACCTTAGGACTCGAAGTGAGTGCCGCCGAGACACGTGCCCACATGGGATTGACCAAGATTGAAGAAATCCGCGCCCTGTTCCGCATCGGCCACGTAAGCCAGGCCTTCCGCGAAAAATACGGACATGACTACAACGAGAATGATATTCAAACTTGCTACGCTGAGTTTCAACGCTTGCTCTTCAGCACCCTGCGCAATTATTCGGGACCGATAGCCCATGTGGTAGAAACCATCGACACCCTGCGCGGCATGGGTATCCTGATTGGTTCTACTACGGGATATACCCAAGAGATGATGGACATCGTCATCCCTTCCGCCGCCGAGCAAGGATATAAGGTAGATAATTGCGTCACCTCGGACAACCTGCCCGCCGGACGCCCCGCACCTTACATGATATACAAGAACATGTGCGACCTCGGCATCCCTTCCCGCTTCTCGGTACTGAAATACGGCGATACCATCTCCGACATCAAGGAAGGGGTGAACGCCGGAGTATGGAGCGTAGGTGTTATCTTGGGAAGCAACGAACTGGGACTGACCGAAGAAGAAGTACGGAACATGCCCGAAGAAGAACTGAAGGCACGTATGCTCGAAGTGAGATACCGCATGTATGCCGCCGGAGCGCATTATGTAGTGGACTCAATCCAAGAACTTCCCGCCCTCATCAATGCCATTAACGCACGCATGAACAACGAATAACCGATAATACACCTTTTAATATACATACAACATGAGACCGTATTTATTATTGACCCCCGGACCGTTAACCACAAGTGAAACCGTAAAAGAAGCCATGATGAGCGACTGGTGCACGTGGGACGAAGACTATAACGTAGGCATTGTGGAAGTAATCCGCAAAGAACTGGTAGAATTGGCAAGCAGCCGCCCCGAAGAATATACCGCCGTATTGATGCAAGGAAGTGGAAGCTTCTGCGTAGAAGCTACCTTAGGCTCAGTAGTCCGCCCCGAAGACCATCTGCTGGTAGCCGCCAACGGCGCATACGGGAAACGTATGGGCGTAATAGCCGATTATTATCACTTGAACTATCACCTGATGAAGTTCGAAGAAACTCAGCAGGTAGACCCGACACAAGTAGACGCATACTTGAACGAACATCCCGAAGTGACTCATGTATCGGTAGTGCATTGCGAAACCACCACCGGCGTGCTCAATCCGCTGGAATCTATTGCCGAAGTAGTAAAACGTCACAATAAAGTATTGATAGTAGACGCTATGAGCAGCTTCGGAGGCGTCCCCATCGACATGGCTCAATTAGGCATCGACTTCATGATTAGTTCCGCCAACAAATGTATCCAAGGCGTCCCCGGATTCGGTTTCATCTTGGCACGCCGTTCGCTCTTAGAACAATGTAAAGGCGTGGCACGTTCACTTTCGCTCGATCTCTACGACCAATGGGAAACCATGGAAAAAGGACATGGAAAATGGCGTTTTACCTCGCCTACCCACGTAGTACGTGCCTTCATGCAAGCTCTCAACGAACTGAAAGCCGAAGGAGGCATCGCCGCACGCCACGCCCGTTATAGCGAAAACCACCGTGTCTTGGTAGAAGGAATGCGCTCACTCGGTTTCCGCACCCTGCTGACCGATGAAGAGCAATCACCCGTTATCACCTCGTTCTATTATCCCTCATCAGACTTCGACTTTAAGGATTTCTATCAGAAACTGAAAGCGAAAGGCTTTGTCATCTATCCGGGTAAAATCTCGCAAGCCGATACCTTCCGTATCGGAAACATCGGCGATGTATTCCCCGAAGACTTCACCCGCCTGGTAGAAGCGATTAAGGAAATCCGATAAGCAGTGGATGTCTGTAAATGCCCGTCCCACCACGTAAAGCATCTTGCTACGTGGCGGGACTTTGTTGTTGAATAAAGACGCGTCTTACCGGCACCACAAGCATACCCATATACCGGATATATGCGAAAAAATTGCTCCAAGAAGAAATAGTATAAGAAAAAACGTCTATCTTTGCTACAACATTAACTTCAAAACGGAATATCATGTATACAATTCAAGCAAATCCGTCCGGCACACGGACTATGGAAATAACAGAAGAACACTTGCAGACTATCGAAAAATATGCACTTTTCCAACACTTGATAGACAGTAACGGAATCGTGGACGAATCAGTACTCGACAAGTTGAAACTGAATATACGTTCACTCATCGTTTCTATGGAAGGGAACAGCAAAGATTTGTTAGACCTCTGTATCGATGTGATTTACCACAACAACATGAAGGCATTCGGGCTGTATCAACTTATCCAGCTCTACATCAAATGGGAACGAGAAAAAGAAGGAAGCCTCAGTCCCGATGTGTTGAACGAACCATTAAACTGATTCCCAATCCTACCACGTTTGGGAAATAATCCGATGATGAAGGATATATACTAATAAAATCCGCAAGCTATCAGGGTTGCATGATAACATAAACTGAAAAAAGAGTGAGGAACTATCAACTGACCGACTGGTTGCCCACGACCAAGAAAGAAGTGGAATTGAGAGGATGGGACGAACTGGACGTTATCCTGTTCAGCGGCGATGCCTATATCGACCATCCCTCGTTCGGAGCCGCCGTCATCGGGCGCATCTTAGAAGCGGAAGGGCTGAAAGTAGCTATCGTACCCCAACCCAATTGGCGCGATGACCTGCGCGACTTCAAGAAACTGGGACGCCCACGCCTGTTCTTCGGCATAAGTGCTGGAAGTATGGACAGCATGGTCAACAAATATACCGCCAACAAACGCTTGCGGAGTGAAGACGCCTATACGCCCGACGGACGTCACGATATGCGTCCGGAATATCCCAGTATCGTCTACACCCGCATCCTGAAAGAATTGTTCCCCGATGTACCGGTCATACTGGGAGGCATCGAAGCCTCGTTGCGCCGTCTTACCCACTACGACTACTGGCAGGATAAAGTGTTCCCCTCAATTCTGGTAAGTTCGGGTGCCGACTTGCTGATATACGGTATGGGCGAAAAACCCATTGTAGAATTAAGCCGGCGTATGAAAACAGCTGCATGCCTGCCTGCCGATATTCCGCAAACCGCTTATCTGGTCAAACGGAAAGACTTTATACCGGACGAATCGGATCTACGTTTATTCGCACATGAAGAATGCCTTGCCGACAAGCGTAAACAAGCACAAAACTTCCGTCATATCGAAGAAGAATCAAACAAATACGCGGCTTCGCGTATCTGGCAAGAAACCGGTGAACAAGTGGTGATAGTCAATCCACCTTATCCACCAATGAGTCAAAGCGAATTAGACCATTCGTTCGACCTGCCTTACACGCGTCTGCCTCATCCCAAATACAAAGGGAAACGCATCCCGGCGTATGACATGATCAAGTTTTCGGTGAACATTCACCGTGGATGCTTCGGCGGCTGCGCTTTCTGCACCATCTCGGCACACCAAGGCAAGTTTATCGTAAGCCGGAGCAAGGAAAGCATTCTGAAGGAAGTAAAAGCCATCACTGAAATGCCCGATTTCAAAGGCTATCTGAGTGACTTGGGAGGTCCGTCGGCGAATATGTATGCCATGCATGGCACAGACGAAACCCTTTGCCGGAAATGTAAACGTCCCTCGTGCGTACACCCGAAAATCTGCCCGAATCTAAATACCGACCACCGTCCTCTGCTGGACATCTACCATAGCGTAGACGCGATGCCGGGTATCAAGAAAAGCTTTATCGGGAGCGGTGTGCGCTATGACCTGCTTCTGCATGAAAGCAAAAACCCGGCCATCAATCAAAGTACAGCCGAATATACCCGCGAACTCATAGTAAAACATGTAAGCGGACGTCTGAAAGTAGCACCAGAACATACCAGCGAACGGGTGTTGGAAGTAATGCGCAAACCACCGTTCGAACAGTTTTATACTTTCAAGCGCATCTTCGACCGCTTGAACCGCGAACTGAACTTGCGCCAACAAATCATCCCTTATTTCATCAGCAGCCATCCCGGATGCACGGAAGAAGATATGGCAGAATTGGCAATCATTACCAAACGGCTAGACTTCCATCTGGAACAAGTACAAGACTTTACACCAACCCCGATGACTGTAGCTACAGAAGCATGGTATACGGGTATCCATCCTTACACCCTGAAACCTATCTTCTCGGCAAAGACGCAAAAGGAAAAACTTGCCCAGCGAATGTTTTTCTTCTGGTACAAGCCTGAAGAACGACGAAAAATCATTGCCGAACTAAAACGGATAGGCAGGAGTGACTTGATAGGAAAATTGTACGGATAAACAGATACCGGGGAGAAATACAGCATTTGCATACCAGCCTGTAAACACTCCCCGTTTTTTATGAACGTGTTTATTTGCGAACCAGCCATACCGGAACCAACCGACACAACATCCTGCGAGTCATAATCTTATGATTCAGAAAATTGACGATATATCCCGTTATAAATGCCGCTATGACCGAACCTTCGCGCACTCCTTCGATATGCCGGGTAAATGCCAACGAAATGAGTACAGCCATCAGAACCAATGTCACATCAAACCCGACCTTCACATTTCCGAATTCTTTGTGCAAACGGCGTGATATATATTTCACAGTTCCTTCGGCACTCATCATCGCTACCTTGGGCTTGATTTCAAGTACAACACCTACCGACTGCACTAAACATCCTGCCAGCAAAACCATGACCGACATCAGATAACCGGTAGTATGCAAGCCAGCAGTGAGCCACATATTCAAGTCAATAAATGCGGAAAAAACGAACGATAAAGGTATCTGAAGCAGAATCTCCACCGCATCTTTCCGCGTACCATAATCGCCCCGAATCAGCCAAAGCTGAATCAATACCATCAGCATATTGGTGATAAAAGTCCATGCACCCAACGTAAGAGGCAAATTCAGACTCAATACATAATTAATACTGGAAATAGGAGTGGTACCCAATGCCGAATGCACAATCAACACGATTCCCATCGCCAAAAAATACAGACCTAAAATAAAAACCAAATACCTTTTAATCAAACTGTCTTTTTCCATATCGCTTTATGAAATCATTTTTTCAGGTGCAAAGGTACCATTTTTCTTCTAACAGTTGCAGGAATCTTCCATTTTTTGAAACGAAAAACCAGACACAAAAGACAGGTTCATCTCCCGGCCCTTGCATCTGGTCTCTTTAATATTGTCTGCCTGGTTACAGTGGCTTATACTCTACAAACGCTTCCATCGCTTCATAGCAAGCCAGTCCCAACTTGTCGTAAAGCGAAGCGGTACCACGGTTACGGTCCTCGCTACGTTGCCAGAAAAGACGTTCATCATTGCCCAAGAACGGCGCGCTTTCCATCTGCGACTGGTGTTTCAGAATAGAGTTACGTTTCGCGCGAAGCTCTTCGGGACTGAACGGCACGGCCATTTCGATGTTTTCGATTTCCCATTCCGCCCATGCCCCGCGGTACATCCAGATGCGGCAGTCCTCCAACCATGCGGCACCGGCATTCTTTTCCTCATCAATAGCGGCCAGTACGGCATCGGTACATACACGGTGCGTGCCATGGGGGTCGGCAAGGTCGCCGGCTACATAAATCTGGTGAGGCTGCACCTCCTGCAACAGCTTCTGGACGATACGCACATCGGTTTCGCTGATAGGATTCTTTTCTATACGCCCGGTTTCATAGAACGGAAGGTCGAGGAAATGCACATGGTCCAGCGGGATGCGGTTATAGGTACATGCCGTACGCGCCTCACCCCGGCGAATCAATCCTTTAATGGTCAGGATGTCACGCGTGTCGATGTCGCCTTCCTTCTTCTGAAGCAGGAACTGCTTGATTTCGGAATACATCCGACGGATAGTCTCGTTCTGGTTTTCATCGAACAACTGGTTGAAACCATTGATGAAATGCATGAAACGTACCACTTCCTCATCGCCCACGGCAATGTTGCCCGATGTCTCGTATGCCACATGCACGTCGTGCCCTTGTTGCACCAGACGACGGATAGTACCTCCCATCGATATCACATCATCATCGGGATGAGGCGAGAAGACCACAACCCGTTTAGGGAACGGTTTGGCACGTTCAGGACGGTAAGTATCATCCGCATTGGGCTTGCCGCCAGGCCAACCGGTGATGGTATGCTGCAGGTCGTTGAATATCTTGATGTTCACATTGTAGGCAGAACCATAAAGCACCAGCAATTCGCTCAACCCGTTCTCATTGTAATCCTTATTGGTCAGCTTCAAGATAGGTTTGCCGGTCAAAAGGCAAAGCCATACAATGGCACTCCGGATCAATTTATCGTTCCATTCGCAACTGGTCACCAGCCACGGACGCTGGATACGGGTCAGGTGTGAAGCCGCGGGCAAGTCGATGCAGACGGTCGCATTCTGGTGCATCTGGAGGTAAGAAGCGGGAAGCGTATCCGAAATCTTGTCCTCTACCGCCTGCTTGATGATATCGGCCTTGTCATCCCCCCATGCCAACAAATAAACACGGCGGGCTTCCATAATCGTATTGATGCCCATCGTAATGGAACAAGGAGGCAGGTTGTCCACGCCCAGATTATGCGCGGCCTCCGAACGGGAAGCACTGTCCACAAATATCAGGCGGGTTACGGAAGCTGCCGTAGAGCCTGGTTCATTCATGGCGATATTCCCTTCACGGCCGATACCCATAACGGCAATGTCCAGTCCGCCATAAGTCTTGATGCGCTGCTCATACAACAGGCAATGGTCTATCACTGCGTCCTGAGGAATCGTGCCGTCCGGAGTAAACACATTCTGGCGGTCGATATCCACCTGGTTCAGGAAAAGCTCGTTTAGCTGGCCGATGCTGCTGCTCCCCTGCTCCGATAAAGGATAGTATTCATACAGATTAAATATCACCGCATTACGGAAGCTGACGCCTTCTTCCTTATGGCGGCGCACCAGTTCGGCGTAAAGCGGACGGAGCGAAGCCCCCGTGCCCAAAGCCAACGTACAGAACTTGCCGTCATGCTGGCGTTCCTGTATCTTGCGGATCACCTCATCGGCAATGCACTTCACGCCTTCGTCTACTGTTTCATAGATGTTGGTAGGGATTTTTTCAAAACGGGTCAGCACGGAGCGGTCAATCGTATTCTCCGGCTTGTAATATCGGGTAGACACCCTGTTAAGGGATATCTGCGAACTCAAATTGGTTCTCATGGCTATAGTTAATAATTAATAATGAATAATTAACAATTAACAATTAATAATGGATAATGGATTACAGGTTGTTGCGCTCGATGTCCTTGAAGTAGCGGTACGTGCCCACTTTCAGTTCGTCCGTAGCCGCCTCATCGCATACGATGATGCCGTGACGGTGCATCTGTAAGGCACTGATGGTCCACATCTGCGTTACGGCACCTTCAACGGCATGCCGCAAAGCACGCGCCTTATTGTGGCCGTTACACAATATCATCACCTCCTTGGCATCCATCACCGTGCCCACACCTACGGTCAGTGCCGTCTTGGGAACTTTGTTCATATCATTGTCGAAGAAACGCGAATTGGCTACAATGGTATCGGTAGTCAGTGTCTTCACACGGGTACGCGAAGTCAGGGAAGAACCCGGCTCGTTAAAAGCGATATGCCCGTCGGGACCGATACCGCCCACAAACAAGTCAATGCCACCATACGAGGCAATCTGTTTTTCGTAATTCTCACATTCCGCTTCCACATCCGTCGCGTTTCCGTTCAGGATATGGATGTTTTCCTTCAGAATGTCAATATGGTTGAAAAAGTTGTTGAACATAAACGAATGATAGCTTTCCGGATGCGATTCGGGAAGACCCACATATTCATCCATATTAAATGTCACCACATTGCGGAAAGACACTTTTCCCTGTCGGTTCAGTTCAATCAGTGCCTTATACATGCCCAATGGGGAAGAGCCCGTAGGCAAACCCAAGACGAAAGGACGTTGCGGACTCGGACAGAACTCATTGATCCGGCGGGCTACATGACGGGCAGCCCACGAAGAAAGCGATTGGTAATCGGATTCGATAATAACTCTCATAGTTTTTCCAGATTTAATTAATATATTTGTAACAAAAATCCACATTGACTTTGATACAAATGCAAAGATATGGGGATTTGTGGATAAAACAACCATCAAACAAGGTAATTATACTCCATTTTTAAAATTTTTAATTAAGAACCCGTAAATTAAATGAAACATATCATGAAAGAACAATTATCCGCAGACATCCAAAAAGGGTCGAAGAGTGCCATTATGAAAAAGCACATCATCACCTATTTAATATACAATGAGAATTCCACCATAACCGACCTTGCCAAAGAAATGGATTTAAGTATCCCTACCGTAACGAAAGTCATCGATGAAATGTACGAGCAGGGATACATTGATGAATACGGCAAATTGGAAACAAGCGGCGGACGACACCCTATCTTGTACGGACTGAATCCAGATTCCGCTTACTTTATCGGTGTGGCCCTTACCTGGAACAGTCTGCATATCGGGCTTATCAACTTCAAGGGGGATTTGCTGAAACTGCAAATGGGCATTCCCTTCGAACGCCAAGACACCATGGAATGCATACAGAAATTATGCCATCACATCGAAACATTCATAGCCGGACTCAGCATCAGTAAAGAACGCATCATGCACATCAATGTAGCACTATGCGGACGGGTAAATCCCGATTTAGGATACAGCCACAGTTTCTTTAATTTCGGCGAACGCCCTCTTGCCGAAATCCTGACCGGAGAAATGGGTATAGAGGTGTCCATCGAAAACGATAGCCGCGCCATGCTATACGGCGAATACATCAAAGGAGCGTTAAAAGGCTCGCGCAATGCCCTGTTTATCAACATCGACTGGGGACTGGGTATTGGTATCTTAATAGACGGAAAGCTTTATAAAGGCAAATCGGGATTCTCCGGAGAGTTCGGCCATACATACGGGTATGACAACCAGATTATCTGCCACTGCGGCAAAAAGGGATGCTTAGAGACCGAAAACTCCTGCTCGGCACTTTACCGCAAGTTCATCGAGCATCTGAAAGCAGGAGAAAACTCCATCGTCCTTTCGGAAAAGCGCATCGAAGACATCACCCTTGAAGACATCTTCAACGCTATCAGCAAAGAAGACTTGCTGGCCATCGAGCTGGTAGAAGAAATCGGACAGCAACTGGGATTGCATATCGGCAGCCTGATTAACATATTCAACCCAGACACGGTTATCATCGGAGGAGAGATGTCGAATGCCGGAGATTTTCTGCTTCAACCTATCATTTCCACCGTACGCAAATACACCCTAAGCCTGATGAGCCGCGATTCGGAAATAGTCTTGTCGAAATTAAAAAGCCAAGCAAGCATCATCGGCTCATGCTTAATGTCCAGAAGCCGCCTGTTCGAAGCATAGGCATACGGACATAAATTAAAAAAGAGGATGTCCCTCAGCTTGGAAAGACATCCTCTATAAAATTTTACAAACCGACGATTATCGATTTGATTATCCCTGGTGAATTGCTTCAGAAGGACATACATCCGCACAAGTGCCACATTCTGTACACATATCCGGATTGATAGAATATTTGTCACCTTCTGAGATTGCGCCAACCGGGCATTCATCGATACAAGTACCGCAAGCGATACAATCGTCACTAATTACGTAAGCCATTGTAGTAAAAGTTAAAAGTTATTATTAGTACTAATTTGATAATGCAAAGGTAACTTTTTTATGTGAAGTTGTAACGTCTACATAGCAATTTTTACATAATTTGTACATAGTCTAAATAGATTCACGGCTTTAAAGACTGATACATCGCTTGTTGCATACGTGTACGTATATTCATCTTCGTCAAATTCTTATGGTCAAACGCACGAGGATAGGTACGGTTGCTTAAGAATACAAACACCAATCCGTTATCGGGGTCTGCCCAAGCCGATGTACCCGTAAATCCCGTATGTCCGAATACACATCGGGGTGCTTCGGGAGCACACGGACTATGGTCTGTATCATCTACATCCGGTTTATCGAACCCCAATCCTCTCCGGCTGTTTTCCGCTTGCATGCCGACAAACAAGTCGCACGTGGCACGGCTCAGGTAACGGCGATCACCCCATACCCCTCTATCCAACAGCATTTGGAATATGGCCGCCACATCGTGTGCCGTCGAAAAAAGTCCTGCATTGCCCGAAACCCCACCCATAAAAGCAGCTATTTCATCGTTAACAAAACCTTGCACCACGCCTTTCCGTAAAAAATCACCAGCAGAGGTAGGCACAATCTGCGACTTGTCGAAATGCCGCAAAGGGCGATAGGCCGTATGTTTCAACCCCATCGGCTTATAGAAAACACTGTCTAAATAAACGTCCATCGGGACTTGCGCCAATGTTTCCACCAATTCTTTCAGCAACATAAAATTCAGGCAGCTATACCGATAAGAATGTCCTTTCAACGGTACCTCCGCCAACTGACGGAGCATCTCTTCGGGAAAACCCTTATTCAGAAACAAACTATCGGATAAAGGTAAAGCATAACGGTCGGAAGGAACATGGGAGACCCATTCCTCTTTGTATGCGAAATCAGTGCAAGCATATAAATGTTCATCGACTTGCAACCTGTGACGCTTGTCTGGCTTCTTCCGGAACAAACCGCCCTTACACGTTTTCATGTCTATCGCTTCCTGATAGAAAGGCCAATAAGCCGGCAATCCCGATTCGTGAAACAACAAATCCTGAATCGTTATACGCTCCTTGCGGGTACCTTTCAGCATAGGCAGATAACGGCTTACCCGGTCGGTCAGTCCGAACTTGCCTTCATCGTAAAGTTTCATTACAGCCAACAACGTGCCCGTCACCTTGCTTAAAGAAGCCAAATCATACAAACTGTTCTCTTTCACGGTAAGCGAATCGTTGTATGTAAAAGTGCCGAAACACTTATTATAAACCGGATAACCATCTTTCCATATCATCACATGACATCCCGGATACGCCTGCGCCTGTATCCCCTCTTCGGCTATCGTATCAATCCGCGCCAGTATCCGCGAATCCATACCGAAATCTTCCGGTATATACAAACGAGGATGGTCTGGGTCGATGGTGACACCTGTTCCAGCCTGCCATAAACCGGCCATACCTACAGACAAACGCCCTGTAGCCATACTCCTGCCGGTCATGACATCCGCCACATGACGCTGTATTTCTTTTGTATCCGTATGAGCAAGAATCACCGCCGAAGCATGGTGCAACGCCAATACCATTTCCGAAAGTCCTTTTTGAGGCACGAAACTGACCAAAGCCAACGGTTTATCTTCGGCTAATTCCTGAATCAGGGGTAAATAAGGCGCGTAATCTTTCTGATGCAAAGCGACTATAACCCGCTGTGCCGAACGAAGCCGTTCGCGGATAGCCTCCAACGAATCGGTACGCGCATGCACCCAGCTTACTTCCAAAGACTCTTTCAGTTCCTTATAAAAAGGATAAGCTTCGGCAAGCGAAGGCGATATGCTCAACAAAACCGTCCCCGACAAAGAGAAATCCAAGGGAAACATATCAAGGGAATCTTTCACAACCGTAACCGCCGCCTTGTCCAGTGCCACGAGCAGACTGTCCGTTTCGGGAAGCCAAAGACGTTCTTTCAAACCATTCCCGTCCACTACCGGACGCTTGGACAATCCCAACGCATACTTATAAGTAAGCACTTTCCGGCATTTTTCGGTTATCGCCTCTTCGGTCAGCAGCCCCTTCTTTACCGCCGCAAGCACTCCCGACATTTCACGCTTCAGGTTACGCGGAGCCAGCAACATGTCATTTCCGGCAATAAGTGCCTGCGCACATACACGCTCCGCCTGCTTAATGCCTTTCATCTCCAGCGCATCCGTAAAAACCAAGCCCGAAAAGCCCAACTCGCCTTGCAAAACGGAAGCGATGATATTCGGAGATATAGAAGCGGGTTTCTCACACAATCCGGGAACTTGCAAATGACCTACCATCATGCCACTTACACCCGCTTCTACCGCCTCACGGAACGGATATAATTCGATAGAATCCAAGCGGGCACGGTCGAAATCCAATACGGGCACCGCCAGATGCGAATCGACTTCCGTATCCCCGTGTCCGGGAAAATGTTTGCATACAGCCATCACCCCTCCGTCTTCCAGCCCGCGTGAATAAGCGATGACTTTGCGTGCCACCTCTTTCGGGTCGCTCCCGAACGAACGGGTATTAATCACCGGGTTGGCCGGGTTATTGTCTACATCCGCCACCGGCGCGAAATTGACCTGCACCCCGATAGCACGCAGCTGACGAGCCACTTCCCTTCCATAACTATATATCAACGAATCATCCTGCACACAGCCCAACACGCGGTTCTTCGGGAATTCGGGCGTATCTTTCAAGCGCATGGCAAGCCCCCATTCTCCATCGAAGGTTATCAGCAAAGGTATCTCGCTCCATTCCTGCGCCAGATTGGTCAGCCGTACCTGCTGGTTTATCTGACCTTTCGCGAACAAAAGTCCTCCCAATCCATACTCTTCAATGGCTTTCCGTATCTGTGTCCTGTTCCGTTGTGTCATCACCGGGTCTACTGTATGAATGAACAACTGACCTATCTTCTGCTTCAAAGTCATTTCCGCCAGACGGCTTTCTACCCACCTGCGGCAAGCGGCCGTATCCTTTACCTGGCTCAAGATAGAGGTTTGCGCAAATGCTTGTACCACGGCAAGCATCACCGCGCATAAAACGACAAATTTCTTCATCAATCTACGCTTCATGCCCCCTCCTCTACTCTTTTTGCAATGTCAGGACCATCTTGCCCACAAACGCGGCATGTTTGCCCATCTGCTGGAGCGGCACCTCCACACCATCCAAGTTTTTATAATACGCAGGCGCTTCGAAATAGGAATGCGAATGTCCGCCCAATACCACGTCTATGCCGCGCGTGTTCTCTATCAGTTCAACATCCGAATACGGATCGCCTTGCCAGCCCAAATGCGACAAGCATATCACCACGTCACATTTTTCCTGCGTCCGCAACAAGTCGGCTATCCGTTGGGCTTCGGATACCGGGTCTTCAAACTTCACGTCGCCATACGATTCCTTAGCCACCAGCCCCTCCAGTTGCGTACCCAATCCGAACACTCCAATCTTCACTCCATTACGCCGCAATACTACATATTCCTTTACCAGTCCTTCGAGCACCGTACCTGTCACATCGTAATTGGCGCACACGATAGGAAAATCCGCCAACCGGAACAGGCGCGCCATATTCTCCAGACCGAAATCGAACTCATGATTCCCGATTGTACCCGCATCGTAACGCATCTCGTTCATCAACCGCACTTCTACCTCGCCTTTGTATATATTATAATAAGGTGTACCTTGCGAGAAGTCGCCGCAATCGAAAAGCAACAAGTCGGGATGAAGCTCGCGCTGCTGCTTGATAAAAGTAGCCCGTCTCACCATCCCCGCTTTCCCTGCCAACAGGGTATCCTGATAGTCTTCCGAAAACGGCTCTACCCGGCTGTGCATATCATTGGTATGAAACACCTGTAACTCTTTAACCGACTGGGCAGCCGCCATTCCCGACAACAAACATACCCCAATCATCAAACACCATTTTCTCATAATCCTTCCCTTTTTTTATCGTTCTACAATCCGGCCTTCTATTTTCGCGTCGACACACCTGCCAGCCGCCTCCACACGTTTTACATACTCGATAAACAAATCGCGCAAAACCGCATTTTCCGGCTCCACCTTCGCCGTAGCTTTCTTAAAAGCTCCCAGCCGGTCGTTTCCTTCCGCAAGATAATCGATGGTAGCTACCTGATAGTCTTTCTCCGGGTCGACTTGCTCGCCTCCCACTTTAGCGTCCAGCAGCTTTCCTTCTTTCGAAATGGCCAACGTAGCCCCGCTCAATCCTTCGCCATGCACCGCGGCCATCTGCCCGAACAAATCAAGCAAGTCCGCCCCTTTCAGCGTTACTACCGCCAGCCTGTTCTCGAAAGGCGCGATTTCATACGCCGACGCAATGGTTATCTCGCCCTTGTTCAGCAAACCGCGTATGCCTCCCATGTTCATGACACCTACATCTGCCTTTATGCCCGCCTTCGTTTCCGCGCTGTTCCGCAATATATCTGCCAGCAGGTTGGACAACGGAGACTCCGGACGATATGCTTCCAGTTTCTGTGCCGCTTCGCCGATAACCGGTTTCATGATGCTGTCAACGCCCTCCTGATAAGGCTGCAAAATACGCCATGCATCCATATCCTGATTGGCGTCATACGCTTGCGTAATGGGCACCCTGCCACCCTCGACCGACACAACCGAATAACTTGTGTTACATGCCGACAAAAACAAAGCCGCCACGCACACACCATAATATACTCCTTTCTTCATGCTATTTCCGTTTAAGTTTCGTCAAAGGTAGGAAAAAAGCGAACTATGCCCAAATTTTATTCAAAATAAAGCAGAAAGGTTTTGCCATGTCACAAAAAATCACTTACTTTGCACCGCTTCCGCGCAATCGCTGTCAAGAAGAGTTACTTGGTATGTTGCGTAGGGTACGATCAAACAATTTAATTTCAAAAAAGAACAATGGATTTAATTAAAATTGCAGAAGAAGCATTTGCTACTGGCAAACAGCATCCTTCATTCAAAGCAGGTGACACGATTACAGTAGCATACCGTATCGTTGAAGGTAACAAGGAACGTATTCAGATGTATCGTGGTGTAGTGATTAAAATCAGCGGACATGGCGACAAGAGACGTTTCACGGTACGTAAAATGTCGGGAACAGTAGGTGTAGAACGTATCTTCCCGTTGGAATCTCCGGCTATCGACAGCATCACAGTCAACAAGATTGGTAAAGTGCGCCGTGCCAAATTGTATTACCTGCGCAAACTTACCGGTAAGAAAGCCAGAATTTAGGAAAAACGTACAAATGGTTAATCACACTGAAATTCGATTCTTTCCTTACATAAAAACCGGTTCCTTCTATCAGGACCGGTTTTTTAGTATCTGATACAAGAAAAACGATTTCCAAAGACAACTGAATCCGGACATTGGGTTGAAGTCATACGTAAAATAACACAACCTTCTTGATAAGCACAGGAAAACAACGGCCCCCGTACCACACAGGGTATGGAAACTTCCAGACAATAAAGATATATTTATACCCAATATAACTGCCATGCCGACACGATTAGTAATCGTACAGCGTGACGATTACTAATCGTACAGCCACACGATTACTAATCGTATCGGGGAAGCATATAATATGCCCCGACAGGGCAGGATAGCCTTATCCCTAAGAAAATATGTAAATTGAACTAAAAAAAACAGATAAAGTATGATAAAGTATAGTTTGGTAATGCGTGGGAAACCGGGCAACCCGGAAGCACCGAAACAAGTTTTCGCTTCGGCGCAAAGCGTAAAGAAAATGTCGCTGGAAGAAGTGGCCAAGTACATAAAACAACATGGTTGCGCATACAGCGTAGGCGATTTTTTAGCCATAGCCAATATACTGGCACAGGCTACGGCAGACCTGTTGAAGGACGGATACCGTGTAGAACTGGATGAGCTTGGCGAATTTTATGTCACGCTGGGTTGTGAAGGAGCAGAAAGCATGGACGATTTCCGCCCGGACGAACACATCAAAGAAGTACGGGTACACTGGACGCCCAGCGATGCCTTCAAAGACCTCCGCCAGGGAGCGACATTCGAAGAAACGTTAGACCGCCGCACGGAGCGTAAATTGCTGAAAGCGGAACGCAAAGGTGAATCTACATTGGAGCTGAAATGAGTTACAAACATACAAGGACGCAAAAGCCGAAACCCTGACTCTACAGGCAAATAAAGAACCTCTTTACACCAACCCGATACAGCAGTAAACAAGAAGACGCACCAACCAACTATGTCCGTGCGTCTTCTTGCTTTATATTGCCATCATACGACATTTTTATTCATACACAAACCTGCCGTTTTCCCAGCGGGCTTTGATAACAACCGGTGGAGCGGTTGGCGGATATTTCTTTTGTGGAACCACAGAAACACGGCTTCTCGCACGTTGGTTCAAGTCCCAATTTACAAATTCCTCATAATCGTACGTCCAACTTTCTCCATACGCCAATTTATGGATACGGTAATAAATGGCTTCACGCGAAGGAGCATTGAATCCTCCGGTATTATCATTCATGATGCTGTTTTCGGTAGGACGATATGCACCAGTCCAATACGTACAAGCTCCTTCATAAACACCGATATTCTCACTGGCATACCGTGAATCAGCTATGAATTTGCTCCAATATACCCGGGCAGGGTCGGAAATATAATCGGTATTTTTACCCCAGCCATAATTTTCCCGCATATTTTGTTCGTCACGTATTTCATTTGCCGGAATCATGCCCATATACTCGTAAGCATATTCATCATTCAACTTAGCAAAACCATGTCCTCCAGCTTCATGATGCAGTATAGTGGCTAAATCTTCATAACTTGTACCTATCGGGAAATAGGCAACCGATGTACCTCTTCCATAATCACTTGTATAACCAGTATTATAATACATATAACATGTGCCTGCATACGCAGTAGAATTCATCATCACCACAATCAATACATCTTGCATCTGTTCATTTGTAAAATTAAAAGCGGTTTGAGCGTATTTCATGCACAACTCATCATTTCCCATAACATGGGTACCTCCTCCAAACGTACCAGAGAATATTGTTTCACCACCATCAACATAGCCTTCGTTCTTGGATACGGCATTTACATAATACACATTAAACATATCTTTAAACGAAGTATAAGGTTCTTCGCTGAAAAACGCATCTGCTGCTTGCTGCATTACTTTTTCATACGTTCCGTCGGCAATCTGTCTGTCTGAGAAAGCATCACCCATCAGCACGACATTGATGCCGTTTCCTTCGGAAGCCGTTTGCAAAGTGTACGCCTTTCTGTCCGCCGAGAAGTCGGTGGATTCATAAGGTGCATCACCTTCGCCCAATATGCCTTTCAAGAATTCCGGCAACTCATCACGAGAGGTAAAACTGCTATGGAAAATCATCTTACCCGTTTCATCGAAAGCGATAACCGTAGGGAATCCTGAATAAGGAATGCCGCCTTCCGGATTTTCCATCAACGTGGGCCATTCCATATTATTACTTTCGATATAATTATTTGCCTCTGTAGGATTATCCATACCGTCATCACAAACGCCAATAATTTCTAACGAATGATTTTTATAACGCTGATACAGTCCAGACATCACTGGATGGAATGCTTTACTGTATCCACACCACGTAGCCCATACATAATACAAGGTAACTTTATGACTGGATACAATATCTATCGTACGGATGGTATTGCCCCGATTATCTGTTGCCGTAAAATCTGGTATATAAAGATTAAGAGTTTCAAAAGTAAAGCCTCCCGGTTCGTTTTGCTCGATACATCTATACCCGTTTATTTGCCACCAATCGGTAGCGGTAACAGCTTCCGGCAAATCTCCTCCCAGCATATTGTATGAGAAATCCATCGTTTGCAACTTGGTCAGCCTGCTTAACGTTTCAGGTACTTCTCCCGTCAGCTGGTTGCCAAACAAATAGCAATATTCCAAATTGATGAGATTGCCAAACTTCGAAGGGATGTTCCCAATCAACTGATTCTCATAGATATAACATGCCCTTAAATCACTCAAGTTGCCTATCTCCTGCGGAATACTTCCCGTCAATTGGTTATTGTTCAGGTACAAATAACCGAGAATGTGCATATTGCCTATAGACGATGGAATCTCTCCCGTCAGCGTATTGCCACTCAAATCCAATGTATACAGTTCGGTCAGATTGCCTATTTCTTCCGGAATGCTACCCACCAGATTGTTATAAGACAAATGGATATACTGTACTCTCTCTTGGCTGTAATCCAATGTCACTCCATACCATTCCGACAAAGGAGCATTCGTACACCAGTTGGTATTGTTCGTCCAGTTGTCCCCATTGGTTGCATCATACAGCGCAATGAGAATATCACGGTCTGTTGGTCCTTCCGGTTCCAGTTCCGCATCGGTATCTACTGCCGCAAAGCTGGAGATAACGGAACGGGTTACGGTGATTGATTTCTGAGTCTGCTTACGAATGGTCTGCTCCTTACCGTTTATCGTTCCGGTTATATCCACTGTAATGCCTTGCGTCAAGGTTTGGGGAGCTACGACAAAATAAAACTCCGTTACACTCAATTCGGACAACTGCACATTGGCAGAAGTGCGCAACTGTATCGTGGTCTGTTTATCCCCGTTTCCATCGATGGTAAACACAGGAGCATCGGAAGCTACATCAATGGTTCCGTCCCCAGCTAACGCTTCCCCGTTATTTCCCTGAAGGCGGATAGAAGAGACAGCCATGGTTCCGGTGAGACGCAAACGGATGATGCCGCAGGTCTGCAAGAAACGGAAATCACTGTTCGTGCTTTTCGCTACCATCGGACAATCGCTTGTATCGAAACTGCCCGTACGATAGTCTTGCCCGTCGGTCAAACGATAAGAAATCTTGGTTCCCTCTACGGCACTTTGCGCACTATAAGGATAAAAAGCATAAAACTCTTCTCCGCTCACACCCGTTTCGCTTTCGAAACGAGCTTCGTCGCCTTGTATTTCCGTCAGGTCATAACGCACGGCTTCAGCGGTTGCATTGCTGAATATGCCGATTGCGTCCGACTGTTCCCATATCACAGCATTGCCCGACAATTGGGTACGGCTTTTCACAGCCGCCGAAGTAGTGGCTTTTACCGATGTCAACCGGGTATCCGATTGGTGCGACGACTGCAATTCATCTTGTTTACATCCTGCCAAAGAGAGCAAGAGCAAACTCAAGCAAAAAATTATATATGTATGTTTCATAATGATTCTATTTTATCATTCTTACCAGTTTTCTTCATTCTCGGTAAAGTCTTCTATCTGCCCGCCGGCCGTAGACGGTTGCTTGCCAGCCTGAAGCACTTCAATCGTCTGGCTCAATCCGCCGGCTGTAACGGTGATGTTGCCTTTCCTTTCGGCACGGTCTGCATTGGCTGCAATGACAATATTGCCGTTTTGCAGGCTCATCCAAGCATTGCCATTCAAGTTTACATTCGATTCACCTGCATTGGTGTTGATAGTCAACGGATACGTACCGCCTTCTGCCGGTGCTTCTATACGCTGGGGCGTAACATTCAGGTAAAGTTCCTCTCCTGCCTGAGTTACTGTAACGGTTCGTGTAACGCTGCCGTCTTCCGAAACAAAGGTCAGAGTAGCTTGGCGAGCGGCTGTCCCTTCATTGGCGGCTACGGCAAAGGTCAAAGACGTAACTTCGGTCAAACCGCTTACCGGATTGGTCAGCCAAGAAGCACTGCTCGAAACGCTGTACTTCACATTTGCATCAATTTCTACCTCAATAGAAGCCGCTTCCGAAACCAAGGCAAACGTAGTCGGCGAGACATTCAACTTGGGCATTTCTTTACCCGCTTGTGTTACCGTAACGGTCCGCACCATGCTTCCGTCTTCCGAGGTAAATGTGATAACACCTTCACGGATTTCTGTCCCTTCATTCGCCTTCACATCGAAGGCAACCGAAGAGGCGTTTATCGTACCACTTACCGTAGTAGTAATCCAACCGACATTGCTCGCCACTTGGTAATTCACATTCGTGCTGACTGAAACAGTAAATGATGCCGCATCTGCGCCCAACGACAAAGAAGACGGAGAAACGTTCATGAAGTCATAATCCCCCACTTCTTCTTCCTTTCCAGCCTGGACTACCTTTACTTTCTGTTCCCCAATCTCGCTATCCAGAAGAATCACGGCTTCACGGGAAACGGTGCTGTAATTCGGTTCGCAACTGAACGTCAACGTTTCGGCCACCAATCCCCGGCTCTTCACTTGCTCCAACCAATCGGCATCGATAGAAACCGTATAATCCACATTCGTCTGCAATTCCAAAGAAAATCCGGTATCTTCCGCCGCCAACTCAATACGGGAAACAGAAACTATCAAGCCACCCGCCGCAGCCTGACGGACCAATAAGGTATCGGTAAGTGTCGCGGTCTCATCACTAAAGATAAAACGCGCCTCACGGGAATCGTATGTTTCATTGGGTTGCACCTCCAAATGAATGGTATGCGTAGACACGGCTCTTCCCGCCGGCTCTGCAATCCAGTCGTATTCGGCCTCAGCCTTATACGTATAGGCGACATTCGACTGTACTTGTACATCGACCGTCCCACCTTCCGCCCCTACATTCAGGACCTCATCGGAAAGCAGCAACACGGGTGCTTCTTCTTTACCAGCCTGATAGACATTTACAGTCTCTTCCAATTCACCGCTTTTCAGTGTAATGACGCCCGAACGCTGTTCTTCCGATTCGTTTGCCGCAACACGGAATGTCAATGTTTCTTTCGTCAGGCTACGCGACGTAAGCGGTTCTATCCAATCGGCAGATACACTCACCTCATACGACACATTGGCTTGCACCTCCAGCTCGATGGTACTTTCGGATGCCGGAAGTTCATAAACCTGTTGCGATAGAATAAGCGCATCCTTCTGCTTTTGGGTAACCACAACCGTCTCCTGTTCGTCGCCACAAACCAGAAAGACTGAAGCTGAGCGTTCGTCTGTACTTTCATTGGAAGCTACAGTTACCGTAACGCTTCCTTCTCCCGCTTCACCTGATGGGGGAGAAACACTTATCCAACTGTCCGCACGTGAATTGCCTACAGAAGCGGTCCATGCCGCAGTGGCTTTAAAATGGATGGAAAGCGTACCTCCAACTGATTCAACAAGAGGTTGCCTGTCTGTTCCTTCAGCAAGCGTGATGCTTGCCACTACAGGTTCAGGAGGAGTGGGTTCTTCCAATTCTTTCTCCGAATCGGAACACGATGCCGCCAAAAGCAACAGCAGCAAAGACATGATTCCTTGTAACTGGTACATCTGAATCCAAGAGCGCATGTGTTTCATAAGCATTACAAGTTTAAATTTATAATTTATTAGGGTAAAAAGACAAATCCATAAATCAATGTCCACCTCATACCGCTTCATTCTTAACCGACCGACCCGCTTGGCATTATTACAAATCACTTTTACATTGGACCGCACGAAAGCTCTTCTTTGCCAAAGTATCTGATTGAAAAAGAATACAGAGACAAATATATGTAAATTTTGTTGAATAAAAAAATATTAATATAGAAATGTCTCAGATAAATAAGAAACCGGTACGACGACATTCCCTTGATGTATCAGGAATACCGACGTACCGGTACTTATGTATGTATTAAACTATATCAGGCGTTGCGTCCGTGACAGTTCTTATATTTCAAACCACTTCCACACGGACAAGGATCATTACGTCCTACAGTCTTTTCAGCACGATAAGGTTCTCTTTTTACTTCACGCGTATCTTTTCCGGCTGCAGCCTGCTGGTTGGGGTCGTTCAAGTTTCGCTTTTCCTCACGATATTGCTGGCGAAGACGTTGAGGTTCGGGAGCAGCCTGACGTACCTGTTGCGGTTCTTGCACCGGGATTTGTCCACGCATCAAAACCGAAATGGTATTGTTGTTAATCTTGTTCACCATTGCATCGAACAGGTTAACTGATTCAAGCTTGAATATCAACAACGGGTCTTTCTGCTCGTAGCTTGCGTTTTGCACCGAATGCTTCAACTCATCCAATTCGCGCAAGTTTTCTTTCCAAGCATCGTCAATAACATGAAGCAGGATTGCTTTTTCGAATGCTTTTACGATTGCTTTGCCTTCAGTCTCATAAGCTTCCTTCAAATTAACGGAAATATTGTACATCCGCTTACCATCGGTTATCGGAATCAAGATGTTCTGATAAACCTGTCCCTGGTTTTCATATACCTGCTTGATGACCGGATTGGCAATCTGAGCCATGCGCTCTGTCTTGCGGCGGAATAAATCCATCGCGCTTTGGAATGTCTGTTCGGCAAGTTCGTTCTTGTTCTTATTGCGGAAATCATCTGCTGTAAACGGTGTTTCCATTGCCAAGGTTTGCAGAATTTCCATCTTCGCGTCATCGTAAGCAGGCTGTTCTACCGCATTATAACAACGGTCCCAAATCATATCGGCGATATCCATACCGATGCGTTCACCCATCAAAGCATGGCGGCGTTTGGTGTAAACCACCGTACGTTGCTTGTTCATCACATCATCGTATTCCAACAGACGCTTACGGATACCGAAGTTGTTTTCTTCTACCTTCTTCTGGGCACGCTCGATAGATTTTGAAATCATGCTGTGCTCAATCATTTCGCCTTCCTTGAATCCCATCTTATCCATCCAATGAGCCAAACGGTCGGATGCAAACAAACGCATCAGGTCATCTTCCAACGAAACGAAGAATACAGAAGAACCCGGGTCGCCCTGACGTCCGGCACGACCACGCAACTGACGGTCTA
>URCM01000042.1 GCA_900546355.1 uncultured Bacteroides sp.
TACGAAACGTAAGGTATTGATGTTCCATCGGCGCGTACAACCTTCTTCGTGGCTGGAAGTGGTCTTGAGCGTGCGCGGCCATTCGGGCCAAGGATGCTGCGGATCATCGGGAGCATCCACGGGCTTGGGCATAATCTCTATTTGAGTCACGCTACGGCATCCCTGGCGCCATGCCGTGCCGATGCAGTCGCTTCCTGTATCTCCTCCACCAATGACAAGCACATCTTTTCCTTTGGCGTTGACCAGCTTCTCACGCGGAATCTCCGCACCGGCAAGTATCCGGTTCTGTTGTGCCAGCATATCGAGAGCAAGGTAAACGCCTTTCAGGTTACGACCGGGAATGTCAAGGTCGCGCGCTTCCGGAGTGCCTGTCGCAACAATGCAGGCATCGAATCCATCGGGTAAATGAGTCAAATCAACAGGAGTATTGAATCGGAACTCAATACCTTCGGCCTGTAAAATATTCATACGGCGGTCGATAACAGCTTTATTCAGCTTGAAATTCGGTATGCCATAACGCAGCAGTCCACCTGCGTCTTCATTCTTGTCGAATACCGTCACGGCATATCCCTTTAAGTTCAACTGATTAGCTGCTACCAGTCCGGCAGGACCAGAACCTATCACCGCCACGCTTTTTCCGTTGCGTTTGGGATGATGGACACGCACATAGTTTTCCTCAAAGGCATGTTCCGTAATGGCGGCTTCATCCTCACGGTTGGTGGTAGGCTCGTGCTCTACCAAATTAAGGACACAAGCTTTCTCGCACAAAGCGGGACAAACACGTCCCGTAAATTCAGGAAAGTCATTCGTGGAGTTGAGCAAGCGGTAGGCCAGTTCCCAATCGCCCCGGTATAAGGCGTCGTTCCATTCCGGTGGCCGATTGCCCAAAGGACACGCCCAATGGCAGAAAGGCACGCCGCAATCCATGCAGCGTGACGCCTGTTGGCGGCGGTCGCTCGAATTAAGGGTTTGTTCCACTTCGCCGAAGTCGTGTATCCGGTCGTGCACGGGGCGGTATCCCGCCTCCTTGCGATGTATGGTCAGAAATGCTTTAGAGTCTCCCATATCTTTTTATTATTATCGTCTTCTTCATAAAATTAATAATCCCGCTGCATATCTGCTATTTTCCGTTGCAGTTTCCTTACCTGTTCTTCTTGCAAGACACGCTTATATTCGATGGGGACTACTTGGATAAAGTCCTCCACGTAACGTGGCCAGTCGTCAAGCATCTGGCGTGCCAATTTAGATCCGGTGTAAAGATAATGTTGGCGTATCAGTTCATGCAGTTCTTTCCGATAGGAACTTTCTTCCACCAAATTGATTTCCACCATGTCCATGTTACAGAAGTAATCGAAGTTGTGATGTTTGTCCCATACGTAGGCCACACCACCACTCATACCTGCCGCAAAGTTCCGCCCGGTTTCACCCAAGACAACCACACGGCCTCCAGTCATATATTCACAGCAATGGTCGCCCGCACCTTCTACCACGGCTATGGCACCGGAATTGCGCACGGCAAAGCGTTCGCCCACCTTTCCGTTGACATACAGCTCGCCAGATGTAGCTCCATACAATCCCGTATTGCCAGCTATGGTGTTGTCTTCGGCATTGAAATTGCTGCGTACAGGCGGCAAGATGGCGATTCGTCCTCCACTCAAGCCCTTGGCAAAGTAATCGTTAGCTTCGCCTTCAAGCTTGAAGTTGACTCCTTTCACAAGAAACGCACCGAAACTTTGTCCGGCACTTCCCTTGAACTTGACGTTGACGGTTGAGTCCGGCAAGGCTTCTTCTCCGTATTTGGAAGCTATCAATCCGCTCAACATCGTACCTACGGCACGGTCGGTATTCTTAATCGCATAGTCGAGGTTTACTTCTTCCTGTTCCTCCACGGCACGCTGGGCAGAGCGTATGATTTGCCGGTCGAGTACCCCCTCTAAATCGTGTGACTGCCCTACCGTATAACAGAGCGGGCATTTCGCGTCTTCCTTGAAAAGCAAGCGGGTAAAATCAAGCATTGACGGTTTGCTTCCTTTACCAGCAGGCTTGCGCACAATCAGTTCGGTATGGCCAACGATATCATCGAGCTTCGTATATCCCATTTCAGCCAAATACCCACGGACTTCTTCCGCAAGGAAAGTGAAATAATTGACCAAATACTGGCGCTTGCCCATGAAATGCCGGCGCAATTCCGGATTTTGAGTAGTCACCCCTAAGGGGCATGTATTCAGATTACACTTGCGCATCATGACACATCCCAACACAATAAGCAACAACGTACCGAAACCGAATTCTTCCGCCCCCAGTAAAGCCATGAGGATAATGTCGCGCCCTGTCTTCAACTGGCCATCCACTTGCAGACGGATGTTTCCACGTAATCCGTTCTTTACCAAAGTCTGCTGTGCCTCGCTGAGTCCTATTTCGGGCGATATGCCAGCAAAACGCATACTTGAAGCCGGGCTGGCTCCCGTTCCTCCTTCGGCTCCCGATATAACGATGAGGTCGGCTTTCGCCTTTGCCACTCCGGCGGCAATGGTACCCACGCCGCTTTCCGCTACCAGCTTAACGCTGATTGCCGCCTTGGGATTGACATTCTTCAAGTCAAAGATGAGTTGCGCCAAGTCTTCGATAGAGTAAATGTCATGGTGAGGAGGAGGTGATATGAGCGATATACCAGGAATGGAATGGCGTGTCTTGGCTATCACTTCGTCTACCTTGAAGCCCGGCAACTGTCCGCCTTCACCAGGCTTTGCTCCTTGCGCTACTTTGATTTGTATCTCCTCTGCGTTCACCAGATATTCGGTCGTCACTCCGAAACGTCCCGAAGCCACTTGCTTAATCTTACTGGAAAGCGAAATGCCGTCTGTCTCCGCATGGAAACGTTCATTATCCTCGCCACCTTCACCCGTATTAGAACGGGTACCAAGCTGGTTCATGGCCAAGCAGATGGCTTCATGGGCTTCCTTGCTGAGTGCCCCAAAACTCATGGCTCCCGCCACGAAATGCTTCACAATAGCACTTACCGGCTCCACCTTCTCTATATCAACCGGTGTGGCGGCACGCTTGAAATCGAAAAAATCGCGGATAAAAATAGCCTCCTCCTTGTTGTCCACCAACCGGGTAAATTCCTTGTACTTCCCATAGTCACCCGTCTTGGTAGCAAGCTGAAGTGTGGCGATAGTCTCTGGGTTCCAAGCATGGCGTATGCCGTCCTTGCGGTAATGGAACTGACCGAAGTTTGGCAGGAAGTCGGTTTCTGTATCTTGAGAGAATCCCGCATCGTGCATAGCAATGGCATCTCGGGCTATTGTCTCCAGACCGATACCGCCAATCGTGGACGTCTCAGTACCGAAATAGGCTTTAAGCAAACTTTCCGATAAGCCTATCGCCTCGAATATCTTGGCTCCACGGTAAGAACGGATGGTAGAGATACCCATCTTCGCCATGATTTTCAGCAGGGCTTTTTTCATGGCATTGATGTAGTTCGCCTCGGCCGTATCGTAATTCTCCTGCACTTTTTTACGCTTCACCAAGTCGTCTAATACGGCAAATACCATATAGGGACATAAAGCTGACGCACCGTATCCCAACAAGAGGGCGGCATGCATCGGCTCACGAATCTCGCCGCTCTCGACAATCAGGGCAGTCTGCACACGCTTGCTTACCGAGATGAGATAGTGATGTACGGCACTGACAGCCAACAACGAAGGGATGGCAGCATGCGTCTGGTCGATGTCGCGGTCGGAAAGAATGATGTAGTTATAACCTTCATCCACGCTACGGGCAGCTTCCTTGCACAAATGGTCAAGGGCGGAACGCAATCCGTCCTCCCCTTTGGCACACTCAAAGAGCATAGGCAGCTTCACGGTGTTAAATCCTTTGTAACGGATATTACACAGAATATCGAGCTGAGTGTTATTCAATATCGGATGGGGCAGGCGCACCATCTTGCAATTGGAAGCATCGGGACGGAGAATCCCCGAACCTACCCTGCCGATATATTCAGTCAATGACATGACGAGATTTTCACGAATGGAATCGATGGCAGGATTGGTCACTTGTGCAAACTGCTGACGGAAATAGTTGAACAACGACTGTGGACGGTCGCTCAATACGGCCAAGGGAGTATCGTTACCCATAGCTGCCGTAGGTTCTTGTCCATTGACGCACATCGGCACGATGATATTGTCCACATCTTCCGCACCAAAGCCGAACATCAGCTCACGACGTACCAAGTCGCCAACAGCATTGTCTACCTTACGCCCGCTCTTCAACTTCTCCAACTGGATGCGGTTGGCTGACAACCATTGACGGTAAGGATGCTCGGCGGCAAGGCGTTCCTTTATCTCGCCATCGTAATAAATCTTTCCTTCCTGTGTATCAATAAGCAGGATTTTACCAGGCTGCAACCGTCCTTTCTCCGCAATCTCGGACGGGTCAAAATCCATTACGCCCACTTCCGAGGCCACAACCATCGTATCATTCTTCGTAATGGTGTAACGTGCGGGACGCAATCCGTTACGATCAAGCATACCTCCGGCGTAGCGTCCGTCACTGAAAAGCAATGCCGCCGGCCCGTCCCACGGTTCCATGAGGATAGAATGGTATTCGTAAAAAGCCTTCAGGTCTTCGGAGATGGGATTCTTATCGTTGAAACTTTCCGGCACCATCAGCGTCATGGCATGAGGCAATGAAAGCCCTGACATGACAAAGAATTCGAATACATTGTCCAGACTGGCGGAGTCGCTCATATCCGGCTGCACGATAGGCGATATATCCTTGATATCGCCGATAGCTTCTGAACAGAGCACACTTTCACGCGCCTGCATCCAGCCCCGGTTTCCCCGGATGGTATTGATTTCTCCATTGTGTGCCAGCAGACGGAAAGGTTGCGCCAAGCTCCAGGTCGGAAAAGTATTAGTAGAGAAACGAGAGTGAACTAAAGCAAGTCCGCTGGTGAAATACTTGTTGGTCAAGTCGGGGAAATACTGGCGCAACTGCAGGCTGGACAACATTCCTTTATATATAATGGTATGCGATGAAAGCGAACAGATATAAAAGTCCTTGTCCTTCACCCGTCGCTCGATACGTTTGCGAATGAGGTACAAGATTCGCTCGAATACCGGCACACGCTCGTCGCTAACACCAGTCACGAACATTTGCTTGATATCTGGTTCGCTGGCAAGAGCCGTTTCGCCCAGACAAGCGGGATTGGTCGGTACGTTACGCAGATGCATTAGTGAAAGCCCCTCGCGTTCTATCTCTTCTATCATCACGCTCAGCATGTCCTGCTGACGTTTATGGTCTTTGGGAAGGAAAACAATACCCGTCCCGTATTTGCCTTTTTCAGGGACAGGGATACCTTGGAGCAAAATAAATTCGTGCGGTATCTGAAGCAAAATGCCCGCACCATCGCCCGTCTTGTTATCGGCACCTTCAGCACCTCGGTGGCGCATGTTTTCAAGCACCTTCAGCGCATTGTCTACCAATTCATGGCTTTTGTTGCCGTGTATGTTGACTACCATCCCGACCCCACAGGCATCATGCTCGTAGGCTGGGTTATATAATCCGTTTCTCATATTTCTATTTTTTAAGTTAAGTAACTGTCATTTCACTACAGAGGGCACAGCGTATCACAGAGAGAATCAATTGGCTAATGTGCCAATGCATTAACACATTATTTATCGGCACATTAATTTATCTGTGTGCCTTTATGTCCTCAATGGTGAATGTTAATTCATTTTGTATACATATAACAAACTAATATGCCGCAAAAGGCGCAACCGACTTCACAGCCGCCTGCACCCGAATTTTTACAGCTAAAGTTTTGTCATATTGCCAGATGCCGGTGTTTCCTTGACTGGATGAAAGCAAAACCGGCATACAATGCATCACCGGATAAACAGCAATTCCCGATATTTGGGCAGCGTCCAAAGTTCATCGGCCACAATCAATTCCAGTTTGTCTATCTGGTAGCGGATTTTTCCCATTTTAGGCTCTACCGTGTCGTGGTAAGCAATGGCTTTCTCACGTTCGTCCGCAATCTTATTCGCTACCTTGCGAGCATTGATAAGTTCCTCTACACCCGTCTCAATAGCCTGTGTACGCTCGGCTATCTCTTCGATAAGCTTCATATTGCGTGCGCAGAGTTTGTCGGCTTTCTCTGCCGGGAATATCTGACGCATATTCTGCACATTCTTTGCCAACTGACTCTGATAGTGCGTGGCTACGGGCACGATGTGGTTCATGGTGATGTCGCCCATGACACGCGCTTCTATCTGGATACGCTTGGTATAGGTATCCCATTTCACTTCGTTGCGCGCTTCCAGTTCCTTGCGGCTCATCACGTTCATCGTCTCAAACATCCGCACGGAATCTTCCGTCAGGTAGTTGTCGAAAATAATCGGGCAACTTGTTTCACAATCCAACCCACGGCGTTTGGCTTCTTCCACCCATTCCTCGGAATAACCATTGCCATCGAAGCGTATCGGCTTGCAGGTCTTGATATCCTCGCGCAACACGCTGAGGATAGCAGATGTTTTTTCCTGTCCCTGCCCGATGAGTGCATCCACTCGGCGTTTGAAGTCCGTAAGTGCTTCGGCTATAGCGGTGTTAAGCACAATCATGCCCGAAGCACAATTGGCTTCGCTACCCACGGCACGGAACTCAAAGCGGTTACCCGTGAAAGCAAAGGGAGACGTGCGGTTACGGTCGGTGTTGTCAATGAGCAGTTCCGGTATCTCCGGGATATCCAACTTCATGCCCTGCTTGGCCGTCACGTTGAAAAGGTCATCCTTGTCGCTCTTCTCAATATGGTTTAACAACTCATCCAACTGTGTACCAAGGAAAGACGAAATGATTGCGGGAGGAGCCTCATTGGCACCTAAACGGTGAGCGTTAGTCGCACTCATGATGCTGGCTTTCAACAATCCGTTGTGACGGTACACACCCATCAGGGTCTCTACTACAAAAGTAACAAAGCGCAGGTTCTCTTCGGGTGTCTTGCCGGGTGCATGGAGCAATACGCCCGTATCGGTCGACAAGCTCCAGTTGTTATGTTTGCCCGAACCATTGATGCCGGCAAAAGGTTTCTCGTGCAGCAACACGCGAAAACCGTGTTTACGTGCCACTTTCTTCATCAAGGACATCAAAAGCATATTGTGGTCGTTAGCAATGTTGGTTTCCTCAAAGATAGGAGCTATCTCGAACTGGTTGGGTGCCACTTCATTATGTCGCGTCTTGCAAGGGATAGCCAACTCCAACGCCTGTATCTCCAAGTCTTTCATGAAAGCCTGCACACGGTCGGGAATGGTACCGAAATAGTGGTCTTCCATCTGCTGGTTCTTCGCCGAGTCGTGTCCCATAAGGGTACGGCCTGTCAGCACCAAGTCCGGACGGGCATTATACAACCCTTCGTCTACCAGGAAATACTCCTGCTCCCATCCTAAGTTACATATCACCTTCTTCACGGCAGGGTCAAAGTAATGACACACCTCTGTGGCAGCCACATTCACCGCATGAAGCGCACGGAGCAGGGGTGCCTTGTAATCCAACGACTCACCCGTATAAGATATGAATATCGTAGGGATACAAAGCGTATCATCCATAATAAAGACCGGCGATGTGGGGTCCCAAGCCGAATAGCCACGCGCCTCGAATGTGTTGCGTATACCGCCATTAGGAAAGCTTGAGGCGTCTGGCTCTTGCTGCACGAGCAGCTTACCAGAAAACTCCTCTATCATACCGCCTTTACCATCATGCTCGATAAAGGCGTCATGTTTCTCGGCTGTACCTTCCGTCAAAGGCTGAAACCAGTGCGTGTAGTGCGTCACGCCGTTCTCTTCCGCCCATTTCTTCATGCCGATGGCTACAGCGTCAGCTATCGAACGATCCAGACTGGCACCGTTATCCATCACGTCAATCATTGCCTCGTACACTTGTGTAGGCAGATACTGATACATTTTAGCACGGTTGAACACATTCTTGCCAAAATATGCCGACGGACGTTCCGCCGGTGCGTCTACTTTCAAAGGCTTTTTATTGAAAGCACTTTCTACTACATTAAATCTTAAGTTTGTCATTGCATACATGTTTAGTTGTTATCCTTTTAAATCCATTTCCTCAACCGTTCCATCGCCTCGGCGCAGTTCTCATGACTACCAAAAGCCGTAAGGCGGACATATCCCTGGCCACTGGGGCCGAAACCAACACCCGGCGTACAAACCACGTGAGCATTGTAAAGCATCTGCTCGAAAAACCGCCAACTATCTTCTCCCGATGGTGTTTTCAGCCAAATGTAAGGCGCATTCTCTCCACCAAACACTTCCAGGCCAAGACCGGTCAGCGTGTCACGCATCATCCGGGCATTATCCATATAATAAGAAATAGTTTTCTTTACCTGTTCTTTGCCTTCCGGCGTGTATGTAGCTTCAGCGGCACGCTGGCTGATGTAACTCGTACCGTTGAACTTGGTGCATTGGCGACGGTACCATAAGTGGTTCAACGCAATTCGTTCTCCGCTCAGTGTAGAAGCAGTCAGCTCCTTGGGCACCACCGTATAGCCACACCGCACACCGGTAAATCCTGCCGTCTTGGAGTAACTGTGAAACTCGATGGCCACTTTCCGCGCCCCCTTTATCTCATAGATGGAATGCGGAATGTCCGGGTCTTGGATATATGCCTCGTAAGCCGCATCGTAGAAGATAAGCGTATCATTCTTAAGCGCATAATCGACCCATTTGCGGAGTTCTTCTTTCGAGATAACCGTGCCTGTAGGATTGTTCGGATAGCACAGGTAAATAATGTCTACCCTACGATCGGGCAATTGCGGGACAAAATTGTTCTCCGCCATACAAGGAAGATAAACGACATTGCTCCACTTGCCATCCTTTATTTCTCCGGCGCGTCCTATCATTACATTCGAATCTATGTAGACCGGATAAATAGGGTCGGTCACGCCAATGCTGTTGTCCCAACGCACCAATTCCTGAATATTGCCCGTATCGCTTTTGGCTCCATCATTGACAAATATCTCAGACGGATCCAAGTGGATGCCACGTGGCAGAAAATCATTCTTCACGATAGCTTCCCGCAGGAACAGGTAACCCTGCTCCGGACCGTAGCCGTGGAAACCTTCCGAAGTAGTCATCTCGTTCACAGCCTTATGCATAGCCTCAGCCACGGCAGGACAAAGAGGTTGCGTCACGTCACCTATCCCTAAACTGATAACATTCGTACTGGGATGCGATACTTTGAAAGCGTTTACTTTTTTCGCTATATCGGCAAACAAATAGTTGTTTGGCAACTTCAAAAAATGTTCGTTTACTAATGCCATATTATCTTTTTCATTAAGATTATTCCATTTTCATTTCTCCTTCAAATACAAACTCGGCTGGACCAGTCATATAGACGTGGCCGTCTGTCTCATTCCAGGCTATATCCAGCGTTCCACCATCCATGACAATACGACTCCTTCGTCCGGAACGTCCCGTCAAGCTTGCAGCCACAGCAGTAGCACAAGCTCCGGTGCCGCACGCCATCGTTATTCCACTTCCACGCTCCCATACCCGAGTGCGTATGCGATTTTCCCCAAGCAGGCTGGCAAATTCAATGTTGCACCGTTCTGGAAACAAAGGATTTACCTCCAACGTACTTCCCAACCGGGCAACATCTACGGTTTCCGCATCATCGGTGAAAATGACAAAATGGGGATTACCCATCGATACGAACGTGCCACGCAATTCTTGTCCACACACCGTTACAGCACCTTCCCGCATCGAACCATTCGCCGTAGCCAACAAATGCCGGTCGGCTAAACAAGGTTCTTGCATATCCACCGTGACACTCTCCACCTGGTTGTTGCCATCCATATTCAATATCAGTGTCTTGATACCGGCCCGAGTAAGCAGTTTGATAGAAGTTTTATCTGTCAGCCCTTTTTCATACACATATTTACCTATGCAACGGGATGCATTGCCGCACATACGGGCTTCCGACCCATCGGCATTGAAAATACGCATCGTGAAATCGGCCCCCGACACCAATGAACGGCCTATCAGCACCAGTCCGTCACCACCTATTCCCTTGTGGCGGTCACTCCATTTGCGAGCCAGTTCAGCAGGTTCGGGGATATCGTAAAGTGACGTATCCACATAGATGTAGTCATTACCCGCCCCGTGCATTTTTGCAAATTTCACAACACTTCCCATTTAAACCTTTTTATTTATAAACAAGTATTTCAATCTTAGCACATCACCACCATTTTTACATATTGGCATTGCATTTTGTTTTAACACGATGCAAAATTACGACATTTTGAAACAAAACAAAACAATTTCACGACATTATCGCCTTTCAATATATAGTATAATTCTAATTATTCAGATAAACCGCATATTATACTTCAATTTGAAACATAAAACAGACAAAATACTTAAAAATGTAAGTTCCGTAATTTTCAAACCAAAATAGTGTCATTATTTTTAGCCAGCAATCCGTCTTCTTACAATTTATCTTATATTCATCAACAACCATATCAATATAAAACTTAAACCAATCAAATTACGACAAAATAATAATATACAATCATACATATTCCACATAATGACACGCCGCACTTGCTAAAAACAATAAAATACAATAATTTTGCAAAACACATCCTTTAGATATTACAACTACTACTTTTTAAAGCAAAAAGAAAGCAAATATAAAATCAAAAGGATAAAAAGCAAAAAGCACTTTGAAAGAAAAAAAAAGATTATGAGAAAGCATAAACATACGTATTCTACATGAATGCGGAAGTATATGCAACTGATATTTATATCTAATTTTTATATTCTATATATTATATTATGTGTGGTATCGTTTCTATTTTCAACATCAAGCAACAAACGCCTGCCCTGCGGCAAAAGGCGTTACAAATGAGTGGTAAGATACGGCATCGCGGTCCCGACTGGAGTGGTATCTATTGCGGAGGCACAGCCATATTGGCGCACGAACGTTTGGCTATCGTCGACCCAGAATCAGGCCGTCAGCCGCTTTTCAGTCCTGACAAGAAGCAGGTGCTGGCCGTCAATGGAGAAATATATAATCATCAGGACATACGCCGGAGATATGCCGGAAAGTATCAGTTTATGACCGGAAGCGATTGCGAAACCATCCTTGCTCTCTATCGGGAGAAAAGAGACGGTTTCCTGGATGAATTGGACGGGATATTCGCCTTTGCGCTTTACGATGTGGAGCGGGACGAATACCTCATAGCCCGCGATCCCATCGGGGTGATTCCTCTTTATTATGGATACGACCGGGATGGACTACTCTATGTAGCAAGCGAACTGAAAGCCTTGGAAGGGCAATGCGACCATTATGAAGTGTTTCCGCCAGGACATGTTCTGACAAGCCACGACAAAGTTCCCCGGAGATATTATCAACGTGACTGGTTTTCGTACGACAACGTGAAAAACAATCCGACCGATGAAGAGAAACTACGTGTCGCTTTAGAAAAAGCCGTAAAGCGTCAGATGATGAGCGATGTGCCCTATGGCGTATTGCTGAGCGGAGGACTGGATTCTTCCATCATCAGTGCCGTAGCACAAAAATATGCGCAAAACCGTATCGAAAGCGGAGGACGGGAAGTTGCCTGGTGGCCTCGGTTACATTCGTTTGCCGTAGGCCTGCACGGTGCACCCGACTTGGAGAAAGCCCGTTTGGTAGCACGCCACATCGGCACCGTGCACCACGAAATAAACTATACGATACAAGAAGGACTGGATGCGCTGAGTGATGTGGTTTACTTTACCGAGACCTACGATGTCACCACCATCCGCGCCTCCACACCGATGTATCTCCTGGCACGTGTCATCAAAAGCATGGGAATTAAAATGGTGCTCTCCGGTGAGGGAGCCGATGAGGTATTCGGAGGTTACCTGTATTTCCACAAAGCACCCAATGCCCGCGCTTTCCATGAAGAAACTGTACGCAAACTCTCCAAACTGCATCTGTATGATTGCCTCCGTGCCAACAAAAGCCTGGCAGCCTGGGGCGTGGAAGGCCGTGTGCCCTTTCTCGACACAGAGTTTCTGGACGTGGCGATGCGCCTGAACCCATCCGCGAAAATGTGTCCCGGCAGCACGATAGAGAAACGAATCCTCCGAGAGGCTTTTGCTCCCTTGTTGCCAGACGAAGTGGCATGGCGACAGAAAGAGCAATTCTCCGACGGGGTAGGCTATTCATGGATAGACACCTTGAAACGCATTACCGCCGAGAGTGTAAGCGATGACGAGATGGCTCATGCCGCCGAACGTTTCCCCATTCACCCGCCACGCAACAAAGAAGAATATTTCTATCGCACGCTCTTTGCTTCCCACTTCCCCAGCGACAGTGCAGCGGCTACAGTACCCAGTGTGCCGAGTGTAGCGTGCAGCACAGCCGAAGCGTTGGCTTGGGACAAGACTTTCACCGGGATGAACGACCCCAGTGGACGTGCCGTCAGTGGGGTACACAACCAAGCATATTAAGGAACTGAAATGCCTCAAAAACTCATTCCAAGGCATCGCACGATAAATTCAAGAAGGAAGTGCCTACAGAATTAGTTTATCAAAAGGAAAAGTGTCTAATAATATCAGGAAAAGACAGGAAAAGACACGCAATATAACTGCAACGCCGATACGATTACTAATCGTACAGCTTAACGATTAGTAATCGTGTTTGCGACGCAGTTATATAACAAATGAAAAAGAATTATTTCCACCGGATTTCCGGACTGCTCTGTATGGTCATCCTGACGCTATCCGGACTACACCAGACACAAAGAAACTACAAAAAAATCCCGCCAACTTTCGCCAGCGGGATGCGTTTCTTTGTTAAGAGAACTTAGTCGACATTATTTAATGTTCGGGTTCAGCTTGTTCCATTCAGAGATTGCAGGAAGAACGCCCATAGCGATTACTTCATCACGCAATTCGCAGAGGTGAGCGTAGCTCTTGTCCAAAGCAGCTTGTTCTTCTGCAGTTCCGTTCAGAGCAGCGCAGTGGCAACCGTCAGCTGTGATTGAAGTTTCCCATGCCATCATGATGTGGTCATACTTGTCATTTGAGATGTATGTACCAGCAGGCCAACGGAATGCTTTGCCACCCATGGCAGCACCAATCATTTCGATAGAAACGTAAGCTGGACTTTGGAATGAAGAACGTCCGCGCAATGCAATGATGTTAGCACCGCCTTTGGTCACTTTCTGTTGGATTTCTGCCCATTGTTCTTTGCTCAGAGCGTCAGTGCCGATGATGTCGGTCAACGGTTTGCCGTTAACTTTAGCAGTAGAAGCGAATACAGCCATCTGTTCGCCGTGGCCACCGTATGTGCGGCAGTTTTCAACAGCGTCCATAGATACGCCGAAGTATTTAGCCAATTCGCTGCGCAGACGAGTAGAGTCCAAAGCAGCCAATGTAGTAACCTGTGAAGGTTTCAAGCCAGAGTACAACAAAGTAATCAAACCAGTGATGTCAGCCGGGTTGAAGATGACAACGATGTGTTTTACATCCGGGCAATATTCTTTTACGTTCTTACCGAATTCTTCAGCGATAGCGGCATTGCCTTTCAGCAAGTCTTCACGAGTCATGCCTGCCTTACGTGCGGCACCACCTGAGTTTACGATATATTTAGCACCAGTCAGCGCTTCTTTAATGTCTGAAGTGAAGGTTACGTTTACGCCTTCGAAACCGCAGTGGTACAATTCTTCAGCCACACCTTCCAAGCCCGGAGCATACGGGTCGTACAAACAGATGTTAGGAGTCAAACCCATCATAATGGCAGTCTGAGCCATGTTAGAACCGATCATACCGGCAGCACCAACAATGGTAAGCTTTTCGTTTGTTACAAATTCCATAATTTTATTATTTAAGTTAAGTGATAAAGTATTCTTTTTTTCTTTCGATGCAAAGATAAAAAGTTCTTTCGGTTATGCGTATCTTTAGGCAAAGAAAAGTATGCGGAAACCGTATCTTTTCAGTTTAATTACGGATTTATTTCACTATTTTTAAACTAAATACTTCCGTTTTGTCATGAGCACTTGGCAAACTGTTTGGGCAGACAGGGATGAGCAGGCGGATTGCCATTCACGAAATCACAGACCAGTTGACATTTCTTTTCCTCAATTCCTTCAGTTGTTGCCAGACGACGGCATTTTCAGGAAGAATGCCTTGCGGGTCTGTTTCGAGCAGCTGTTCCGCCACTTCACGGACGTATTGAAGGAGTTGCCCGTCCCGGGCAATGTCGGCTATCTTCAAATCGAATGCCACACCACTTTGTTGCGTACCTTCCAGGTCTCCAGGTCCGCGGAGCTTCAAGTCGGCTTCGGCTATCTCGAACCCGTCGTTTGTATCTACCATAATCTGAATACGCTTGCGGGTGTCTTCCGTCAACTTATAGCCTGTTACCAGAATGCAATACGACTGGTCGGCTCCACGCCCTACCCTCCCTCTTAACTGATGAAGCTGAGACAAGCCGAAACGTTCGGCATTCTCGATGACCATCACCGAAGCATTGGGTACATTCACTCCCACTTCGATAACCGTAGTCGCTACAAGTATCTGTGTTTCCTTATCGACAAAACGTTGCATTTCCGCATCTTTCTCCGCAGCCTTCATCTTGCCATGCACTTTGCTCACCTTGTATTCAGGAAAAGCTTCACATACGTGCAAGTAACCATCTTCCAGGTTCTTGATGTCCATCTTCTCGCTTTCCTGAATCAAAGGATAGACAATGTATGCCTGCCTGCCCTCCTGAAGCTGCTTGCGGATAAAAGTGTATAACAAAGCCCGCCGGTTATCAAACTGGTGGATAGTCTGTATCGGTTTACGGCCCGGAGGAAGTTCATCGATAACCGAAACGTCCAAGTCCCCATACAATGTCATGGCAAGCGTGCGGGGAATAGGTGTGGCAGTCATGACCAGCACATGAGGCGGGCATGTGTTTTTTTTCCAAAGCTTGGCACGCTGGGCGACACCGAACCGATGCTGTTCATCAATCACGACCAACCCGAGCGAAGCAAAATTCACCGTATCTTCTATTACCGCATGTGTGCCGATAAGTATCTGCACCTCGCCGGTCGCCAAATCGCGCAAGATAGCTTCACGCCGTTTTCCCTTCACGTTTCCCGTCAGCAGTTCTACACGTACAGACATTCCCGCAAGAAAACGGGTTATGGTTTCATAATGCTGGTTGGCAAGGATTTCCGTAGGTGCCATCATGCACGCCTGGTAACCGTTGTCGAGTGCTATCAGCATCGTCATCAGTGCCACGAGTGTCTTTCCGCTTCCCACATCTCCCTGAAGCAGGCGGTTCATCTGCCTGCCGCTCTTCATATCGCGGCGCATTTCCTTAATCACCCGTTTCTGTGCTCCGGTCAGTTGGAAAGGGAGGTTTTGTGCATAAAAAGTATTGAAGATTTCTCCTACCTTGCCGAATATCAATCCACGGAACTTGTTGCGGCGTTCCAACGTATAGCGCAAAATATTCAGCTGTACATAAAAAAGTTCTTCGAATTTCAAACGGTATTGCGCCCGCCGAAGCAAATCGGGGTTCTGAGGAAAATGGATGTTATGTAAAGCATCGTCAAGCGACATCAAACGCTGTTGTTCAATCAGTTGCGGACTCAGTGTCTCATCGATTATTTCCCGTTCCAATGCGGTAAACAGGTTTTTCATCAGCTTTTCGATGGCGTGCGAGTTGAGATTGCTCCGCTTCATTTTCTCGGTGGTATTGTAATAAGGCTGAAGCCCCATGTTCGAGAGAACCAGTTCATCGGCCGGGTCGATGTCGGGATGAGCGATATTGATGCGCCCGTTGAATACGGTCGGTTTACCGAAAACAATGTAGGGTTCGCGTGCCTTATATTTGCCTTCAATAAATTTCAAGCCTTGAAACCAGACTAAATCGACTACACCTGTACCATCCGAAAAATGTCCCACCAAGCGGCGTTGTCTTCCTTCGCCGAAGGTTTCGAAGCTCAATATTTGTCCGCGCAACTGGATGTAAGGCATATTCCCGTCTATCTCGTGGATATAATAAAGCCGGCTGCGGTCTACGTATTTATAAGGGAAATAGTACAATAAGTCCTTAAAGGAACGGATATTCAGCTCCTTCTCCAAGATGCTCGCCCGCTGGGGACCTACTCCTTGCAAATACTTTATATCACGTAATGATAAATCGGACATAGTTTTATTAATTGAACACAGAGACACAGAGTTTTTATTTATCTTCATTCGTGAAGATTACAATTTATCTCCTTCTTTGTAATTAAAATCTCTGTGTCTTTGTGACTCTGTGTTCCAATTTAATTCAACACAACATTTCCGCCAACTTCAAATCAAACGGGGTGGTCAACTTGATATTCTCGCGGTTGCCTCTCACTAATTCCACCCGATGACCAAGTGCCTCTACCACCGAAGCGTCATCGGTGAAGGCAGGTACATAAGGCTGGGCGTACGCTTGTTTCAATAGCGAAGCACGGAATACCTGTGGAGTTTGCACCAACTTATACCGGTCGCGCGGAACCGTTTCGCTCCCTCCGTCTTCCGATATCCGGCGAACGGTTTCCACGATATCCACGACCGGAATTGCCGCCCCTTTCTCTTCCGCACTCCGGTAGCATTCCGCAATCACATCAGGCGAGACAAAAGGGCGCACTCCATCGTGTACCCCGACCAATGCATCTTCTTCCACCAATGCCAACCCATTCTTAACCGAATGGAAACGGGTTTCTCCCCCATCGGCTACCTGATGCGGAAGCGTAAAGCCATACTTCTGGCATAACTGCTTCCAATACGCTTGCTGGTCTGCCGGCAACACGACAATCAAGCGGATAGCCGCATCGTATGCATGGAAAGCTTCCAGTGTACGCATCAATACGGGTTTCCCTTTAACCGGAAGGAACTGCTTGGGGATATCGCCTCCCATACGCAAGCCTTTGCCTCCGGCGACTATCACTACATATTTTTTCACTCGGCGAAAAGCATTCCGTTCTTCACTTCAGCTACCTTACCGGCTCCGGCAAACTTTTCAAGGATAGCAAAACCAAATGCAGAAGCGGCAGCCGGTCCCTTACCTAAGATAAAGTTATCGGCAACTTCCACCATATTGCCGGTATATTCCGCACCTTCCAGGTATTTATCGAATCCCGGATAGCAGGTAGCTTTCTTGCCTTTCAGCAAACCACGCTTCCCGTATATCATGGGAGCCGCACAGATAGCGGCAAGTGGCTTTTGTGCAGCGGCAAAGTTACGTACCAATACATCCAGTCCGGCATGTGCATCCAGATTGGTCGCACCGGGAAGTCCGCCCGGCAATACAATCATTTCAATATCTTCTTCCTTCAAGTCTTCAATCAGGCAATCAGCCGTTACAGGTACACCATGTGCGCCGGTTACGGTCGGTTCACCCGTTACAGACACAGTCTTTACACTCAAACCGCCCCGACGCAGGATGTCGAGCGGGAAAAGGGCTTCCACTTCTTCAAAGCCCGTAGCTAAAAAGATACAAATCGATTTCATACGCTTATTTCAGTTTAAAGTAATAAGTTATTGTCCCTGACTGGTTGTTCACACCGTCCACTTGATTGAACCGTGCCCGGCGTGCCGCTTCTTCCGCTGCCCGCCGCAAGGCCGGATTCACCGTATTGGTGCGCTTGTTTATCTGGGTACTGATTACCCTGCCCGAAGGGTCTACCACAATCGTAACTACCACACGTCCTTCGTCTTGCACATTATATACCGGCAAAGGCAAACCTCCGGGACCCAGCGAACGTCCGTTCAGGTCGAATACGCCCGATGCTCCCACGCCCGATGCCTTCCCTTCACTTCCGTTTCCAGTGGGGCTGCCTTGATTTCCTTCACCTTCACTCTTGCCGGTGCTACCCATTTTAGCCCCTTTGCCGAAAGCTCCGGCTATCTTGCTCGATGCCGCTTGTGCCGCAGCCCGTTCCGCTTCGGCACGTTTCTCGGCTTCGGTCTTTTCCTTGGGCTTCGGATGTTCTGCCGGTTTCTCTTCTTTCACCGCAACCGTTTCTTTCTGCTTCTGCTCTTGCCGGGGTTCTTCTTTCTTCACCTGCAAAGAAGGTTCATCGGTTTGGGTTATCAACGGCTGTTCCTCTCCACCGTCAGGCAAAGACGCTTCCGGCTCCGAAGCCTCAGGTTGAGGCAGTAAGTCCACTTCAGTCAAGGTATAAGGATCGGCATCGCCTTGTCCCATATTGTTGTCTCCCAACATCACAGGCACACCGCCTTCTTCTTGTTTGGCCGGAAGAACAAGCACATACAGGAACAAAAACACGAGCACTGCCACGTGCAGCACCACGGTTCCTATCAATCCGATTATCTTGCTTCGTTTCACGATTATTTCCTTTAATATATTACCTTAGTAATTGACCAGATTCTGAATACATTATACCTGACCAACCTATATTAAGCAGGTCAGTCTTTATCCGGACGGCGGGTGGCAAGCACCATCTTGTAATGGTTTTCGTTCGCAATGTTCAATACCCGCACGATTTCCCGGTAAGGAATGGACTCATCGGCATACAGTGCCACATACATTTCCGGTTCCCTTGCGGCACATTCCTGCAAGAACGAAGGCACCTCATCCAGGGATAAAGGCATCTCGTCATCATTGCCGAAAGCACCGTAATAATTCAAGTCCTTATCGATAATTACCCGTACCATCGGCTTTGCCGAAGTCTGTTCCGAGCCTTGGGGCAACAACACCTTGATGGCATTGGGCGAAACCATCGTAGAAGTAATCATGAAAAATATCAGCAACAGGAAGATGAGGTCGGTCATCGACGACATACTGAATACTGGCGATATTTTCTGTCTTCTTTTCAATGCCATAAGCTCATTGTTTTTCGTTGGGTTCGTTTATCAAGTCCATAAATGCCATCGTGCGGGCTTCCATCTGGTTCACCACCTTATCTACCCGATAAACCAAGTGGTTATAGGCAAACATCGCCGCAATGCCGACCACCAAACCACCTACCGTAGTAATCATTGCTTCGTAAATACCACTTGAAAGCAAAGTGATGTCGATGTTGTTTCCCGCATTCGCCATGTTCCAAAAGGCACGCACCATGCCGGTCACCGTACCTAAGAACCCCAGCATCGGCGCACCACTCGACACGGTAGCAATAATCGCCAAGCCGTTTTCCAATTTAGCGACCTCAATATTTCCCGTATTTTCGATAGCCGCCTGCACATCCGATACCGGACGTCCCATACGGGTAATGCCCTTTTCTATCATCCGTGCCGAAGGGGTATTCACCATCCGGCAATAGTTGATAGCCGACTTGATTTCGCCCGTCTTGATATAGTCACGGATACGGTCCATGAACAAAGGGTCTTCTTTTCCAGCCTTGCGGATAGCGAAAGCACGTTCGAAGAACACATAGAAAGCGATGACCGACATAATAGCCAGTACAATCATAATCCAACCGCCCTTGCATGCCATGTCCCATAAATTCATTTCCGGTTCTCCCGAAGCTACGGGGGTCAATACCGGATTGACTCCCGCCAATGTATCGGCAACGGTCTGTGCCGCCGCCAGCAATGCCATACTCATCATACTCTTTCCAGTTTGTTTTTTCTTGGTTGTATTTAATTTTATTATCTTTGCGTTCAACAAAATGCAAAGTTAGCAGAATTTATGGACAACCTGCCATCTTTGCCGAATAAAGATTGATAAAAAGCTACAAGATATGCAACAAATCCTCAGATTTGCCCTTTTCGGGAATACATACCAAGAACATAAATCGGCGCACGTCACGCATCTGCTCGACATCTTGCGCCGCAAGAAAGCCGAGATATGCATCAGCAATGATTTCTATGATTTCTTGAAGCAACACACCAAAGCTAATCTGAAAGGACTGAGAATCTTTCAAGGAAACGATTTCGATGCCGATATGGTGCTCAGTATCGGAGGTGACGGCACTTTCTTGCGCGCGGCAAGCCGAGTGGGGAAGAAAGAGATTCCCATCTTAGGCATCAATACCGGGCGGTTGGGTTTCCTTGCCGATGTGTCGCCCGACCAAATGGAAGAAGCTTTCGACGAGATTTACGAAGGAAAGTATCTGGCCGAACCGCGGCGAGTGCTACATCTTATCACCGAAGGTCATGTGTTGCGAGGATATCCCTTCGGACTGAACGAGATAGCCATCCTAAAACAAGATTCCTCATCCATGATTACCATCCATGCCTATATTAATAATGAGTTGCTCTGCACCTATCAGGCAGACGGACTGATTATAGCTACCCCTACCGGTTCTACAGGCTATTCGCTGAGCGTGGGAGGTCCTATCCTTGTACCTCAAAGCGGGACTATCAGCCTTACCGCCGTGGCTCCGCATAGCCTCAACATACGTCCCATCGTACTGCGCGACGAATGGGAAATCATGCTTGATGTCGAAAGCCGAAACCATAATTTCCTTATCTCGGTAGACGGACGAAGCGAAACCTGCCGCGAAGGTACCCGTCTGCACATTACCCGTGCAGACTATTTCGTACGCATCGTTAAGCGGTGCAACCATACGTTCTTCAATACGCTCCGTGAAAAGATGATGTGGGGAGTAGACGGACGGATGGAACGGTAAGGATGAAGAAAATAAAGGAACAAACATTCTTTTTATAAATGTAGTTATGAACAAACTGAAATCAGCACTTTGTGTATTCTTGCTTGCCTTAGGGCTGCCGATGACGGCAAAGGAATACACTTATCAAGCTGTAGAAGGCGACCTGATGAATACTCGCATCTACACACTTGATAATGGATTGAAGGTATATTTGTCGGTCAATGACGAGACGCCGCGCATACAGACGTATATAGCTGTACGTACGGGAAGCCGGAATGACCCGCCCGAAACTACCGGACTGGCTCACTATCTGGAACATCTGATGTTCAAAGGTACCAAACAATTCGGAACTTCAAATGCTACGGAAGAAGCACCGCTTCTGGATGCCATCAAGCAGCATTTCGAAGTGTACCGCACGTTGAAGGATTCACTTGCCCGCCGGGCTTATTACCACGAGATAGACAGTATCTCTCAACTTGCCGCCCGCTATTTCATCCCGAATGAATACGACAAGCTGATGGCGGCTATCGGAGCCGAAGGCACCAATGCTTATACCAGCAACGATGTGACTTGCTACGTGGAAAACATACCTGCCAATGAAGTGGACAACTGGGCGCGCATTCAGGCAGACCGTTTCCAGCATATGGTCATCCGCGGATTCCACACCGAACTGGAAGCCGTGTATGAGGAGTACAATATGGGACTGGCAAGCGATACGAACAAATTGTTTGATGCCCTGATGGCACTGCTCTTCCCCAATCATCCGTATGGCACACAGACCACCATCGGTACGCAAGAACACTTGAAGAATCCTTCTATCGTCAACATTGAGAATTACTTTAAGCGGTATTACGTGCCCAATAACGTAGCCATCTGTATGGCGGGCGATTTCGATCCCGACCAAGTGATTGCTGTTATCGATAAGTATTTCGGCACATGGAAACCCAATCCGAATCTTTCGCAACCGCAATACGCACCTATTGCCGACCGCACGACACCCAAAGACACTACAGTAGTGGGACAGGAAGCCGAACGTATTTATGTAGCATGGAAATTTGACAAAGCGGCTTCGTTACAATCCGATACCCTCGATGTAATAGCCGATATGCTCAGCAACGGCAAGGCAGGACTGATGGACCTTGACCTTGAACAGCAGATGAAATGGCTGGGAGGTGGCGCGTTTACGCTTCCGCTCGCCGAATATTCAGGCTTCATTGTAGCCGGATTCCCGAAAGAAGGACAGTCGCTCGATGACCTGAAAGCCTTGCTTCTTGGCGAAATAGACAAGTTGAAGAAAGGTGACTTCAGCGAAGATTTGCTCAAAGCGGTAATCAACAACAAGAAACTGGCTTATTACACCACCCTGGAAAGCAACGAAGGACGTGCCGATATGTTTGTCAACGCCTTCATCAACCGTCAGGAATGGAGCGACGTAGCACACCGCATGGACCGCATCTCGAAGATAACCAAGCAACAGATTGTAGACTTTGCCAACCGTCACTTCCGTGACAACTATGTAACTGTATACAAGCGCATCGGCAACGATACTTCCATCAAGAAGATAGACAAGCCGCAAATCACCGCTATCCCGACCAACCGCGATATGCAAAGCGCATTTGTGGCAGAGATTACGAATGCGAAAACCACTCCGATACAGCCGCGTTTTGTCGATTTCAATAAAGACCTGGCCAAAGGAACAACTTCGAAAGGCTTACCCGTACTCTATGTAAAGAATACCGAAAACGGACGCTTTTCGTTAAACTATTACTTCGAATTCGGCGAGGAGAGCGACAAATGGCTTCCGTATGCCGCCGATTATTTCGAATACCTGGGCACTGACAAGATGAGTGCCGAAGAGTTGAAGCAGAAGTTCTATCAACTGGCTTGCGACTTCGAAATCAGTGTAGGCACCAAGACCAGCAGTATCGCGTTGCGGGGATTGGCTGAAAACATGACACAGGCCATGGCATTGATGGAAGACTTCCTTGCTCATGCGAAAGCCGACAATGAAGCATACGCCCAATACATCGCTCTTGAAGAGAAGGCGCGTACAGACAATAAACTTAGCCAAGAAAGCAATTTCAACGCTTTACGGGCATACGGAACCTATGGTCCTTACAACCAGGCACGCAACATTCCTTCATCTCAGGAACTGAAGGAGATGAATCCACAACAGTTGGTGGATAAGATAAAAGCCTTCGGAAACTACAAGCACACCATATTATATTATGGCCCGATGGAACAGGACGAGCTTATCGCTTCGGTAGACCGCAATCACCCGACAGCTTCGACGCTTGCTGATGTTCCCGTGGGAAAACCCTATACGTTACAATCCACCCCGAAGAACGAAGTGTTCATTGCCCCGTATGACGCGAAGAATATTTATATGGTGCAATACCATAACGAGAACCGTGCGTGGGACGCTGCCCGTCAGCCGGTTATTGATTTGTTCAATGAATATTTCGGAGGAGGCATGAATACGGTTGTGTTCCAGGAATTGCGCGAAGCCAGAGGATTGGCATACAGTGCCGGAGCTTCTTATGTGACTCCTGCCTATAAGGGAAGACCCGAATATGCCATGACATTCATTATCTCGCAAAACGACAAGATGACCGACTGCATCCGTACGTTCAACGAAATCATCAACACCATGCCGCAATCGGATAAAGCGTTCGAACTGGCAAAACAAGCACTCTTGAAACGTCTTGCCACTGCCCGTACCACGAAGATGGGCATCATCAATGCTTATCTCAACGCCAAATTCAGAGGCATCGATTATGACATCAACGAGAAAGTGTACAATGCCGCAGCGTCACTCACCTTGGATGACATTGCCCGCTTCGAGAAAGAAGCGATGGCAAACAAGCCTTACCGTTACCTCATCCTTGGCAATGAGAAAGAACTCGATATGAAAGCACTCGAAAAGATTGGTCCGGTGAAACGGTTAAGTACCGAAGAAATCTTTGGATATTAAGAAACTATTTTGAATTTATCGTGCTCTGGTTTAGGATGAGTTTTTGAGGTATTCCCGCTTCTGTGATGAGGAAGATAGCGGGCTATCTGACGAAGGACAGAAGCGGAAAGGACCAAAAAATCGCCCAAAGCACACACGAAAACGAATACATCAAGACAAGAAAAACTTTTTGGAGAAATTCAAAATAGTTTCTAATATATGAATGTCCGCATTTTACCAATAAACTGTAGGGGCAGGGGTTGCCTGCCCGAAAACATCCACCTGGACGCATACGGGCGGGCTAACCCCGCCCCTACGTTGGCTAATTGCGGACATTCAATTCATTTCTAACTTTATCAATTAAAACACAATGATACGTAATGTAACCCCTCAAGACGCATGCGCCATCGTAGATATCTATAATCATTACATTACCTTGAGCACTGCCACCTTCGAGATAACTTCGCTTGATGAAGCCGAGATGAGGCAGCGTATTCTTGCCATAACTTCTCATTATCCGTATTTCGTGGAAGAGACAGACGGAAAAATCACAGGGTATTGCTATGCGCATCCGTGGAAAGAACGGGCGGCCTATGCACAGACATGGGAAACTACGGTTTATGTCGCTCCAGGCGAAGAGCGGAAAGGCATTGGCACACGCTTGATGGAAAAGCTGATTGAAGCCTGTCGTCCGATGAAATGCCGTTCGCTGATAGCTTGCATTACCGAGGATAATCATGCCAGCCGCTTGCTACACGAACGCTTGGGCTTTACACAAGTCTCTCATTTCAAAGAAGTCGGTTTCAAGTTCGACAAGTGGTTAGGAGTAGTTGATTATCAGCTATTTCTTTAACAATCGGGAAAAGCAGGACGCAGATACGCAAAATTTTTCTTGCAAACTTCCAGAACAATTTCCCGGTCTTAAATGTTAGAAGGAAGAAGGGGACGAAAAAACCTCTTTATTATATCTCTATCAAACGAAAGATGGAAAAGAGTTTCCATCATATATTTACTTAATTAGTAATTCGGAAAATCCGGTTCGCAGGGATGCGTACCGGATTTTCTGATTATTCTAAGAAACAGTTTATTTTTATTGATTCTCCGCACAGGTGATGAGAACTTTTCACGGAATTTGCCATATTTTGCGTACCTTTACGATATAACGTGCGACAAGAGGTCGTACAAGTAATTGTTCAGCATGATGTCTGAACCTGTTGTTCCGTCAACAGTAGCCTAAAGAGGCGTGCTTTACGAGTAATTGTTTGTTACGAAGCCCTCTTGACAATATGGCTCTGTGCAGAAATATCCAATGCACAGGCTGTTAGGCTGACCGATATGAGTAACGGATGTAAACCGCTGCACCATCGTGACAAAGAAATAGCTTACGGATATTTATACTTTGCGCGGTATGAAAAATGTGCATTTTTGTAGATGTCGTATTGAACACAGATTATACAAAAATGCGCAGAGAAACACAGAAGAAAAATATAAGAAGCTGTTTTGAATTTCTCCAAAAAGTTTTTCTTGGCTTGATGTATCC
>URCM01000043.1 GCA_900546355.1 uncultured Bacteroides sp.
GATAAATTCTGTAACAATTCTGTAATACTACAAATCTTGTCTGCACATTTCCGATACTTCAATAATACTTAAAAACAGAAACCGAGATATAAAGTTTCTCCGTTCATCCATACAAAAGTTCCGGGAATCAGCAAAGCGCATTTTCCCGGAACAACAATACCTATTGAAAACTTTCCGGTCTGTATCCGACAGACCACGAGACTTAGTCTAAGGTTAATCAGTTTCTCTATTCATCCAAAGTCTTCATCCACGACTCTATTTTTTCCACCATCGGAAGTTCATAAAGATACAGCCAATCGCTGTTATTGGTCATTGCAGCAAGATGGCGGTGGTGATTCTGGTCGGCAATATACCCCTCGGGATTGCTCATGAAGCGGGTTTGCGAATATACAGATTCAAGCTCCGCACGCATCTCCTTAAAATAAGAACACACCTTTTTAATCTGCCTCAGACTTGCCGCACGCTCATCCTCTCCGTTCGCTTTATCATAGTTTTCCAAAGCCATCAATAACCGTACCGGATAGTTCAGCAAACGTCCGGTCTGCTCATAAATATCCAATGTATAACGATTGCGCAAAGCATGGGATTCTGCGTCCTGCAATCCTTTGGTTATTCTTTCATAGCGCGCGGCTTCAATACGGGCAGAATCCAATCTATTCTCGTACTTCCTGCTCCACTTTCCCGGCGCCCCGGCATCAGGCAGTTCTATCAAGGTAAAAGCCTCGGTCACTCCCCAAGCCGGATTCCTCGAACCGGAAACAACCAGCGCTCCGTCAAAGAAAAAGGCGGCTTTCTCCATCTCTGCCAGAAAATCCATCTGTTTCCGTTGCAAACCAAACTCACGCCGGGCATGCGCTGTGATGAAATCTTCTATCGTCCTCCCGCCGGGATGCCAGCCATACTCCCCTTGCGCTATGAAACCGCGCATAACAGTTTCCAGATGGGCCGAGCCGTCATCCCATGCCGTGGTCAAAATTCCCTCCAACTGATTTTCGGCAACCAAAGCGCAAAAATCCTTGATATACTGTACCCTGGAATTATTACGCGGTATAAACGGAGTTTCCCCGGTAGACGCGGAAGTAGCTCCCATCACCTTCAGACCTTTCTTATGATACCAATTAAGCAGCATCCGATGTGGCAGAATGGTAGGGTCTTCGTAATGCCAGCGCATGTAGATGCAGTTCTTGGGAAACATATCTATCGCTTTATCCAATTCCGCCGTATTCCAGTTCTTCATGACTTCATCGTCCGGCACATTGCGGTGCAGAAGCCACCACAGATTGGCATATTTCAACGGCATATCGTCCCAGAATATAGGAGTCCGCCCGTGTGCCACCGCAAAATCGCATACCTTTTTAAGCCACTCCATCTGCAACTGAAAAGCCGTTTTGCCGGTTGCCTTACAACGCTCATCAATGCCGATGGCCGATATTTCATCGCCGCCTATATGGAGGTATTTGCTTTGTGGCATCGCTTCCATAGCATCCCGATAGAGGTCGAACAGAACTTCGTATGTGCGGGGATTGGAAGGACAGAATTCCCAATCACTCTTTTCACTCTCGCGCAGCTCCCAGTGGTGCTTCAAGATGAAACTGGCGTGTCCCAACCCTTGCACCAGAGGGCTGATGTTGATGTTCCGTTCTTCGGCATAGCGGCAGATGGCTTGCATTTCCTGCTTGCCGATGGCGTTTGGCGCACCCACTTCGGGACGACGGGTATAGCGCAGCTTGTCCTCCAGCTCCCATATCACGGCATTCACTTTATACCTTGCCAGTTTGTCAATCATGCGATAATAGTATTCCGTCCGGTCCAGATGATGTTTTGTATCCAGATGTACGGCGCGATAGGCTATAGCCGGATAATCCGTAATTTTCATCGCCGGTATCTCCAATGAAAACTGATGGCTGTCTTCCATCAGCTGCTCCAAGGTCTGGCAACCATAAAACAGTCCGGCATGAGAACGGGCACGGATGGCAACCCCTTTGGAAGAGACTTCCAATACATACCCTTCGGGAGATGCGGGCACATCCTTTCCGGTCATTGAGAGTGTCACGCCTTTTACCCCTTTCACCGCATATCGCGGAAGCGCATCCAGCATATTTCCCAGAACCGGGATTTCTCCTTCCCCTTTCATGGTGACAAAAGAGAGTTCACCGGCACTTATGCCTTTCCCTTTCTGAATTTCCATCTGCTGCGGCAGAGGCAGTATCTGAAATCGTTTATCCAGACCGACAGCACTCATCCTTACTGACAATCCCAGCAAAAAGAGCAATACAAATATTTTTTCAAGTTTAATCATAATCATCCTTTTTTAATATTCAGCAGAAATCTTTTTCAACATACCTTGTGCTTCCGTCACTATTTCCCCTGCGAATCTTCCCGAAGTCAACGTAAACTTCTGCACAACGGGATTCATCAGATTGGTGGAGAGGATGCGCATTTTTTCATAATCCTGTATACCTTCGCGAAGCAATTCAAGACGAATGCTCGACAAGGGGACTGAAGACAAAGAGTTGTCACTGCGATAAATCAGGCTGAAATCCCCCGCCGTGTTACTTCCATCCCTCACATCCTGCGGGTCGGCCTTGGTCCAATAATCGTAAGCCCATCTCAAGAATCCGTTCAATCCTTTGGCTTTGGCATACCAAGCCACCCACACCATCTCTGCCGGATTGTTATCCAGACTTACATAGGCATTGGGGATGCTCTGCGCGCAACTGGTATAGAAAGTGGCAACAGCATTCGTCGATGTGCGGTCATATCCCAAAATGGTGCTGTAGTCATAAAAAGCACTCTCCACATCGGAGGAGACGGCACTACCGGCAAGTCCTATTTTCCAATCCGGATTGTGCTGCTTTATGAAAGATACCACCTGCCGCATTTCATCTTCCCTGATTTCGTCCATATAAAGAACAGTCTTTTCAAACCAACCCTTCGTTTTAAGATGACGCTCAAAGGAATCCAGAAACTCATTCCAAACAGTCCGGTATTCGTCACTCCCCACTGTCAGCTTCAACGTCCGGGCTTCGCCCGAAGCATCGGTATATCCGATGGAAGTGTTCCATCCCACCAGAGAAAAACAACTGATTTGTCTGCCAATCCCCCACGACATCATCTGAGCGACAAACTTGTCGAAACCGGTATAGTCGAAGCTCCATTTCCCATCAGCAGCCTCATGCCACTTAACCATGGTTTGACCTTTGTTGAAAGCGCCGTCCTTGATATAGGCAGTGATAACCTTTTGTCCGGCATCAGCCAGCAACTGATAGAATGGTTTCACCAGAGTGAAATACTCACTCGAAAAAGGAGTAACTTTTTGCCCATTATCAGCACACAAGCCGGACAGCTGGAAAGGGAACTGCCATAAATCCAAATGGAAAGCCCATTCGCTCACCGGAGGCAAGGCATGATTGACAACCAGCAACCTTACCGTGAACGTCAGTTGCACCTCACCACCCGATTTTACGGTGACCGTGCCTTCGTACTCTCCAGGCGCGGTGCCCGCAGGAATGTCGGCAGTCAGCCAAAGTTTTACCGGTTCCGAAGCAGTCACTGTTCTGACTGCCTCTTCGGACAACTTATCCGCAATCTGTACCGAAGTATGCGTGCGGTATTCATTGCAAACAAGAGCCTTTTCATCTCCCAACACATAGGATGGAAAACGCAAATGCAGATTGGAAGAAGCAATACGGTTGCCGCCGGACAGCAGGTCACCGATTTCGTACGTCAAGTCATCATACCGTTTTGATTCCGTCCAAAGCACAATCTGCTTATGCACGCGCTCATTCTGCCATACGGTGTCTTTCCATACCGTAGTCACCAGCCTATCATCCTCCTGCCCGGTGAACTTCTGTCCTTTAGCATATCTCACAAACTTACTTTCAAACGAGCCTTTCAAAGTCTCCGAAGGGGTAACGGGCGGCTCGGGATTGACCGGCAGTTCCGGTTTTTCAGTGTTTCCGGATGGCGCCTCGTCCGAACAAGCACTCGTTCCAAGGGAGAAAAAGAACAAAGAAGACAATAATAATGTAATTTTTTTCATAAGTGTCATCCGTTTTTCTTGATTGAATAGTCATAATACGGCGGCTGACTCAAATTCAGTGTAATCGTATAATTCCCAGCCGTCCCGATTTCTATGTCCGTACCCTCTTCCGACAGTTTGGAAAGTCCTTCGGACGCTCCATATACAATTATCGGGTCGCCATAACCGCCAGCAATGGTGGTAAACTTCAGCGTTCCTGGCGACAAATCCGTATCCAGGCTCCAGAGACGCGTTTCCGAAGAATAGGTCATAGCCTTCAAGGAACTGATGGCAGAGCCTGTAACCGCCCATTGCGTGTGGAGTAGCGTCATCACCTGAGTCGCCGCATCGAAATTAATCTTCCATACGCCCGGAGAAGTAATTTCGGGGGTTCCGTTATTGGAAGTCCAGTTTCCCCAAGGACCATCGCAAGCAAAAACATTTCCACCGGCAGACTCTTTCTTCACCATCTCGAACGAGCAGCTTGAACCGTCGGCTCCACCGGAGAAGTCGTAGTAGGAAGACAAATCCGAAGCAACAAGACCGATATTATCCCAATTCGTTCCGGTCAAATCAATATATCCCTCAAACTTGGTATCATAGTTGATGGAAGCAATCTTTTGCGATTTGTCCGGATTGACATAATATCTTTCTCCTTCCGGTCCATAGTCTCCGGTTTTGACGAAGTACATAAACGGCGGTTCATTGTAGACCATCTCAACAAAATAGCTTCCGGTTTCCATGCCGCGTTTCAAGACAAGCTCCCATCTGTTGCCGGTAAAAGTCACCTCGTCACCTACGGCAACGTTAGCCTCAGCCGAGGCATCTGCAAGAACGATTGATTTCACAACGGCCTTTGTCGAAGCCTTTCTGACCTCAAGGGTCAATACATTATCCAGCGTCTTGTCTTCCTTCAACCTGGGCACCGCCACATAGTCCATACCCTCGACCGACAACACCAGAGAAGATACCGGAGACACTATCGTGGGATTGGCAGGCAGTTCTTCGCTGCTGCAAGACACTCCACCAACCAAGGTACTTAAAAGTACCCAAAACAAAAATATATTCTTTTTCATCTTGTTCGTTTTTTTAAGGTTATTGTCAATATCCGGGGTTCTGCTTTACTCCGGTCATAATCATTAACTGGTCATTCGGTTTCGGCAGCAGATAGTTATGGTCGTCTATCGTTGATTCCGGATACCAAGGAGACAATTTCTCTTTCAACAGATAACGGCGGCAGAGGTCGAACCAGCGGTTACATTCAAACGCCAGCTCCCAATTTCGCTCGTCAAGAACCGCGTCATCAAACTGTTTCGCCGTCAAGCCGGAAAGTTCGGGCAAGCCTGCCCTTCTGCGAACTTCATTCAGTGCATCATAAGCCTTTTGCGAAGGGCTTCCTTCTGCAAGATTGGCAGCCTCGGCATATATAAGCAATATATCAGAATAACGCAACATGCAGTAAAAGCCATCCGCATTCTGCCCGCTCCCGATGGGCGCATTGTAATATCCGCCGCTTGCAGGACCGGCATCGCGCAGTTTCCCTACGTAGGGCTGAGCCGTGTTTGTCTACTCCCACGGGGTTCCGTCTATCATAGTCAGATAAAAAGTACCTTTCACACGGCTGCCATCTCCTTTAGGAAACATATCAAAGAAGCGGCTGTCGCTTGTCCAGTCGGCCCAACCTCCTTCACCATTGGCATCGGGACGAGTGGCACGGAATTGATAACCGCCCGTCCTGCTGATGGAATTGCCATAAAGGGTGAAAATAAATTCGGAATTAGTCTGTCTGTTATCATACAGCCACAAGTCGAAGAAATGTCTCTCCAACGAATAAACTTTCTCATTGATGACTTCTCCAGCCTTATCACGTGCCAGCGCATAGCATGAAGTGTCGTTCAACGGGAAGCCTGCCATAGTGAGATATACCTTTGCCAGCAAGGACTTTGCCGTCCAGCTTGTGGGACGGGTACGGTCTTCCCGCTTCGAAGGCAGCGTCGTTTCCGCCGACTGCAAATCCACAACAATCTGTTTATAAATATCAGCTATGGCAGCCTGCGGTTCCACCGACGCATTCTTCTGATTGGCCTCCGTCAGTAAAGGAACCTCACCAAACCAGCGGACCAACTGGAAATAGCCGAAAGCACGGAGGAATTTGGCTTCGCCGTCAATGGGGCTCAACTCCTCTGCCGTGAGATTCGTATTCTGTGCAACCAGTTCTATCGTAGTATTACATGCACTGATGCTCGAATAACAATTGTTCCATAAAATATCCGTCACTTCTTCCGGATTGCCTACTGTGTTAATGTTAACCTGCTCGAATCCTTTCCATCTGACTACCGGGGTACATACATCTTCAGCACCGGCACACGCAACGTAGGGTGCATCTTCTCCATAGAGCTTGACAAGGGGGGTATAAGCTCCGGAAATATAACTGTTGAAATCGACAATTGTCTTAAAGAATTTGTCTGATGTGGGCTGTCCGGTCAAATCTTCCGATAAATCGGCACATCCGCAACAGATGCTAACGGTCATCAATCCCACTACCATTCTTTTTATATTCATCTTTATTTTCATAATATATCCTTAATTTATCAGTTAAAATGTAATATCCAAACCCACCAAGAAGCTCTTTGCCGAGGGATAGATGCCGCGGTCTACCCCGGCAGCCGTAGCGTCGGTTCCCATACTGGCCTCGGGGTCATATCCGGTATAGTTCGTTATCGTCCAAAGGTTGTTGGCACTTACATAAATGCGGGCAGCATTGAATCCAATCTTCGACAACAGTTGCCGGGGCAGACGATAGCCCAAAGTGATATTCTTCAACCGCAGATAAGCACCTTTTTCAACCCAACGGGAAGAGTTGACATATTCTGTCCCCGAAAATGACGGGATGTCCGTTTCGTTCTCCTGTGTCCAATGCTCTTTTATAACCGGATTGGTAGGAAAAGCATCCGAAGAATAGACTTCACGGCGCACACGGTTCTGATTATAAACATCATTACCCGCTACTCCCTGCCAGAAGATGTTCAAGTCGAAATCGTAAATGGTAAATGTATTGTTGAAGCCAAAGCTCCATGTGGGTTGCGCATTGCCTATGATACCGATGTCTTCTTTATCTATTTTTCCATCCCTGTTGAGATCTGCATATTTGGCATCTCCCGGCTTAGCACCATACAAGGCTGCCGTAGTCGCTTCATTCTGTTTCCACACTCCGGCAAAGGTGTAGCCCAGGAATGTACCCATCGGCTGTCCTACCATCTGCACGTAAGAGCCTACCAATCCGGGAAAGTCGGCATTGCTGGTGTAAATCATCATATCGGAAAGGCCATCCAGTTCCAGAATTTTGTTCTTATTATAGTTCACCGTATAGTTTATATCCCATTTGAAGTTTTTTGTCGATACGGGAATACCACCGAATGTCAAGTCAAAACCCCGATTGGATACCGCGCCTACATTTGTCAGGATAGATTCTACTCCCAATGCCGTGGGCACCTTCTGCCACATCAACAAATCGGTTGTCTTCTTCTTGTAATACTCGGCAGAAAAACTCAGCCTGCCGCCCCACCAACGGCTGTCGATACCTACATTCAGCTCATTCGTACGTTCCCACTTCAGGTTTTCATTACTCAACTGGGAAATGGCAAGGGTAGGATTGTTGTTGGCATCCAAGCCGGGAGTAAACTTCAACTGGGAGGCAAACGACGGAACAGCCGCATTGCCCACCGTTCCGTAGCTGGCCCTTAACTTGAATTCGGGGACAACATGACGGAATCTCTCCATAAAAGCCTCTTCCATCAAATTCCATCCTACGGAAAAGGCTGTGAAACCGTCGTATTTATGCCCTTCGGCCAATTGGCTGGCACCGTCGTAACGAACGGAAGCCGACAACATATACCGCTTCTGATAACTGTAATTGACGCGTCCCATGAACGACTGCATGGTTGTTTTGGAAGTTTCCGCCCAAGGCTGCTGCAAGATAGAACCAAACTGTATTCCATTGTATCCCAATCCCACGGGGATGCCTTTGGCTGATGCTGTCGTGCCATCATAGCTATCTTTCAGCATTTCGTAAACACCGGTTGCCTGCACATTGTGCTTACCGAAAGATTTGTCGAAAGTAAGGATTGAGGTACTTTGCAATGCAATATAATTAGACTGCGTTTTGCTTCCGCTTACTTCCGTAGTCGGACCGTTGTTCACTACCTGATTGTCGAAATAGCCTGAAGTCCGGCTATTGGTCTTGTATGAAAACAAGGTCGAAAATTTCAGGAAATCCCAAAACTTATATTCACCCGTGACAGCAACATTAAACACGGAAGCAGAGTTATCATTTACAAACTCCTTGGCATATCCTACCGGATTGAACGAAGTAGGCCCTACACCGCCCGGCTGCGTATAGCCGCCTTCGCTTTCGGAATCATAAACCTTCTTGGTGGGCGACCATTGCAATGCCGAACTGATAGCTTGTTCATATTCACCTTTCTGTGATTTGTTATAGGAAGCAAAGGTGTTCAGTATAAAGCTCAAACGCTTGTTGGCTTGTATCTTAAAATTTGAGCGGAAAGTATATTCCCTGAAATCCGTATTCAAGACAACCCCTTGCTTGTCGACATATCCCCCTGCCAGAAAATAGGATATGCCTTCTTTTCCACCACTCACACTGACGTTGTGCGTGTGGGATATGGCTTCTCTGAATATTTCATTCTGCCAATTGGTTCCTTCTCCTAAAGCGGCAATCTCATCCTGCATAAAAATCGGATTTTGCCCGTTTTCAATTCTCGCTTCATTCAGCAAAGTTGCATAGTCTGTCGCATTCAGAGAAGGTAACTTCTTCCTTACCTGGTCAAATGAAACAAATCCGTTATAAGAGATGCGTGCCTTGCCGGCTGTACCGTTCTTGGTTGTTACAAGAATGACACCATTGGCACCTTTAGAGCCGTATACTGACAAGGCCGCTGCATCTTTCAGAACCTCTATGGATTGAATCTGGTTAGGATTCAAGCTGCCGATGTTTCCGTCTTGTACGCCATCGATAATCACCAAAGGGTCGTTACCGTAGGTCAGAGAGTTTGAGCCGCGAATACGGATAGAGACAGCACCAGCAGGGTCACCACTGGTGTTTTGTACTACAACACCCGATACGCGTCCCTGAAGAGCCTGCGCTGTACTTGTATTGGGAGCAGAGAGCAATTCTTCTGATTTCACGGAAGATACGGAACCGGTTATATCGCTCTTCTTCTGTACACCATAGCCCACAACAACCACCTCATCAAGCATTTCCGTATCCTCTTTCAAGATTACTCTTGCCAGCGATTTATCCGTCACTTTAATATCTACGGTCTTATATCCGACATAGGAAATTGAAATCATGGCATCTCCGGGCACATCCATAAGAGAATATACACCATCCACATCGGTAATTCCTCCGTTGGAAGCACCTTTCACCATAACAGTAGCACCGATAATAGGTTCACCATTGGCATCTACAACAATACCGGTTATTTTCTTTGCAGATGAAGCGTTTTGCGCAGGCTTGCGAATCAGAGCAATTACATTCCCCTGCTCCTGCTTATACGAAAGAGCCGTCTTTGCCAGAAGCTGCCGCATAGTCTGGTCAATCGTTGCATCCTGCACATTCAACGATACTTTCCGGTCCAAATCCGGCAGGCTCTCATTGTAAAAGAACTTATAGGCACTCACCTGCTCTATCTGCTTCAGGGCAGACCTCAACGGCTGCTCCTTGAAGCTGATTGTGATTTGGGAATAAGCACTAAAGGAAATACTTAGAAACAATGCCAGACAGACAGTCCGCACTGCGTTCCGATTACCACTTCTCCCGACAAAGGAGCGGAAGAGTCTTAAAAAGGCTAACTTGTGTTTCATACATCAAAACTTTTATAGGTTTGATAAGTATACAGCCACCCCTATGTCTTCGTCCAAGCCGCCTTGCGATTTTAACTCCCGTTAACCTATTTGCTTTTTATTACGATGACAGAGCCGTCCATTTCATACGTAAAATCGGCAGTAAGCATCAGCATGTTCAAAGCACTCCGGATGCCATTGCCGGGGATGGTTCCGGTGAAACGTTCGTTCAAAAGCTTATCCGACTCAAAGCGTATCTCTACATTATAAATGCGCGAAAGAGTGTTCATGATATTCTTCAACGATTCTTTGTCGAAATACAGATTTCCCTTTATCCACTCAATGTAATCTTCGGAATTCACTTTTGTGGTAGTCAGCTTTTGGGTAAGCTTATTGTATTCCAGCTTGTCGCCGGGAATCATGGTGTGCGACATTCCTTGGGCGTACACCCCTACTTTACCTTCTTGCAACACAACAACGATGTCCTCGTCGTCTTCGTAAGCCGAAACATTGAAAGACGTGCCATGCACTTTCACTTCCAGGTTGCCGGCTTGCACTATGAACGTACGGCTTTCATCATGAGCAACCTTAAAGAATGCCTCTCCATTGAGTTGCACACACCGATTCTTTTTACCAAAATCATTGAGGTAGCTCAATTGGGACGCTGAATTCAGAACAACGTTCGTTCCATCCGGCAACTCAATCCTTGCCTTGTCGCCCTTACCAGCTTTCACAACGAGAGGCATTCCGGGTGCTTGAGACATGTCTATCAGGTAATAAGTGAAGAAAGCGAGGCAAACGGGCAGACAAATCATGGCAGCCCATCTCAGAATATTCATACGGACAACCCGCGCAGACCGTGACTTGCCAACCGTCTCTTCCTTGATACGGACAAACATCTTGTTGCGCAATGCAACATCAATCTCTGCATCCGATTTGACAAACTCTCCCTCCCACCAGTCTTGCAGGTGGCGATCGTTCTTCATCCAATCCATTAGTTTTCTATACTGTGCCTTATCCATCTTTTTGTTATTTAAAAGTATACACTTTCATCCCGCTTATTATCCAAAAGCCCTTGTCACATTTACACTTCATTAACAAAGAATACAAATAAAAGGGCAAGAACAGCGTCGTAATTCTGCATTAACTGCGTGCGCATGAATTTTACGGCAAGAGACAACTGCGTGGCAACCGTGCTCTCGGATATTCCCAATTGTTCTGCTATCTCCTTATTGGTGTAATGCTGCCTTTTGCTCAGGATGAATATCTTTTTGCGTTGTTCGGGAAGCTTGTCTGCCAATGAGTCTATGTACTCATGCAGAAAGTGCAGGTCGATGCCTTCTTCCGTCCGGAAATCACGGTCTACGCCGCTTTTCATCAGATACTCGTTATAGACAAACTCTACAGTCTGCCTTTGGTACATATTCATCAGCAGATTCTTGGCAATGGTGCAGAGGAAAGATATGAATGATGATTCCGGGTCTACTGTTCCGCGTACCTCCCATATACGGATAAAGGTGGACTGCACCACTTCTTCAGCCATATACCGGTTGCCCGCGGAAATACGCATGATGAAGTTATACAGCTTACCGCTATATCTGTGATAGAGCTTCTCGAATGCCTGGAAAGAGCCTGCACCCAATTCGGCCAATAAGCGTTTTTCATCTGTAGAATCGACCATATCCTTAGATTTTTGCAACAAAAGCATATCCTTTACGGACATAAAGAGATGGCAATATTATCAATATTTTCGCAAATAAAGGCAGATAAAAGGAAATATTATGTGAAAAAAGAATTCAAAGTGATTTTGGTGCGGCAGGAACTTCATACTTTTTGAGTGTTTTTAAATGAAAGACAACTCCACATTCTGAAAATCAAAAGGATGTTTGTTTTCCAAAACACATTTGTTATCTAAGTTTGCCCTAAATACACAAACTATGAGAATTATAGCCAGGAGCATTTGGGAAGTACAGCAAATCAAATCCCATAAAAGAGGCATCGCTATGATGCCTCGAATTTTAGTTGCAAACTCCCCTTATTCTATTCATTTGCCGATGTAAGGATAGAATTAAGCTGCTTTGGCAATGTGCTATGCTTCTTCTTCATTCCGCGCATTCCACACAAACAAAGCCAGCAATGTAGATAGCAATGCCGCCCCTATCCAGAACCAGTTGATGTAGGTAAAGTCGTACACCTCCACGCCATCCACCAACTGCTTGTTCCCTTCTATCAGCACGCCGCTCATTACGTCTTGCAATCCTGCACCTATATAGCTGGCTATACCTACAACGCCCAATGCTGCGCCCGAAGCATTGCGCGGAGCAATATCTACAGCCATCAGCCCTCCGAGAAAGCAAATCAGCACACCGATGCCAAGGCCGAAAAGTATCATGGCCAAAGCGTCCACCCAGAAATGAACACCGGGAACCAGCAGGAACAAGCAGAGTGCAACCACATTCATCAGTCCGAAGATAAGGGCGGGCACATTACGGCGGCCGCCGAACAGCTTGTCCGAAATGACACCGGAAAACATCGTACCCACAATGCCACAGACCGAACTGATGGAAATGATGAAACTGGCATCCAGTGTAGAATAGCCCTTCTGCGCTTCCAGATAGAATACGCCCCAACTGTTCACCGCATAACGGCTGATATACATAAAAGCACTACTGAGTGCCAATATCCAGATGGCAGGATTGCGAAGTACGGCTTTCTGCGCACGGCTGAATTCCTCGCTTTCCAACACACTCATTTTTTTCTTCGCCTTAGGCATATTGACAATGGGCAACCCTTTGCTTTGCGGTGTATCGTGGAAGAAACGCCAGGCAATCAATGCACCTGCCAGCCCCACAAGTCCTGCTCCAAAGAAACCATACCGCCAGCCGAAAGCACTGACAATGGAGGCAATGATGATAAATGTCATCGCCTCGCCGATGTTGTGGCTCGCACTCCAGAAGCCGTAGAAAGAACCGCGCTGTTTGTCGGTGAACCAGCGTGACAAGCCTACCACGCAAGAAGCGGCCCCCATCGACTGGAACCAGCCACTGATGCCCCAAAGGATGGCAAACAAGATGAATGAATGGACAAAGCCGAGACAAAGGTTCACCAATGCCGTGACCAAGAGTCCGGTAGTCATGAAACGGTTGATGTTGCTGCGGTCGGCCAGGAAACCGTTTGTAAACTTACCTATGGCATAAGTGAAGAAAAGTACGGAACCGATAATACCCAGTTCTGTTTCGGAGAAAATACCTTCCTCCACTATCGGTTTCTTCACTACATTCAAGCTGAGACGGCATACATAATACATGCCGTAGCCAAGCGTTGCCGCAAGAAAAGTAGACCATTGCAGCCGCTTCAAGCGCCGTTGACAGGCGGACACAGAAAGGTCGGTACAAGGTTTATCGGAAGAAACCTTGTAGAAATTTATAAGATGTTTCAACATTGTATTTTGTTATTGGATTTAAGTTTCGCAAGCTCAATCGCAACCATCCGGCGGATGTATAGCGAGGAAAGGAGATATTCCGTCGCTACACTCCGCTGAATGACAGAGATTACTGAATATAAATTTGTATTATGCCAGAGCCTTTGCAACCAAGCTTGCGGAACTCGAACGGATAGTGAACCAAATTGCTTTATTCGTGCATTTTTTTCGTTCTCAGATACTCCAGCAAATAAGCCGGACGGTCAGTCTGTAGGATGCGGCATCCCAATGTGTCAATCAAATAGCCATAGCCCTCATCGGGGTTTTGCAAAGACATGTCATCGTCGTGTCCGCCTGCCATCGTATCCCACAAAGTGTTGTACCAGATAAGGGAGCGGTCGGCTAAAGTCGTTGCCAGCTTCTTGGGAAGCGGGTTGGAGTCCTTTACATACAGCAGTTCAAAAGCTACGGGAGACATCTCCTTGACAAACGTCTCTATCTGTTCCTCGGCCCCCGGCTTGTCGAGGTCGACAATGGGCATATAGATTACGTCATTCAGATAATCGCCGAATTGTTTCTTGACTTCGGCTGCTGTTTTGCGCCCTTTCATTATAATCTGCTTGGTGGTTCCGGTCTTCTTCATCAGCTCATAAATCTGGTCGAAATAGAGGTCGGCCTGGTCCAGATTTATCATTATCTTGCCTTTGGCATGCAGCAAGGCCTCTTCCAAAGTAGGAACTTTGTGGATGGTACGTATGTTGCAGCCGTTTTTCAACTTCAACCCACGTATGTAGTCGAGAGTGGCTTCCGAAACCAGCCCCTTGCCGGTGGTTGTGCGGTCCAGTGCCCGGTCGTGCATCAGTATCAGTTCACCATCCTTTGTCTTCTTTACATCCAGTTCCACAATATCCACACCCATTCTAACGGCATTGTCTATTGCCTCTAAAGAGTTTTCCGGAAAATTGCGCCAGTCGCCGCGATGGGCTACCACAATTACTGAACTCTGGTCGCGATTCATCAGTTTTTCACGAATCTGCGTCACTCGGTCTTGAGCCGAAAGCTGCAATACTGCCAAAACAGCAAACAGCAATAAATATATCTTTTTCATCATTTCATGGATTATAAATTCAATCATTCCAATGCATAGCCTTCGTTCTGCCAACCGGCTTTGTCATTGACATTCTCTATTTCGGTTTGAGGAACCGGATAGAGCTGCCGGTAAGCATCAATACCGGGAAATATGGCAGCCATTTGTCCGGTGCGAACAATGTCGAACCAACGGTCGCACTCCAGAGCAAGCTCCAAACGGCGTTCCTTATATACTGCCTGGCGGAAGAGTGTTTTTGTGGACAGTTCGGCCAATGTTTTCCCTTCAAGACCTGCATTTGTGCGTACGGCATTCAGAGCATCCAAAGCATCTTGTGTAGGAACAGCGGCAAGCTCATTGGCAGCTTCGGCATACATCAGCATCACTTCGGCACAACGCATTACCGGAAAGTCGGCACTGGTCTCATTGTTCGTTGCCGGAGCATTGAACTTGCCCGGACGCTGTCCGCTGCCCGTAGGTTCTACCAGGGCCTTACGGTTATCCTTGTCGCTTTCAAACTCCGCTTGCTCCAATGAGATGATATTGCCATTGTCATTGTTACGATAGCGGTTGTTCTGATGTACCGACTCGCCTACTCCACCTTTCAGATATTGAACGGCAAAAATAATGTCCTTGCTCGTCTTCAAGTCGTTGGGAAAAGTTTGCGGCATGGGCACCAGCATCAAGTCTTTTCCGGCATGAATGGCTGCTACCACCGGAGCAAGTTCATTGACCACTTCCTGATAGTTCTTCCTATATAAATAAACCTTTGCCAGCAATGCATGCGCCGCATACGAAGTGGCACGGCCTCTTTCCGATTCGGGCCAAACCGCGGGTAAACCTTTGGCTACAGCCAAGTCGCTGATTATCTGCCCATAGACTTCATCAATGGGAGCACGCTTGTTGTTACGCGCTTCGGTCACGGTCTGCGTTTTTGTAATGATGGGCACCTCGCCCCACAAGCGAACCAGGTTAAAGTAACAAAGAGCACGTATAAACGAAGCTTGTCCGGCAATGCGAGAGCGCTGTTCGTCGGACATCGGCACTTCTTCCACATTCTGCAACACCAGGTTGCAACGATAAATAGTCTTGTACAACGAAAGCCATGCCCCCGACAAGTTGGAGTTTGCCGGAGTTTCCGTGAAAACTTCTATCTGATAAGTGATGCCGCCACTGGCACCGGAATTGTCATTCTTCACATTGTCACCACGTACTTCCATCAAAGTCATGAACTTCGCTCCATACTGGTCGCTGGATTGCAACTCATCATAGATACCTATAACGGCTCCTTCCAAACCCTTCACATCCTTATAAAAGGTTTCCTCCGTAGGAAAATCAATAGGTTTCAAGTCTATAAAATCACTACAACTTGAAAGAACCATTGCTGTAAGAACAAACATTATTACTTTTTTCATATTACTGTCTTTTTAAGATTAAAACGTAAGATTAACACCTATCGAAGTGGTTCTTGCCAACGGGTATACACCATAGTCTTCGCCATTGGTAGTAGCGGCACTGCGATTTGAAACTTCCGGATTATAGCCTTCATAGTTGGTAAAGGTAAACGGATTTTGGATGGAACAGTATACGCGCGCCGACTTCAGATACACCTTTTTGAGCCAGTTTTCGGGCAAGGTATATCCCAACGAAATATTCTTGATGCGCAGGTAAGACCCGTCTTCCACGTGCCATGTAGAGGTGGTGCCGTTCTGCCCCTTACTGACGCGGTTGGCACGTACATTCATTCCACTACCAGGATTGTCTTCCGACTTCCAGCGGTTCAAAGCTCCTTTGTAGTTATTCATATTCCCTTCGTGGTTATAGAAATACCGGCGAGACAAGTTCAGGATTTCATTGCCCTGCACACCTTGAAACACAATGCCGAAGTCAATGCCTTTCCAAGCCAGTGTAGCACCGAAGCCATAAGTAAAGTCGGGCATATAGTTGCCCACGATGGCGCGGTCGGTATCCGAAATATCAAGTATCCCGTCTCCATTGACGTCCTTGAACTTGAAGTCGCCCGGCTTCGTGTCGGCCAGTCCGTAGTTGGTGGGAGAATCCTTGTAGTGCAAAGCTGCATCCACTTCGGCCTGATTCTTATAGACACCTTCTACCACTGGAAGATAATAGCTTCCGATGGCCTCACCCACGCGGGTTATGAAATAGGCATTGCTCACCGAACCGGAAGAAATAATATCGGCATTGCCCGGTCCAAGTTCTTTCACTTCGTTGATGTTCTTCGAGATATTGAAGTAAACACTCCAGTTGAAATCGCCCATCTTCTGATTGGTGGCGATATTGAATTCCACACCTTTGTTGTTCACCTTGCCGATGTTCTCGAGGCGAGTGTTGTAACCGGTTGTCATGGGTACGGGGACATTGAGCAACAAGTCATACGTGTTACTGTTATATAAATCCAGCCCCAAAGTCAAACGGTTACTGAACAGCGACGCATCGAAACCTACATTCACCTGCGCTGTCTTTTCCCAATGCAGTTCGGGATTGGGCATGCTCTTGGGGGCCGCACCCTTTATTACTTCGGCATTGCTTCCGCCCAACACATAACTATAATAGGCAACTTCGCCTTGTGCACCATAGTTGGGAATACGGAAGTTACCCGTCAGACCGTAGCTGGCGCGAAGTTTCAAGTCGTCGATGAAAGTCAGCGACTTCATAAATTGCTCTTCCGTCAGACGCCATCCGGCAGATACCGACGGAAACCATCCCCAACGGTTCTGTTTGCCAAAACGGGAAGCACCGTCGGCACGGATTGCTCCTGTAAGCATGTACTTGCCTTTATAGTTATACTGAATTCTGGCAAGTCCTGAAAGCAAGGCCCATTCGGAAGCATGCGAATTGCCGCGGGTAACGGTACCTGCATTGAGAGTGGGCACGCTGTTCGTAATGAATCCGTTGGCAAAAGCATAAGTACTTTCGTCTCGTTGGTATTGCATGGTCCAGCCTACCAGTGCAGAAAGAGAATGCCCGTGGATTTCCTTATTATAGCTCATCGTTTGCTCAAACAGCCAGTTGTACATCTTGGCAGTCTTCGCCGTTGCTTCGGGCACCGACTCCGGATTTCCCTCCGTATTGGAAATGGGGATAGTGGACGGACGGAACGTATCTTGCGAGCTACTGTAAATATCCACACCGAAATTGGCCCGATACTTCAATTCGGGCATAAAAGCCACTTCTCCGTAAATATTGCCAAAAACACGGGATGCCTTCGTTTCGTCCTTCTGCAACATGGCTAATGCTACGGGATTCCATACTTGCGTCTGGCTGTTACCTTTCTTTATGGAACCGTTTTCGAGTACTGTCTGTGTATTGGGACTCCAGGCATTCTGAGAGAAGCAAAATGAACCGTCGGGATTATAAACCGGAAATATAGGAGCACTGTGCAGCGCCGAAGCAATGATACCGCCACCGCCCGAATTGTAAGCGCCGTCAGAATTAACCGCATTCTCTATCGTTACAGACGGATTGAGCGAAAGGCCGAACTTGAAAATACCTTCGGTTACATCGAGGTTGAAGCGCGAGCTGTAGCGCGTAAAGTCACTGTTGATAATGACACCTTCTTGTGACAAATAATCTACAGACGCATAATATCTTATCTTCGGGCTGCCGCCTGAGACAGAAACCGAATGGCTCTGCATGCCTGCCGTACGGAAGATTTCGTCCTGCCAGTCCGTGTCTACCAGTCCTTTTTCACCTCTCAGGTATGGCAAGATTTCAACGGGAACAATTGTATTATAATCATTGCTTGTATTTTGCAGACGGATGGCATTGCTGTCCGAGATGTCAAAAGACAAAGGATTCTTATTCTGCGCTATGAGCTTACGGTTGATGGACTCCATCTTGTCGGTATACGTATTGTTGCGTGCATCGTTCACCAAATCGGCATACTCGTAGGCATTCAGCATGTCTATCTTCTTTGAAACCGTCTGCCAGCCATAGTATCCGTTATAGGAAACTGTAGCACGCCCTTCCTGCCCTCTCTTGGTAGTAATCAGTACCACACCGTTCGAACCACGCGAACCGTAGATGGCAGCCGAAGAAGCATCTTTCAGCACCTCGATGGACTCTACATCGTTCATATTGAACGTATTCAGCTGCTCCTGGGCAAGAGGCACACCGTCCACAACATAGAGCGGAGAGGTTCCTGCCGTAATAGTGCCCGTTCCGCGTACCTTAATCTGCAAGGAAGAGCCCGGAGCACCCGTCGACTGAGACACCTGCACACCCGGCATCTTGCCCACCATCGCCTCGGCCATGGAAGTAACCGGTTGGCCTTTCATATCACTGGCACGAAGGCTGGCAATGGCAGTAGTCACGTCGCGCTTCTTCTGCACACCATATCCCACAACCACTACTTCGTCCAGCAACTCGTTGTCTTCCATCAAGACGATTCTGTCCAGGCCTTTGCCGCCCGCTTTTATCTCTACCGTCTGATAGCCGATATATGAAAAGGCGAGCATCGCATTCCCGGGTACATCGGCCAGGCTATAATTTCCGTCAAGATCGGTAATCACTCCATTGGCAGTGCCCTTTACCAATACACTGGCACCGATAATCGGCTCCCCGTTTGGGTCTACCACTTTTCCGTTGATTGTCTTTGTCCTCACTTTCTCAATAAGCTCTCCACTTTTCTGATTGCCTACGGATATTGTATTGTTGTCCCTATTGAAATATAATTTTGCTTGCGAGGTAATCTGCTCCAAGACCTCTTGCAAAGAAGCGTTGGAAACATGGATGGAGATGCGTGGAGCTGCATTGACTATTTCTTGGTCATAGAAGAATTTCAAACCAGTCTGCACGCCCAGTTGGTTGAACACATTCTCTACCGTTTCATTCTGAACATTCAGTGTAATGCTTCTTGTCTCTTGTGCCCGCACGTATGGGGCTGTAAACAACAAGCATACGAACAGTAAAAAAGCTAAAAATGAATCTACATTTCTACATTTCCTTTCAGTATTAGGAAGATTATTCATAAATTTGTGCGTTTTAGTAATTGAAATAAATTATTAAAAACAAAGATGTGTAATGCGCGATACGTTATTCACACGGGTCGAAACGAATGAATATCCGTCCGGATTACCGGAATAGGGGCTTCTCTTAGAGACAGCTCCTATTTTTTTGTGTAGCTCAAGTTGGTGGTTTCATACTTAATTTTATTAATGATAAAGGTTAACACTCTGGCGATTCGCTTATATATAGTACACAGTCGCCCGAAGAAGCAGGGGTCTCATTAAGATATTTTCACTATTTATGCGAAGCAGTGATTGAATTATATTCATATTTGATAAGAAAGGAACCTAAGTGATTAGCAGTACTATCTCAATTGAGGGTGTGTCGAAATAGAGACTTAGAACACAAATTACGCAAATTATACAAATCATGCTTTTTAATGACTACTGATAATCAGGGATTATCCGAGTCGCTTATTTGCGTAATTTGTGTAATTCGTGTTCCCTTATCACTTCTGACACACCTTCTACCCGTAGGGGGAGGTGGTAGGTAAAACAATAAACACCTATGAATCATAAGAATAAGGTTTTCTTTCCTCACCTACCACCCCGCCCTTTGGGCACCCCTCCTTCTTGAAGGAGGGGAATTGAGATAGTACTTTTAACTCATAAGCGTTTCTGAAACAGTTCATAACTGATAAGAAAGAAATAATCCGTGCTTGAGTAACAAGAGTTTCTTCAACTTGCCCTCACCACCCTCACCGTTTTCCTGAACCTCCCTGTTCATCGGTGTTTCGGAGGTGAGTGAGAGCAATTTCCATGGGTGAGGGCAAGTTTTGCCCTCACCCATGGAAATTGCTCTCACTCACCTTGCCGAGTATCTTTCTGCCCCGTCATTTGTAGGGAAAGCATCGATGTTTCTTACGAAAAATGCAGTGAATTGATAGTGTGTTCACTATAGTGGTCTGTCTTCTTCACGATAGTGAACAATTCGGGCCATCTTAGTGAACATACTTGTTCACTTAAGTGGAGCGTCAACAAACTCAAAGACTTTTCAGGAGAAACGTATGTGCGAAACACAATGAATGCCTGCACAGTACACTACAAACGCCTTTCAAATACCCTTCAAACGGACAGCACCAAACCCTTTTTTCTATATTGGCCTGAGTTCGATATAAGGCTTTGCTTATAACTGTATAATAGCGAGTCAAATTCAACTCCTGATTCACACTATTTATAGAGCAATACCTTGTTCCCATCTTTCTTATAATGAATGCCGCTGGTATATTCGATAGACTGCAACACAGCTTCCAGGCTCTTGTTGTCGTGCTCGCCCGAAATCAGATTCTTGAACACCTGCCCTTCGGCAAAAGAGATGGAGCAATTATAAACGCGTTCCAACTCTTTTGCAACATCGTTTATCGGAGTACTGCTGAATCGCAATCCGCCTTTCCGCCATACTGCCACAGTGCGTTTTTCATGCTGCTTGTTGTATTCGCCGGAAATGGTATTGATGTACACCCGCTCCTGGGCGCTTAAGCGCATCATGGCTTCTGGCAAGTCCACTTGCACCTTGCCACTCTCCACATCGACAGAAACAACCTCATCGGACAAATAAGCTTTGATATCAAAGCACGTGCCCAATACACGAACGTCGAAATGATGGGTATTGACAATGAACGGCTGCTTCTCGTTGCGATGAACCCGAAAGTAGCCCTCACCTTCGAGCTCCACCCTGCGTTCGTTGCCCGCAAAGCGGTCGGGATAGCGAATGCGGGAGCAGGAGTTCAAGACCAGTTGCGTGCCGTCAGGAAGCAACACCTGCTTGCATTCGCCATAAGAGGTCGAGGCTTCCAGATAAGAAATCTGCTGTTCGTTGATGTAATCCAGATATCCGACGCCACCCAGCACCAAACAAAGAACCGCAGCCGCAGCTGCAGCGACAGTTGCCATGCGGCGAAACCAGGTCCGTTTTTTGTGCTCGATGCGCTTCAACAATTGGCGCGCCTCTTTCTTCGACTTCTCGCGTTCGAGGTCAGTCAGCGGTTGTTGCGACGCTGATTCGTCCCAAACATCGGCAGTCAGTTCCTCAAGGATGCCTTCCGGTTCCGGCACAGCCAAGTGGTCTGCCAACTTGCTGACATCTTCAACCGTGTACAAGTCATCCAAGTAACGGCGAAGCAAAGTCTTATCTTTCTCGTTATGTTTCATAATCGTTTTTTTGCGGGGAGCTACAAAGATGTTCTTAAACTATCCCTTTTAAAAGAATAGTACACGCAAAAGCGAAGCATCTAGGGTGTATTTAACGTTTTTTATCTCATACGGAAGAAAGATGGGCTTCATTACAAATTCATACAAACAAGAAGCAGCACGAGGTCGGCAGCCGCTACCGAGTTCTTCTGCAAATATCCGCGCAGCGATTTCAATGACAAGGATATAGACTCCTGCACCGTATTGACCGATATACCCAGCGTTTCAGCAATCTCCTTGTGAGACATCTGCTGTTCACGGCTCATTTCAAAGATTTCACGCTGGCGGGGCGTCAATTGCTGCAATGCACGCAAGATTAGTTGCCGCAAGTCATTAGCTAGAATTTCATTCTTCGTTTCATCGGTATAATCCACAGCCTGCGCAAGGACATGCTCCTTGAGTTTGTTCTGGTTATCGAGGTCGCGCAGCTGATTCAGCACACGGTTGCGAACAATTGTATAAAGGTAGGAAGAGAAGGAAGCATCGGGATTGATGAAACGTCGGCTCTGCCAAATCACGGTGAAAGCGTCCTGAAAAACATCCTCGGCATGCTCGCGCGACTTCAGAAAACGCATGGCAAAGTATATCAGGCGGCCCTTATAGGCAGCGTACAGTTCACAAAAAGCATCCTCATCTCCATCTATCAGGCGGAGAACAAGTGCCTTTTCATCAATTAGAGTTTCTGCTGCATACATAGGGCTATCTTTACATTCAAGTACAAAGGTATCGCTAAGATGTTGCAAACGTATGTAAAATTCGGGAAAGAAAAAAGAAAAATGAAAAATAAAGCCGGTTCATCCCTCAAGCAATGACCGGCTTTAACACGCTTCTATCGTCTATAGGCTTTCAGTTTATTCCTATAATAAGCCTCCACATCCTTCCAATGGTAATAAGGAGCCAGTTCGCTTTCTACCGGAAGTTTCATCTCATGCTCGTTGAGCAGCACCTTTACAAGAATGTCATCACTGCCTTTCTTGCGGAAGAAAACGAATTGAACGTTGCCTGCCATCGGGAAAATCTTGTAGTTTCGCCAAGTTTCATCGAGTCTGCTTAAATCGGTAGTCTGATAAGCACAATCACCCAATTCCAGCAGGCATACCAAAGGAAGCAGGCAAGATTCATGGCCGAAACGTAAAGTTACGCTGTTCTCTTTCTTCACGATGCAAGTGTCGGCCGTATTCAGTATATTTTCCAGCAGATTGGATTCCATATAAGGTATTTCGCTTTTGGTGAGCGGAGACGGGCCATAGGATATATACCAATTCTTGTTGCTGATTTGCCACAAATCATAGCATTCGTCTTTGGTGAAGAGAGAGTAAAGTTCCAGATTCGTGTCGAGACTCTGCATGTTGCTTGCCACATCAAACAACCGGGTCATCAATCTGCCGGCATCCACTTTCCAGTTTACATAATCCTCGTTGTTGAACAAAGCCTTCATCAAGCGTTCCGGATGTACATGCTCCTTCCGGATGGCAGCCTTCGCCTCGACCACTTCATCCGCCTTGCACAATGTCTTGACATAGGGGTCATCGTTATTCATATAGTACATGTCGGCATAGCTGGCATCGTTCTTGAACTGCAACTTCGGATTGAGAGATTGCAGCTTCAAACATTCTGCCGCCATAGAAAGAATGCAGCGGATAACCACCGTGGAGCATGCATCCACCTCGGCTTCTCCTTTAAAGACTTCCGGGAAATTCTTGTACATTCGCTCTGCAATGCCTTTGTGCTGGCGTGCACCCAGCGGAGTCAGTTCGCCATATCTGCTCTTAGCCATGCGCGAGACGCTATCCAAAACACAAAGTGTCTTCTTTCCCAACTCAGTGAGCACACCATTCTCATCAGCCTCACGCATCACTGCCAACGGCTTCTCGTAATCATCCGGATTTATAAGGAACCGTGAACCATGACGGGCATAGTGGCTCAGATAAAAGGGTTTATAACCTGCAGGAGGAGCTGTCTGCTCCACAGTCGGTTCGGGATAGGCATAGTAATTGGCTGCCGAACGATGAACATCTGCAAAGATTTCTTCTTTGGCTGTCTGGGCTCTCATTCCAAGCACCAGGCAACAAAGAACGGTTAGAAAAACGAAACGCTTCATAGATACTACTCTTTTATGATTTATTCATGTGAAATCTCTTTCAGGTATTCTTCTATCTTTCCGAAGAAGGATGCCAAGTGCGAACCATCAACAAAAGAATGATCCACATAGATGGAAAGTGGAAATACCAGACGCCCTTCACGGGTCACCGTTTTTCCGGCAGTCATCAAAGGGTGGCTGCAAGCATTCCCGGCTTCGGCAAGCGTATAAGTGGTAGAGGTGAAATACATCTTAGGGACAGCGCTCAAATGCACTACATCGTAATCGCCTTGCTGCGCGAGATGCTTCTCGGCTCCATAAGGATCGCCATCTTCGGGAATATTGGTAATCAAAGCATAGGCTTCGGCATAAAAGCGGTTGAAATCTTCGTGATAAGGTATGCGTATTGTATAGAAAGTCTTACCGGGAACGGCTATCGGAGAAATGATATCCACCCGATCGTGAAAGACGACCTGTCCATTCTTGCCTTTACGGAAACGAAGTTCATCCACCTCGTTTGCCGAACGGAGCACGGCATAAAGATAGTAAAGGAAAAAAGAGCGTCCCGCTGCTCTGGCAGCCAGACTTGCCTCTGTACAATCAATCTCTGTAGTAATGGAATACCAGGAGCTAACAAAGTTGCGGAAAAAGTTGTAGTTATCCCGGCGTTCCCAAGTTTCAATGTCTATAATCTGTTTCATATACAAAAAAGGGGGTTAGAAAAAAGGATGCCACTTTACGGGCATCCTTTCTATATTCAGTTTATTTTTCTTTCTTATAATTCTCCAATCCAGTCTGCAAGAACTCGATATATTTGGGAATATCTTCGTCGTAGGAGTAAGACTTATTGAGCGGTTTGCCTTCGTTGTCAATCAACACATAGAAGGGCTGCGCATTGGCACCAAACTTGACGCGCTGCAGATAACTCCACTTGTCGCCTACGGTACGTAGCGTACGTTCCGTGCCGTTCTCCACAATCTTCACGGGAGAAGGAAGCGGTGTCTTGTTGT
>URCM01000044.1 GCA_900546355.1 uncultured Bacteroides sp.
GGATACATCAAGCCAAGAAAAACTTTTTGGAGAAATTCAAAACAGCTTCTAAGTGCACTGAAAATCCAGTTTCAGTGCACTGAAACTGGATTTTCTATGCAATGAAACCAGCATGAAACTACGCATACAGTTTTTTCTTATAAGCTTTCAGCGCTTCTATCATCTGAGTGGCTGCCCGCTCCGAAGCCCCCGCTTCTCCCAATACCTGTATCAAGCGATTGTAATCATCCAGCATCCGCCCGCGCTCTTTTCCTCCCGGTAATATCAACGAAAGTCCACGCACGATAGTGCCGACACGCATATCACCTGCCACCAACTCAGTTACGACTTCTTTCCCGGCTATCAGATTGACCAACGACACAAAGGGAACTTTTAACACGACCCGACGCAACAAAGAAACCAACTTGCCTGCAGCCGTATAGTAACATACGACCTGTGGCACACGGAAAAGTGCAGTCTCAAGAGTAGCCGTACCCGATGTAACCAGTGCTGCCGTAGCATGGGCAAGCAACCGGTAAGTCTCCCCGAAAACAATTTCAGTATCCGCATCAATGTATTGCCGGTAAAATTCAGGCTCAATACCTGGCGCGCCCGCCACTACAAACTGATAATCGGGAAAACTACGTGAGGCCCGTATCATCAATTGCAGATTATCTTTAATTTCCTGCCTCCTGCTTCCGGCGAGCAAAGCGATTATCGGTTTCTTTCCCCACCCGTGCGACAAGACAAATTCGTCAAACGTTTCTCCGTAACCTTTCCGGAAGGCAGCAACGGCATCTACACACGGATTGCCTACATAATGAATAGGATATTGATGTTTCCGATAAAACTCCACTTCAAACGGAAGAATGGAAAACATCCCGTCGACATCACGCTTTATATTCTTTATACGGTATTCTTTCCACGCCCAAATCTTCGGAGAGATGTAATAGAACACCGGAATCTGCGTATGAAGCTTGATATATTGCGCTATCTTCAAATTGAAACCCGGATAATCCACCAGAATCAGGACATCAGGATTCCATGCCTCCACATCGCTTTTACAAAAATCCATATTGCGGAGAATCGTACGCAAATGCAGAAGCACAGGAACAAACCCCATGTAGGCTAACGATTTATAATGACGCACACAAGTTCCTCCCACATTCCTCATCAAGTCGCCTCCGAAAAAGCGGAATTCGGCTTTCGGGTCTTCCGCAAGCAACGCACGCATCAGGTTGGACGCATGCAAGTCGCCCGACGCTTCTCCGACAATCAGATAATATTTCATACGTTAAAGTCCCACGTTTTCAGTTCACGCATCACCGTATAAGCGGTCACATCGATTTGAGTAGGCGTTATAGCCACATAATTATGCCCCAACGCCCAATGATCCGTATCTTCCGCATCCGGTTCCAGATTCTTGTATTCACCGGTCAGCCAGAAATAATTTCCTCCTCTCGGATGGTCGGCTTTCACAAATTCACGCGTCCACACACCATGCGTCTGACGACATACCAGTACCCCTTCCAAATCTGCGGTATCAGGGAAATTCACATTCAGGCAAATCCCTTCGGGAAGCCCCTTTGCCAAAGTTTCCTCAACGATACGCTTCACATAAGGCAAAGCCGGGGTAAAATCGGCATCCGCACTATGATTGCAAAGCGAAAAACCAATCGAAGGGATACCTTTCAAGCATCCTTCGATAACCACTCCCATCGTTCCCGAATAGTGCACATTCACCGAAGAATTGTCGCCGTGGTTAATACCGCCTATCACAAGGTCGGGAGTACGGGGCACAATGGCGTGCAATGCCAGCTTGACACAGTCCACCGGAGTACCCGAACACTTATATACCGACAAACCCGGCTCCTGCTGGAGCAAAGCATAAAGCACCGGAAAAGCAGAAGTGATGGCACCTGCCGAACCCGAACGAGGTCCGTCGGGAGCCACTACAATCAAATCACCTACGGGACGCAAAGCCCGCACCAACTCGTGTATTCCTTTTGCGTTCACACCGTCATCGTTCGACAACAGCAACAGAGGTCTTTTCTTTGTCATATATACCTTATATATTATAAGTACATTTCGTGTCCGCAAAGTTACAATATTTTGCCCAATGCACCAATATGCAGCCTGTGCAATTCTGCCTTACCGTCCGGCAGCATGAAATAAAGCCGTATACATCCGTTAATTTTACACAAGCAGATATTAAACTTCGTATCCACACACCGGATTTACACAAAAATCGCTATCTTTGCCCGGTGAAGTTATTAACAGGAGCGGCGAGTTATCAACAGTTTTGCAAAATGTTGCAAGAATGAGACATACTATCTCGCCAATTATTTGTTACTTCGCAATCAGATAAACTGATTAATATGGGAAAAATTATTGCTTTAGCCAACCAGAAAGGCGGTGTAGGCAAAACTACGACCACTATTAACTTGGCTGCATCATTGGCTACACTCGAAAAGAAAGTATTGGTAGTAGACGCAGATCCTCAGGCAAATGCCTCTTCCGGATTAGGAGTAGACTTGAAAGACATCGACTGCTCTATCTACGAATGTCTGATTAACCAAAGCGACATACGGGAGGCCATTTACACGACCGATATTGACGGACTGGACATCGTGCCCTCGCACATCGACCTGGTGGGAGCAGAAATTGAAATGCTGAACTTAGAGAACCGCGAGAAAATCATGAAAAAGGCGCTGGCGCCCATGGCAGGAGAATACGATTACATCCTGATAGACTGCTCGCCTTCTTTAGGACTGATTACAATCAACGCATTGACTGCCGCCGACTCGGTCATTATCCCTGTGCAATGCGAATATTTCGCACTGGAAGGAATCAGCAAATTGCTGAACACCATACGGATTATCAAGACGAAGCTGAACCCGTCGTTGGAAATAGAAGGATTCTTGCTGACTATGTTCGATTCACGCCTGCGTTTAGCGAACCAAATCTATGACGAAGTGAAACGGCATTTTCAGGAATTGGTGTTTAAGACAATCATCCAGCGCAACGTAAAACTAAGCGAAGCGCCGAGCCACGGAATCCCAGCCATCTTATATGACGCCGATTCCACGGGAGCCAAAAACCATCTGGCACTTGCCAATGAAATTATTAACAAAAACCAAAAACAGTAACGACCCGTAACTACAGAAAAAAACATGGCGGTACAAAAGAAATATGCATTAGGAAGAGGACTTGATGCCTTGATTTCCACCAATGAGGAAATCAGGACATCGGGGTCGTCTTCCATCAACGAAATAGAACTGGACAAGATTTCGGTCAATCCCAACCAGCCGCGCCGCGAATTCGACCCGATTGCCCTACAGGAACTGGCTGACTCGATAGCGGAAATAGGCATCATACAACCCATCACCTTGCGCCAGTTGAGCGAAGACTCCTACCAAATCATCGCAGGAGAACGACGCTACCGGGCTGCCATACAGGCCGGACTGAAAACCATCCCCGCATACATCCGCACAGCCGATGACGAGAACGTAATGGAGATGGCACTGATAGAAAATATCCAACGGGAAGACCTCAACGCTTTGGAAATAGCGCTGGCATACCAGCACCTCATCGAACAATACGGATTGACGCAAGAAAGACTGAGCGACCGTGTCGGGAAAAAACGTGCTACCATTGCCAACTACCTGCGCCTGCTTAAACTACCGGCGCCCATCCAGGTAGCACTGAAGAACAAAGAAATAGACATGGGACATGCCCGTGCCTTACTGGCATTAGACGACCCCAAAACGCAAATACGCATCTTCAATGAAATCATCGCGCAAGGCTACTCGGTACGCAAGGTAGAAGAAATCGTGAAAGCCCTCTCGGCAGGTGAAAGCGTAGAGTCGGGCGGAAAAAAGATAACCCCTAAAGGAGCCAAGCTGTCGGAAGAATACACCCTGCTGCAAAACCATCTGTGCTCGTTCTTCGGAACCAAAGTGCAGCTATCGTGCAGCAACAAAGGAAAAGGAAAAATCAGCATCCCTTTCAACAGCGAAGCCGACCTTGAACGGATTATGGAGATATTGGATTCGATACAACCTAAAGAATAAAAACGGACAGACTTGGAAAAGCAATCGTTTACATACCTGATTATCTATGTATTCCTGTTCGGCTTCTTATTCGGCGGAAGTATGGATACGTATGGACAGCGCGCCCGCAAGCACCGCGAAGGCATACTGAAAGCCGACTCTATACGAGCGCAGAACCGTGCGGACAGCCTGGCGTTGCTCGACACGCTGGCATGGGAAAACCAACGGATTACCGACCTGGAAACTCCGGTAGACACAGCACTACTCGCCCATAAAAGTGACTCCGTCCAACAACAGGCTCCCCCCATAAAGCTCAAGAAAAAGAAATGGATTCCGAAAGCGAACAATGCTATCTGGCTTTCGCTTGCCATACCGGGCGCAGGACAGATATACAACCACAAATACTGGAAGCTGCCTATCATCTACGGCGGATTCGTGGGATGTATCTATGCCCTGACGTGGAACGGGCAAATGTATAAGGATTACTCGCAGGCATACCAGGATATCATGAGCGACAACCCTGCCAACGACAGCTATATGGAAATGATGCCTGCCGGCTGGACACAAGAAATGGTACTCAATGACCTCAGTTATTGGCAAGAAACCTTCAGGGGGCGTAAAGACATGTACAGGCGACAGCGTGACCTGAGTATCTTCGCTTTCATCGGTGTATATTTGCTTTCGGTGATTGACGCGTATGTAGATGCCGAGTTGTCCAGCTTCGACATATCCGAAGACTTAAGTATGGAATGGCAGCCTGCCCTGTTTAACGACGCACGCTGCGGATTGCCCCAAGGCATCGGCGTGCAATGCAATATTAAATTTTAGAATCATGAAAAAACTGTTTATTGGAATATTAAGCTTATTAGGAACTTCCGCCCTTTACGCGCAGCAGACGGAAAAAAGCATCACCGTCCGCTCGGCATCGGGAACCGAAGAAGTCATCGACCTGCCTGCCGGTATGATATCCGAAACCGACAGCCTCTACCTCGACTGGATTTCGAAGAATTACATCCACATCGGAGAGAACTGCACCCTGACCGCCGACAATCCGGAAGTAAGCGACTCCGTTTATTTGGACCGCCTGAAACGCATTCCTGCCATCATCGAAATGCCATACAATGAAGTGGTACGTGAATTTATCGACATGTATGCCACTCGCTTGCGACAGAAAGTAGCATTCATGTTGAGTGCCAATAACTTCTATATGCCCATCTTCGAAGAAGCGCTCGACCTCTACAACCTTCCTTTAGAACTGAAATACCTGCCGGTCGTCGAGTCGGCGTTAAACCCGATAGCAAGCTCCAGCCAAGGAGCCGTAGGCTTATGGCAATTCATGCTGAACACCGGAAAAATCTATGGATTGAAAGTGACGAGTTTAGTAGACGAACGGCGCGACCCGGTAAAGTCGACATACGCTGCAGCCCGTTACCTGAAAGACCTTTACGACATCTACCATGACTGGAATCTGGTGCTTGCCGCCTATAACTGCGGCCCCGGCATCATCAATAAAGCCATCCGCCGTGCCGATGGAGAAAAAGACTTTTGGGCACTTTATAACTATTTGCCCAAACAGACCCGCGGATACGTACCCGCTTTCATCGCTGCCAATTACATCATGACCTACTATTGCGAACACAACATCAGCCCGATGGAAATGAAAATGCCCGAAGGAACAGATACCATACATATATCCCGTCCCCTTCACTTACAGCAAGTATCGGCTGTATGTGACATTAGCCTCGACGAACTGCGGGCTCTCAATCCGGAATTCAAGAAAGATATCATCCCCGGCAATGAGCACCCATACGCGTTGCGCCTGCCCAGCAAAATGATAAGCAGCTTCATCGATTTGGAGGACAGCATTTACAATTACAAACCGAACACGTATCTCACACGGCGCAATACCGTAGACATCCCTGCCCCCAAAGCCGTATACCACCGCATCCGCAACGGAGAAACCCTGGGCGGTATTGCCCGTAAATACGGAGTCAGTGTATCCCAGCTACGAAAGCTGAACGGCATACGTGGAAGCAACATCCGTGCGGGAAAATCCATCCGCATTCGATAATTTATCAGAAAAAAGTCCTTTCTTCTTGCAAAATTAAGGATTTTTCCTAATTTTGCACTATTCATTTAAGAGGGACTACCATGACTGACGAAAAATTAACTCAAGAGCAAGCTGACGAAAAGCTGATAAACGACGCTTTTCAGGAATTGTTGGACCGATATTTGGAAAGCAGACATCGCAAGAAAGTAGAAATTATCACCAAAGCTTTCAACTTCGCCCGGCAAGCGCACAAAGGGGTAAGACGCCGGTCGGGTGAACCTTATATCCTTCACCCCATAGCCGTGGCCCGCATTGCCTGCGTTGAAATCGGATTAGGCTCCACCTCCATTTGCGCAGCCTTGCTCCACGATGTGGTAGAAGATACAGACTATACCGTAGAGGATATAGAAAACCTCTTTGGCCCTAAAATCGCGCAAATCGTAGACGGGCTTACCAAAATATCGGGAGGTATCTTTGGCGACCGTGCGTCGGCGCAAGCAGAAAACTTCAAGAAACTGCTTCTGACGATGAACGACGACATACGTGTTATCCTTATCAAGATATCCGACCGCCTGCACAATATGCGTACACTTGGTTCCATGCTTCCCAGCAAACAATATAAAATTGCAGGCGAAACATTGTATATCTATGCCCCCTTGGCCAACCGGTTGGGGCTGAACCGCATCAAGACCGAACTGGAAGACCTGAGCTTCAAGTATGAACATCCCGAAACTTATCAGGAAATCCAAAACAAGCTGCAAGCCACACAAGCCGAACGGGAAAGCCTGTTTACCGAATTCACGGCTCCTATCCGCGAGCAACTGGACAAGATGAACATTCCGTACCGCATCATTGCACGCGTAAAGTCTCCTTACTCTATCTGGAACAAGATGCAGGCCAAACATATTACGTTTGAAGAAATCTACGACATCCTGGCGGTACGCATCATCTTTACTCCACGCAGCCAGGAAGAGGAACTGAATGACTGCTTTAACATCTACGTTGCCATTTCACGCATCTACAAACCCCACCCTGACCGCCTGCGCGACTGGGTGAGCCACCCGAAAGCCAATGGTTATCAAGCCCTCCATGTCACCCTTATGAGTAACAAGGGGCAATGGATTGAAGTACAAATCCGAAGCGAACGGATGAACGATGTAGCCGAACAAGGCTTCGCAGCCCACTGGAAATATAAAGCAGGAGGAGGTAGTGAAGACGAAGGCGAACTGAGCAAATGGCTGAAAACCATCAAAGAAATATTAGACGACCCTCAACCCGATGCATTGGACTTCTTGGACACAATCAAGCTGAACCTGTTCGCGTCCGAAATATTCGTATTCACGCCGAAGGGAGAAATCAAGACGATGCCACAAAACTGTACCGCGCTCGACTTTGCATTCTCTATCCATACATTCTTGGGCAGCCATTGCATCGGCGCCAAAGTCAACCATAAATTAGTGCCACTCAGCCACAAGCTGCAAAGCGGGGACCAAGTGGAAATCCTGACTTCGAAATCTCAAAAGGTACAACCATCATGGATTAACTTCGCCACCACCGCTAAAGCAAAAGCCAAGATACAAGCCATCTTGAAACGGGAACGGCGTGAGCAACAACTGAAGGGCGAAGACCTGATTGCCCAATTCTTTCAAAACGAAGGGTTGCCGGCTAATGACGAAAACATCCGCAAATTATGCGAAAAACATCAGGTAAAGACCTACGAAGAATTAGCGTTGGCGGTAGGCCAAGGCGTATTCACCTTAGGAGACCCCGACAAGAACGAACTGAAAGAAAAAACAAATTCGACCAACTGGAAAAAATACATCAGTTTCGCGTTTGGAGGAAACAAACAAAAGAACACTAAACAGCAGGATAAAACCGAACCGCAACCACTCAATATCGACAAGAAGTCTATTGTAAAACTAACTCCCGACGCTATCCAGAAAAATTACATCCTGGCAGACTGCTGCAAGCCTATCCCTGGCGACGATGTACTGGGATATATCGACGACAACAACCGCATTGTCATCCATAAACGCCAGTGTCCCATTGCCGCCCAACTGAAAACCAGCTTCGGCAACCGTTTGATTGCCGTACAATGGCAAACGGGAAAAGCGTTGGTATTCCCCGTAAACATCTACATCAAGGGACTGGATGAAATAGGTATACTGAACAAATTGACCGAAGTGATTTCGCAACAACTGAACGTTAACATCCATAAGCTGAATATCGAATCGGAAGAAGGGATTTTCGAATCGCGCGTCCAGCTTTATGTGCACGACGTAAACGATGTCAACACCATTTGCAACAATCTGAAAAAAATCAACAATATCAAGAAAATAACCCGCATTGACGATTTCAATGACGAGATTGTCGACTGACTTTATTTTCCCCGGCTTTGCACAGACGAATCCTATTTTCATCTCTGTAAAGCCGAGGAAATAAAAAAACATCAGGTCAGGTAATCCAGTTCTTTCCGGATACTTACCAATTCCGCACGGATTTGCTTGAGGCGGTTGACCAGTTCCGTGGTATTGCGCACTCCTTCTTTATTCTGTTTCAACTGCTGCTTGGCTCCCGCCAGTGTCATCCCCTTCTCTTTTACCAGATAATAAACCTGGCGGATAAACTCAATATCTTCTTTCGTATATTGGCGTATCTTCCCGCCCGCACGCTTGGGGGCAATGCTCGGAAACTCCTTTTCCCAATAACGGATAAGCGACTCGTTCACCCCGAACATTTCCGCGACCTCGCGGATGGAATAATACAACTTCAACTGCTTGTCTTGCTTCAGTGCCATACCTGTTCCCTCCTTTCATGCATCAATCGAATACCTTGCCATGATTGGCAGCTATCTGAATCATCTTATCATAATCATCTGCGTCCAAATCCATAAAATAATAATTCACCGGATTCATAATCTGTCCTTTCAGGTGTACTTCGTAATGCAAGTGCGGACCCGTGCTTTTCCCGGTAGTCCCCACTTCACCGATGATTTCACCCCTCACCACTTTCTGCCCCACACGGACTTTAATCTGGTTGAGATGCGCATAGCGGGTCACGTAACCGAAACCATGGTCGATGATGATGCACTTGCCATACAGCCCCTCCCAACCTGCGCTTTTCACCGTACCGTTTCCGGTCGCGTAAACCGGCGTACCTACATTAGCCGAGAAATCCATTCCCGCATGAAACTTTACCGTTTTATATATAGGGTCAACACGCGTGCCATATCCCGAAGCGGTCTGCTTCAAGTCTTTATTCGATACAGGCTGGATGGCGGGCACACACATCAGCATTTCATCATGGTTCTTACATAAATCCAGTATCTCGTCGAACGACTTCGACTGGATATACACCTGCCTTTCCAGCACGTCCATCTTCTGCGTCGTATTCACCACCAACTTGGCGTTCGCCAGTTCCATCAGTTCCTCGTAACGGTTTGTTTTCCCGTAATTGGCATTACGCACGGCATCGGGCACCGGATCGGCTTGCATAATTACCCGATACAGGTTATCATCCCTTTGCCGAAGCTGCTGCATCACGCCTAATGCCTCATCCAGCCGTGTCGACAAAATGTGGTACTGTGCGGTCAGACGGGAATTTTCTGTCCGCAAGTCTTTTTCCGAAGGCGAACCGAAAACCATCAGCAACAAGATAAAACACCCTGCCCCTAGCCCCATGCCGACAAACAGGTTGCGCAGATAACTCATCATGCGCTGACGCATCGTAGGATAAATACGGTCGTATGTACGCGTCTTCGGATTGTATATATAGTAGACTTTACGCATTCAAATCGCTGTTTTTGAAGAAAATTAATAGGCAAATCTTCAAGTTTTGCCCCAAACGTAGCGACAAAAATAATAAAACCGATTATCTTTGCAAATCGATTTTGAGAATATTAACGACAAGATAATAAGAGTTATATGTTGACAGCTAACGAAATCCGCGACTCATTCGTAAAATTCTTTGAGTCAAAAGGACATCAGATTGTGCCTTCGGCACCGATGGTCATCAAAGACGACCCCACACTGATGTTCACCAACGCCGGTATGAACCAGTTTAAAGACATCATCCTGGGCAACCATCCGGCAAAATACAAACGCGTGACCGACTCGCAAAAATGCCTTCGCGTAAGCGGAAAGCATAACGACCTGGAAGAAGTAGGCCACGACACCTATCACCATACCATGTTCGAAATGCTCGGCAACTGGTCGTTCGGCGACTATTTCAAGAAAGAAGCCATCAGCTGGGCATGGGAATTCCTGGTAGACGTATTGAAAATCAACCCCGGCATCCTCTATGCCACCGTGTTCGAAGGAAGCCCCGAAGAAGGACTGGAACGCGACAATGAAGCGGCAGGATACTGGGAACAATTCCTTCCCAAAGACCATATCATCAACGGCAACAAGCACGATAACTTCTGGGAAATGGGCGATACGGGACCTTGCGGACCTTGCTCGGAAATCCACATCGACTTGCGCTCGGAAGAAGAAAAAGCAAAAGTACCCGGACGTGAATTGGTGAACAAAGACAATCCGCAAGTCATCGAAATCTGGAACCTCGTGTTCATGCAATACAACCGGAAAGCCGACGGAAGCCTGGAACCGCTGCCTGCCAAGGTAATCGACACGGGTATGGGCTTCGAACGCCTCTGCATGGCATTGCAAGGAAAGAAATCCAACTACGACACCGATGTGTTCCAACCCATCATCAAAGTCATCGGCGATTTGACCGGCACTACTTACGGCAAAGACCCGAAGGTAGACGTAGCCATGCGGGTAGTGGCAGACCACATCCGCACCATCGCTTTCTCCATCACCGACGGGCAACTTCCCTCCAATGCCAAGGCAGGCTATGTCATCCGCCGTATCCTGCGCCGTGCCGTACGCTACGCCTATACATTCCTGGGACAGAAACAACCCTTCATGTTCAAACTCGTCCCCGTACTGATAGAAAATATGGGACAGGCTTACCCCGAACTGAAAGCGCAACAAACGCTTATCGAAAAAGTCATCAAGGAAGAAGAAGAAGCTTTCCTGCGGACGTTGGAAACCGGTATCCGCCTGCTCGACAAGGTGATGAACGACACCAAGGCTGCCGGAAAGACTGAAATCAGTGGGGTCGACGCCTTTACATTATACGATACCTTCGGATTCCCGCTCGACCTGACCGAACTGATTCTTCGCGAAAACGGCATGACGGTCAATGAAGAGGAGTTCAACGCAGAAATGCAGAAACAAAAAGAGCGTGCCCGCAACGCCGCAGCCATCGAAACCGGCGACTGGGTCGTACTGGAAGAAGGCGAAACAAAATTTGTCGGCTACGACTATACCGAATACGAAACCCGCATTTTGCGCTACCGCCAAATCAAGCAGAAAAACCAGACACTCTATCAAATCGTGCTGAGCGAAACACCGTTCTATGCCGAAAGCGGTGGCCAGGTAGGTGACACGGGTGTATTGGTCAGCGAATTCGAAACCATCGAAATCATCGACACAAAGAAAGAAAACAACCTGCCGATTCATATCGCCAAGCAACTCCCCGAACACCTGGACGCTCCGATGATGGCTTGTGTAGATACCGACAAACGTGCCGCCTGCGCCGCCAACCACTCGTGTACGCACTTGCTCGACGAAGCGTTGCGTCAGGTGTTGGGTACACACGTCGAGCAGAAAGGTTCGCTGGTCACTCCGGATTCATTGCGTTTCGACTTCTCACACTTCCAAAAGGTCACTCCCGAACAGCTGCGTGAAGTAGAACACCTGGTGAACGCTAAAATCCGTGAAGACATCCCGCTGACCGAATACCGCAACCTTCCGATAGAAAAGGCCAAGGAGTTGGGAGCCATCGCACTCTTCGGCGAGAAGTATGGCGACGAAGTGCGCGTCGTACAGTTTGGTTCGTCCATCGAATTCTGCGGCGGTACCCACGTATCGGCTACAGGTAAAATCGGTATGGTGAAAATTCTTTCCGAAAGCTCGGTAGCTGCAGGCGTACGCCGCATCGAAGCCATCACCGGCGCCAAGGTAGAAGAAATGATGGATACCATCCAAGACACCCTCAATGACTTGAAGACTCTCTTCAACAACGCTCCCGACTTAAAAGCCGCCATATCCAAGTATGTAGACGAAAACGCCGGACTGAAGAAACAAATGGAAGAGTTCATGAAAGAACGCGAAGCGAACGCCAAGGCAAGACTTATCGACACTGCCAAGGAAATACACGGAGTAAAAGTCATCAAAGCCATACTGCCGATGCGTCCCGAAGCCATCAAGAACATTGCGTTCCAACTGAAAGGACAGTTCCCCGAAAATCTCTTCGTAGTCATCGGAAGCATTTTCGGAGACAAACCGATGCTGACAGTCATCATGAGCGACGACCAGGTAAAAACCGGACTGAACGCCGGCCAACTGGTACGCGAAGCTGCTAAACTCATCCAAGGAGGTGGAGGCGGACAGCCTCACTTCGCCACTGCCGGAGGAAAGAACCCCGACGGACTGATTACCGCAGTAGATAAAATCATCGAACTGGCCGGATTCTAACCGACCGTGCATGGATAGCACACAGACGACTCAGATAAATACAGAAAGACCACCGATTATTTTTCTATGCACCCATGGCATAAGCAAATATAAATCGGTGGTCTTTCTGTGTCCGGCTATATAACTGCGATACCGGTACGATTACTAATCGTACACGTGAACGATTACTAATCGTACAGCGCGACGATTACTAATCGTGTTTACGGTGCAGTTATATCCGATAACCGAAGCAAAAACATTTCTACCGGATTTCGGACAACTCCATTGGTCTGCGAAAAATATCCCGGTGTATGCCCCTCCCTCTCTTGTCCTCTTAGGGAACGGATGTGAAGAAGCCCGCAGACATTCATGCGGACGTTTCCGGGATGTATGCGATACCTCCCTACATGGGCTGTTTGCCGGATATTCTTGGGTGATTTTCCGTCAATCATTTCCTACATCATTGGTACATCAGTCTGGTATTCTGTTTCATACCGTTTCCAAGGGACAGCGACCAACTTCCTGTCTTCGCCACACCCCCATACAAGAATTTTATTATATTTTTAAAAAAATCAATTCAAATAATTGGATGTGAAAAATATTATATCTACATTTGTGGCGACAAATGACAGACAGGACGAAGAAAGCCCAGTAGGGAATGTTATCGGAGGGAAAGCATACAAAGATACGACAGAAACCGCACTTTTGTATCCTTGATACAGAAAAAAAATAAGAAAAATCAATATAATTATGAAACACTTAGCTTGTATCCTTCTATTCTTTGTCGGGCTTTCGGCTTCGGCACAGAAAGTGGCTGTAAAGACGAATGTGTTATACGATGCAGCAGCCACTGTTAATGCTGGAGTAGAAATTGGTCTTGCGCCGAAATGGACGTTGGATGTATCAGGAAACCTGAATGCATGGGATATGTCTCATGGACGCAAATGGAAACACTGGTTTGTACAGCCCGAAGCACGCTACTGGCTTTGCGACCGTTTTATGGGTCATTTCCTTGCCGTACATGCACACGGAGGGCAATTTAACATCGGGAACCTGAAGAATGACATTTCTTTCTTGGGCACAGATTTTTCCAAACTCTCCGACAGCCGTTATCAGGGATGGTTTGCCGGAGCTGGCATTGCCTATGGGTATGCCCTTCCGTTAGGAAAACATTGGAATGCCGAATTCGAAATTGGCATCGGTTATGCTTATTCACACTACGACCGTTTCGAGTGTGAAGGCTGTGGACAAAAGGTCGAAGAAGGCAAGCATCATAACTACTTCGGACTTACCAAGGCAGCCATCAGCCTGGTCTACTTATTCTGACAACAATATTAATAAAGAAGAAAGACGTAATGTCTGAATTCTTCATTCCTCATTCTTAATTCTTCATTTATACGATGAAACAGTTAACGATTCTTTTCATGGCACTGTGCTTTGCCTCCCTACGTGCGGAAACCACCCCCGATGGCATTGCCGACAATGTTACATTGTCGAAAAACGGTGCGTTCATGCTGATAGAAATGGACATCGACCTCACACAAGTAGAGGTAACCTCCAACGAAGCCCTTCTCCTTACCCCGCAGTTGGTAAAAGAAGACAAAACGAAAGACTTGCCGGCAATCGGCATCTACGGACGTAAGCGGTATTTCTACTACAACCGCAACCGGCTGTTGCCTTCAGAAGCCTCGAGCGAAATCACCATCAAAGCATCGCAGAAACCCGACACACAACACTACCGCACACTGATTGACTACGAGCCATGGATGGACGGGGCGCAGCTCCAGCTCCGTACCGAGACCTACGGATGCTGCCAGGAAGTATTGGCAGACGGCAGTATGGTGCTGGCAAGCTACAACGAACCAAAGTTTGTTCCGCAATACGTTTACGTACAGCCTGAAGCAGAAGTCGTAAAAACCCGTTCACTCAGCGGCTCGGCATTCATCGACTTTCCTGTATCACGCACCGAAATCAAGCCCGACTACCGCAACAACCGTGTAGAACTGGCCAAAATACGTGCCACCATCGACTCGGTGCGCAACGATGCAGATATACGTATCACCGCACTTTCCATCAAAGGCTACGCCTCACCCGAAGGTTCGTATGCCAACAACAAACGCTTGGCAAGCGGACGTACACAGTCACTCAAGGAATACGTGGCAGGGCTGTATCATTTCAATGATACCCTTATCTCCACTTCATACGAAGCGGAAGACTGGGCAGGGTTGCGCAAATACGTGGAGCAGTCTTCCTTGCCCCACCGCCAAGAGATACTGGACCTGATAGACAGCGACCGTGAACCGGACAACAAGGAATACAGGATAAAGAAGGAATATCCCGAAGATTACGCCGTGTTGCTCCGCGACTGCTACCCGGCATTGCGCCACTCCGATTATCGCGTAGAATATATAATCCGCAGCTTCAGCAGTGCCGACGAGATACGTCCACTCATCCAGTCGCAACCGCAGAAACTAAGCCTGCAGGAATTCTACCTCGCTTCGCAAGGGATGGAACCAGGCAGTGAAGAATTCAACAAGATATTTGAAACGGCGGTACGCATTTATCCCGACGATGAAACGGCAAACCTGAATGCGGCAAACACGGCGATGGCAGAAGGCAACCTCAATGCAGCCTCGCAGTATCTGGACAAGGCAGGCAACTCGCCTCAAGCCATCTACGCACGTGGCATCTACGCCATACTGACGGAGAATTATGCCGAAGCGCAGCACCTGCTGCAAGATGCACAAAACGCCGGAATAACAAAGGCAACCGAAGCACTTGAATATACAAAATATAAAAATGAACAATGATTATTAACTCTTAAAGTAAGCGAAGTATGAAACTTAGAAATTTAATGTGGGGAGCATGTGCCTGCATATTTGCAGCAGGTTGCTCTAATGACGATGTTGTTGTGGATAAGGGCAACACTGTAGAAAGTACAGGCAATGCCTATATGAAAGTTCGCATTGCCATGACCGGGAATCCTTCAAGCAGAGCTACGTCTGGTGATTATGATTATGGAACTACGGAGGAACAAAGCATTAATAATGTGTTCTTTATGTTTTACGATGATGAAGGCAACTGGGTTGCTGATGGTAAACTGCAAGAAACTGTTACAGTAAATCCTTCTGAAGGCGAGAATAACCCTGTTGAAGCGATTGCTGAAGCTGTGTTAGCTTTGGAACTGAAAGAAGGCGAGGAGTTCCCGACCCAAGTGGTTGCTTATGTAAATATGAAAGATGAGCAAGCCAATTTAAGCGGAAAAAGCATCACAAAGGTAAAAGAAGAAGTTGCAAATTCTGTATGTACGGCTGCTGAGGGCAAATATAGCAATTTTGTAATGACTAATTCAACTTATTTAAAAAACGGTGTAGAAAAGATTGGTACCGATGTAGCAAGAGATCAATTCTTTGAAAAGGAAGATGCTGCAAAGGAGGCAGATCCGGTAGAAATTTATGTAGAAAGACTGGCTGCTAAAGTTACTGTTTTAAATAGTACTCCAACCATTAGCGATATTGAAGCAGGTGACTATACCTTGACTTTTGTACCTGAAGGATATGCTATCAGTGGCTTAAACACATCCGAATATTATTTAAAGCATATTCAAACGGGATGGAGTAGTTGGAGTTGGTTTAATGCACCAACTGATTTCCGTTGTTTTTGGGCAGAAGATCCTAACTATGACAAGAATGCAACTATTACATATACCAATTATAACGAGAGCAAGGTTGCATTGGGCACAGCGCAATATTGTATGGAAAATACAATGACCGCTGATTATGCAAACTTCAACAATTCAACATTCTTGATTTTGGTAGGTTATTATGTAGTAAAAGACAGTGAGGGCAATACCGTGGATTTGGCTGTAAACAGTGACGGTTATCTTTACATGTATGCAGGAACTGCTTATATGGCTGAAGACTTGAAAGAACGTTTGCTTGAACAAGCAGCCGATAATGAATTGGCTTGGGTAACAACAGACAGTGGCAAAACATATACCCAAGCTGATGCAAGTGCCTATGAAATAGTCCGTAAAGGAACAAATACTGTCACTTTAGCATTGAAAGAAAATACAGGAACTACTTATTATACTCAGCAAGCTGAGGACACATATACTGAGATTACCAATATAGCAACGTTTAATGAAGAGTTGTCTACATATTTAGAATACTTCGGTTCTGTAGAAGCTTTTGAAAATGGTAAAGCTTCTTACGCGAAACTCATTGAACACTTTGGCGGAACTCAAGCAAATGATATGACCGGTGCTATCGGTGTTGTTCGTAACCACAGTTATCAAATCACTGTAACACAAGTTAGCGGCTTGGGTGAAGGTGTATTTAATCCGGCAGAAGATATTATACCGACAGATACGGAGAAAACTTATTATGTAGGTGCGGAAATGAATATCTTAAGTTGGAAAACTGTTTCACAAACAGTAAGTTTCGATTAACAATTCCGTTCTTGCGGATTTGCAATCCGCAAGCATAAAAGATAAGGAATTGCAATCCACTTAATAATATCAATTTATAAAAGGATTTGTGAATAAGGATTGAAAATCCGACATAACAGATAATCCATAAAAACTTGTAGGGGCGAGGTCAGCTCGCCCGAAAACATCAACAAGCATTCAGGGCAGGCAACCCCTGCCCCTACAAGTAAACTTGATAAATAACACCGAAGAGTTATCAACTAAAAAAGAAAACAATGAAAGTGCTGGCTAAAATGAAGAAAATACAAATGTGGAAGCAATGCCTGTTCGGACTTGCCGCAAGCTTTGCCCTGACAGCTTGCGACGGTATCTACGATGATGAAGGCGACTGCTCCACACAGTATAGCGTGCAGTTCGTTTACGATCGCAACATGAACTTTGCCGACGGCTTTGCGCATGCGGTAAAGCGAGTGTCGCTTTATGCTTTCGACGAAAGCGGACGGCTGGTTTATGAAAAGACGGAAGCAGGCAGCGCGCTCTCGCAAGCCGGCTACCGAATGGACTTGAACGATATAGAACCGGGAACGTATGACTTTCTGGTATGGGCAGAAGGAGCGGAAACAGATGATACATTTACATTCCCCAACGTGCAGCGCAATGTCACCCGACTGGACGACCTGACCTGCTACATGAACCGGGAACACGATGCCGAAGGCAATGCCATTGTCGACCATGACTTGGTTCCCCTCTTCCACGGTATCGCTACCGACCAAGACTTTACCGAGAACCCCGGAGGCGAACGCTGCGCTACGATTCAACTGACCAAGAATACCAATGTAGTACGCATCGTGCTGCAACACCTCTCGGGAGAAACCGTAAATGCCGACGATTTCGAGTTTACCATCACCGATGATAACGGATGGATGGCTGCCGACAATTCATTGATAGAGGATGAGATACTGACCTACAAGGCATGGAGTGTTTACGATGGAGAAGCCGCCTTGGGAGACCCTGAAAGCAAAGCAGTCACTTCGGTAGGAGCAGCCATAGCCGAACTGACCATAGGAAGACTGATGACCGACCACCGCCCGATATTGACTATAAGCAACAAGGCTGGCGAAACTGTTCTATCCATTCCGCTGATAGACTACTGCCTGTTGGTAAAAGGAAACTATAATCGCAATATGAGCGATCAGGAATACCTCGACCGTCAGGACGAATACAACATGACGTTCTTCCTCGACGAAAACGACCGCTGGGTAAACTCCACCATTTACATCAACTCGTGGAAGGTAGTGCTTGGCTCGATAGAAGTATAAACAAGGAAAGGATAGGTACGTATGAAGATTCGTTTTATTTCTTATTTGACAATCGTGCTGGCAGCACTCCTGTTGGGCGCATGCAACAGCATCATGGACGATGAAGTCTGTGCAGACCAGCCGTCCACAACAGCCACACCCGTACAAATAGGCTTCACGCTGACCACAGGCAGCGTGTCTTCGCGTGCGATACCGGAAGAGGAAGAAGCTGGTACAGGGTATGAAAACTACATTGATGTAGAAGGCAAAGATTTCCGTATCTTGTTGTTTGATGCAAATAATGATACCTATCTTACGACATTCGAGCCGACCAGCATCCGTCCGGCAGACAATTCGCAATATCCACAAACTTATTATGTAGAGGGTGAATTGGATCAAACATATAGCAATTTTAAGTTAGTAGTATTGGCAAACTGGGGAGAAAGCACTTATCCGACAAACTTGGTAGAAGGAACAACAACGATTGAAAACGTATGTACAACATCTGCATCCACATTCTCTTATACAGCACCATTTACTCCTTCCGCAACACAAAAGATTCCGATGTACGGAGTCAAAACTTGCAATACGACATTACGCCCAGACCTGTTGACCGACTTAGGTCAAGTAGACTTGCTCCGTGCCATGGCGAAAATAGAAGTGACTTGCAGTGCAGATGAGTTTAAGCTAAGCGAAGTAAAACTTCACAGATATAACACAAAAGGATATTGTGCACCGACAGGTATATACGATGATACGAAAAAGGATTGGGAATATGACGAAGATGAAGTATGCAAACACGAAGTTCATATTCCAGCAGACGCACTGACAGAATCTGATTTAGTATTTACAAAAACGGAAAATGGCTTCATCGCATACGTACCGGAATTTGATAATAACCCGGCAGAAAGAAATTACATCGAAGTAACTTTGCAACATGAAGACGGAAGCGAAGTGACGCTAAATAGTGACCCTTACATTTACTTTTGTGAATACGATACAGAAACAGGTACCCCCACGAATAACACAGACTTTAATATAGTCCGCAACCACTGGTATAAATACGATATTACCAGTGTAGACGATGGCAAATTAATCTTCCAGTATCGGGTAAGTTTATGGAATGTAGTGAAATCTGCTATTGGCTGGAATCCTACTGATCGTGATTTTTTATTAGCGGCTTGGAATAATGAAGAAGGAAATAAAGAAAAAGCGGAAACAGATGCAACGATTGGAGATACAGAAGCCGTTTATTGTTATGTATGCAATCCGGGCTATAATGAAGAGGATAAGCAATATCATACCTTAAAAGACGGTACTTCGGGAGCCGCTTTTAGTTTCACTTTGCAAGTTCCTGCAGGTGCCACATGGAAAGGATATTTAACGAATGACGAAGATTTTTATTTTAGTTATAGTCAATATTGGGATGGAACAAAACACGCTGTATCTACAGGAATAGCACGTAAAGATGAATATCAAATAAAAATACAAGCTCGTCATGCTTGGACAGAGTATGAAGATGGGAGTGTGCCCAGTTTTGATGCTCCAAATACAGAAGATGGAAACAGATTCGATGATTTACAAGGCAAGGGAGGTATATATACTGATTTTTATATCATAGTATCTCCTGATGGAAATGAGTCAAACGACTATAAACTTAAAATTAATCCGAATAATGCGGTCAAGGAAGACAAAACCTATTATAAAAACAGACGTCGTTTTGCCGGTCCGGATGAATATCATGTAAGAATCTGGCAATTGAAAGCAAAAGACGGAATCGCTAATTACGGTGAATTATTCGAAGAAAGTGAAGACATTAAAGGATTTCGAAAATAACTATGAGTATGAAAATAAATACACTACATATATTATTCGCTCTGCTAAGTGCTGTGGGAACACTACTTTCTTCCTGTACAGAAGAAGCTTCGTTTGTTCCATCTGACGAAGATAAAGCGGGTCGTGTTATCCTTTCTTACTCTGTAACAGGAAATACGCTTTCGCGTGCTCCTGAAGCTGGTTGGAATGATGGATGGAATGAAAACGAAGTGGATAGATTGGATTTGTTTATCTTCCGTGATGAAACCTTTATTAAGCATTACGGAGAAAATTTGCAGGTAACGGCAAATCAAGATACAAATAAAGAGCAAAATTATCACGACTGGTCAATTCCTGCTTCGGAATTATCACCGAATGATATTCAGTCGGGTGATAATGTTTATTTAATAGCAAATTGTTCTACTGTAATGCTGAATGGTGAAGAAAAGAATTTAGCAGGAATCACAAGTTTGACAGATTTGCAAGCCGCATCTATCGGTAATCTGACATGCAACGAAAAACAAGACAACTTTATCATGACAGGAACAGCTGTTGTCGGAAATAAAACAGGCAATGATATAGAAATCAAAGTGGATTTATATCGCGCAGCTGCGAAAATCCGTCTTTCTTTTTCAGAAAATAGTAAATCTGATTGGTCAGACGGTATCGCATACCGTTTTGTTCAATATACTCAATCTTCTGCTCTATTGAAAGAAAGCGATGATACTTATTTATCTACGGTTCAACTGCATACCTATCCGTCAGAAAATACAGACGAAGAATGGATTGATAGAGACAACACAGATACCTATTATGCACCTGAGGAGCAATTGGTTCTTTATTCTTATGTAAACAATTGGTATCAAGAGAAAGAAGATGAGTTATATGGTGAGATTCCCATTGATAAAACAAAACAAACTTACATCATCTTGTATGCACCATACGGAGATGACGGCAAAAAATATTATTACAAAGTCCCCGTCAATTATCAATTGCCTGAAGATAACGATGCCATCACTCCGGATGAAAGCTACAAAGACCTTTATCGCTTACAACGAAATTACCTCTACGACATAACCGTAAAGATAGACCGTGAAGGCGGATCTAAAAGAGAGCCGGTAGAAGTACCCTTAACAGTTGTGGTTGAACCATGGGAAGAAAAAACTATAAATGTTCCTGCATTTGAATAATTAAATGATGTGTGTTATGAAAAAGATAAGATATATTTTATTGACACTCCTTTGTGTTGTCGGAATAACATCCTGTCAGGACGAGTTGATAGAAAAAACTTCCTCAGGAAGAGCGGATGTGAACAAACCTGTCAAAGTAAATTTGAAATTCAGTGTGCCTGATGTAGATGAAGTTAATCTGTCACGTACCAATTACGATAACTCGGATTTAGGCGATCTTCATCTTTTCATTTTTGATGGTAATACCTTTTTAAATGATGAAAGTGTGACTTCTGCCAATATTCAAAGAACAAATAATGCCAGTAAAAATGAATATACCATAAATGCCACCTTATATGAAGGTGAACAGACCGTTTACGCAGTAGGAAATGTTATCACACAGACTAACTATTGGCAAAACCCGGTTTCAGATTTACAAACAGCTGCTGCAAAAGGCAGGGAAGCGTTTCTTAATACATTATACAATGTACGGCAAGATGTTGTAAGCGGTGGTTTTGTCACATTCCCAGGTAATTATCGTCCTTTGGCAGGAAGTGGTGATATAACCGTAGCTGATGGTTCATCCAGCGGAATTATTTCTATGAAACGTGAAGTAGCCCGTATCAAGTTGAATGTGAACATGAATTACACTGTAACTGAAAAAGGCGAACGCAATGGAAACAAAGTCACGTTTACACCACAGAGTTATTCGGTTTACAATGTAGCAAGCAAAGGTTATGTCATGGAAACGGAAGACGGAAATACACAGCGCACTACTATTACCGATGGTTTCTATGCCGTAGAAAATATGACCAACTTCAATGTAAGTGACGGTGAAGTAGCAACGATTGGAGACGGATTCAATATTCCAGAAAATCTACAACAGCCTAAACAGCAAGGAACAACTTATGCCGAACGTGACAAGTGGTTTGAAGAGGGAAAAGAACCTGGAGCAGATGATGATGCAAAAGAGTGGACATATGCTCCTCAATACGCTACATATATTGTAATAAAGGGCAATTATGTAGAGACTGATGCATCCGGCAATGTAATTTATTCAGCTGCACCGTCTTATACATTCCATTTAGGCGACTGGAGTAACAATGAATTTGGAAATTTCAATGTGGAACGTAATACAATCTATACTTACACGGTTTCGATTCACGGTGTAGAAAATATGGTTGTGGAAGTTGAAAGGAAAGAAGAAAATCAACCGGGTGCAGAAGGTGATGTAATTGAATTAGGAGAAGGGTCAGAAATATTCAATTTGGATGCTCATTACGAGCAAGTATATGTAGAATATAACTTGTCAGACATAGCTGATAACATAAAAAACAGTAGCATTTCTTCGGATGAGATAAACAATGCCATAGCCACAAACTTTATGCTTTCTATCCACTCACCCATGAATACCAAATCGGGGGCAGAAGAATTGGTTACACCTTATACGGATAATGAGGCGGATGCAATGAATGGAATAGACAACGAATGGATAAAATTCTATTCACAAAATAGTAGAAAAACTCTTTCTACTTATACCAGTACGAAAGGTGATAACAATCAATACTTGCTTTCTCCATGGGATGCTTGCAAGAAAATGGGTGAAGCTGTAAAAAATTTGATAAACAACGAGAATGAGGATCCTTCTGTTACAGGATTGCGTACATACCTTGAGAATGGTGATTATTATGCATGTTTCACTGTTTTTGTAGACGAGTATTTCTACACAGAAGATTTAGAGGGCAACAAAGTGTCATGGGAAAAATTTACAAGAGCCGAGCCTCGTACTTTATTGATTGCCAGTGATTGGGATGCCAGCCCAGATGGAAATACAACGTATGCCAAAGCCCGTACCTATATCTCACAGGCTTCTATCCTGACATTCTACAATACGGCAGCTGCCCAAAACACCAATGCATTGGGTATAGAGTCTTATAATGAATATGGCGTGATTAACGGATTTGGAGAGTCGGCCAGTTCATATGATGAGAAAATTAAGACTGACGATAACGAAACCAATGGACGTGCCAATATGCTATTGGATATTGAAAATTTAGGATGGTATGCTATTCCGTTCATGCGGATTGGATACCTTTCAGACAATACTGAAACTGGACATAAGTGGGAAAAACTTATTGATAGTGATAAAACCAAGAGTGCATATTATGCTTGTTTGTCCCGTAACCGGGATTTAAACCGCGACGGTAAAATAGATGATGATGAAGTACGTTGGTATTTGCCTGCCCGTTCGCAATACTTACGTATGGGTATCGGTGCAAACTCGTTTAATACGGAGGTTCAGCTTTATAATGGAAATAAAAATGATTTAGGAGATAAAGATGAAGAAGGAAATATATATCCTCAAAATCAACTTGATAAAGGAACCTTGTATTATTCCAATACCCCTTATACTAAAGGTGATCATCAAGATGCGTGGGAACTTTATTGGGCAGTAGAAGTAGGAGCATACGGTTCAAATTGGGATCCAAAGGAGCAAACTACTAAATATGGTGAAAAAGCCCAAATACGTTGTGTTCGCAATTTACCGAGTAATCAGATTGTAGAGCAGGATTCATACGGTGATAAAGCACTGGCAGGTCCTGTCTATGGAGAACTAAAGGAATTACAAAGTGGAAATTACATATTTTATTTCGGTAATCGTATGGCAAATGGCATTAATCGTACGAGTCCTTATAATGGTCCCTATAGGGAGCATAATGAAATGAGTGAACAGAACAGATTGTATGAAGCTTTTGTTATTGCAAGGGATTATCTTCCAGAAAATAATTATTCTGCAAGTAATGCCGCTTCCTATTATGATAATCCATGTAGAAAGTATTCTGAAGGCGATTATATATCTCCTGGAAGTGAGACAGACGACAGATGGCGTACACCGAATTTGAATGAGTTAACCGTTATGTCAACGGTTGCGAACGAGTTAGGATTAAAACAAAACACCATGTCAAGTACGACATTCTCCAACAGTAATGTACGTGGACTGTTCTATTATAATGGTTCTATGATTTCAGCTTGGGATCCTAATTCTGGAAGTGGAAGTATCCGTTGCGTCCGCGATGCTACCCCAGAAGAAATAGCCGAAGTACGACAAACTGGAAATTGATTTGGAATAATATTTTTTATATCTCTCCTAAAATCCGCAAGCAATCTCAATGGCAATCTCAATTGCAGTAAAGAGCTTGA
>URCM01000045.1 GCA_900546355.1 uncultured Bacteroides sp.
ATGCCTCAAAAACTCATCCCAAATCATCGCACGATAAATTCAAAACAGCTTCTAATTGAAATCTGTGTAATCTGTGGTGAATGATTATTATTCGGTATACTTTCTCAATGCCTCCAATAGTGTGTCGTTCTCGGGGCGGGTGCCCACGGTGATGCGCAGGCAATCTTCGCAGAGCGTGACGCTGGAACGGTTTCGCACGATGATGCCTTGGTCTACCAGATAATCGTAGATGGCTTTGGCGTGGGTCACGCGGGCGAGGAAGAAATTGGCGTCGGTGGGGAATACCTTCTTGCAGCACGGGAGTGCGGCGAAGGCTTTCATCAAGCGGGTGCGTTCTTCCAGTAAGGTGCTTATCCAGCGTTGCACTTCGTAATGGCGTTGCATCATGCGTAGGGCCTCTTGTTGGGTGAGGAGGTTGATGTTGTACGGATATTTGATTTTGGTGAATATGCCGATGATGTCGGGCGAAGCGAATGCCATGCCCAGGCGGATGGCGGCACATCCCCACGCTTTCGAGAAAGTCTGGAGGATGACTAAGTTGGGATATTCATCGAGGATACCGACGAACGAGGGTTGGTCGGAGAAGTCGATGTAGGCTTCGTCCACAACGACGATGCCCTGGAATTCTTGGAGCAAGGTGATGATTTCCTTGGCATCGAGGTTGTTTCCCGTAGGGTTGTTGGGCGAGCAGAGGAATATCAGTTTGGTGTTTTCGTCCGAAGCCCGGAGCAAGTCTTCTGCCTTGAACTGGAATTTCTCGTCGAGCAACACCTTGCGGTATTCCACGTCGTTGATGTCGGCGCATACCTGATACATGCCGTAGGTGGGGTGGATGGCCACAACATTGTCGATGCCCGGCCGGCAGAAGGCACGGAAGAGCAGGTCGATGGCTTCATCGCTTCCGTTTCCTAAGAAGATTTGTTCGGGCTTTACCTTCTTGACCGGCGCTATCAATGCTTTCAGTTCTTTTTGGAGCGGGTCTGGATAACGGTTGTTGGGGGCATTATACGGGTTTTCGTTGGCATCGAGAAAGACGGATGCCGTTTTCCCGCTATATTCGTCGCGTGCCGAAGAATAGGGCTTCAGTGCCCAGATATTCGGTCGGGTCAGTTCTTGTAAAGGTTTCATGGTTTTCTGTGTAGATGTTTTAATTAACTTAATCGTACCGTTACGGCATTCTTATGCGCGTCGAGGTGCTCGTTCTCTGCCATCACCTGAATGGTCGGGCCTAAGGAGCGGATTCCTTCGCGGGTGATTTCCTGGAAGGTGATTTTGCGGATAAAGCTATCCAGGCTTACTCCGCTATAGGCTTTGGCGTATCCGTTGGTAGGCAGGGTATGGTTGGTGCCCGAAGCATAGTCGCCCGCGCTTTCGGGTGCATACGGGCCTAAGAATACCGAACCTGCATTGATGATCCGTTCGGCGATGTCCTGATAGTCTTTCGTTTCGATAATCAGGTGTTCGGGGGCATATTCGTTGACCATGTCAAGGGCTTCATCCAGGTCCTTCACCAATATCAGCCTGCTCGATTCCAGTGATTTTTCGGTTATGGCTTTGCGCGGGAGTGCGGCAAGCTGGCGTTCCACTTCGGCTTGGGTTTCACGGAGCAAGGTTTCGGATGTCGTAATCAGGACGGCCTGGCTATCCACGCCATGCTCGGCTTGCGAAAGGAGGTCGGATGCCACGAATACCGGATTGGCGGTCTCGTCGGCAAGCACCGCCACTTCCGAAGGACCGGCGGGCATGTCTATCGCTACGTCACGCAAGGAGACTTCCTGCTTGGCAACGGTGACATATTGGTTTCCCGGTCCGAATATCTTATATACCTTGGGAACGCTTTCCGTACCGTATGCCATGGCGGCTATGGCTTGCACGCCTCCGGCCTTGAACACCTTCTTTACGCCTGCCGCTTGCGCCGCGAAGAGGATGGCGGGGTGTATCTTCCCTTCCGCATTGGGAGGCGAGCAGAGTATGATTTCCTTGCATCCGGCTATCTGTGCCGGAGTGGCGAGCATCAGGACGGTAGAGAAGAGAGGAGCCGTTCCGCCCGGGATGTACAGCCCTACCTTCTCGATGGGGACCGCCTTTTGCCAGCAGGTCACGCCCGGAACGGTTTCTACCTTTTTGCTCTCGAACTTTTGTGCGGCATGGAAGGCGCGGATATTTTCCGAGGCGCGCAGGATGGCTTCCTTCAGTCCGCTTTCGAGGGCTTTCCCGGCTTCGTCAAATTCTTCTGGAGTCACGATAAGCGAAGCCAACTTTACCTTGTCGAACTTTTCTTCATATTCATATAAGGCGCGGTCGCCTTCCGCGCGTATTTTGCCGATGATTTCCTGTACGGCAGGGCGTATGACTTCGGTGTGTAGTGCCGAGCGTTTCAGCACGTTGTTCCATTCGGCACGTTCAGGATAACGGATAATGTTCATGGTGCTTAATTTCTTGGATTCATTTACAAAATCATTTTCTCAATGGGTAATACCAGGATGCCTTGTGCGCCGAGCGCTTTCAGCTTGCCGATGATTTCCCAGAAACATTTCTGGTCGAGCACGGTGTGTACGCTGCTCCAGCCTTCGGTGGCAAGGGGCATGATGGTAGGGCTCTTGATGCCGGGAAGCACTTCGATGATTTCCTGCACCTTGTCGGTAGGGGCGTTCATCAACACGTATTTCTTCTCTTCGGCGGCTTTTACGGCCTCGATGCGGAACAAGAGCTGTCTGAGGATTTCTTTCTTCTCTTCCGAAAGTCCCGGATAGCCGATGAGTACGGCTTCGCTTTTCATCACTGTTTCCACTTCTTTCAGGTTATTGCTGATAAGGGTGGAGCCGGAGCTTACGATGTCGAAGATGGCATCGGCAAGCCCGATTCCCGGTGCAATCTCTACCGACCCCGTAATGACGTGTATATCCGCCCGGATGTTGTTTTTATCCAGAAAGCTCCGGAGGATGCCCGGATAAGAAGTGGCTATCTTCTTGCCTTCGAACCACGAAAGCCCTTCGTAAGGTTCTTCCTTATGTATGGCTAACGAGAGGCGGCATTTGCTGAATCCGAGGCGGTAAATGATGTCGGCTTTCTCGTTCCGTTCAACAAACTCGTTTTCGCCTACGATGCCGATGTCGGCCACTCCGCTGGCTATGGTCTGCGGAATGTCATCATCGCGCAGGAAGAGCACTTCTACGGGGAAGTTGCTTGCTTGGGTAAGCAAGGTGCGTTTGGAAGTAGAGATTTTGATGTCTGCTTCGCTTAACAGGGCCATGGTGTCATCGAACAGGCGGCCCTTCGATTGTACGGCAATTCTTAACATATTGTATTCGTTTTAATGATTTCTGAAACAAAAAAGGCTTACCGCGTCTACGGCAAGCCTTCTTATCTTATAAAGAGATTTACACGACCCTTCAGCCCACCGTATGCTTACGTCAGGTAATGATGATGGCGATGTGTTGTGTAATTTTTCATGTTCTCTTGTGTTTATTGCTTTGCAAATGTAAAGCGTTTGTTCGGATTATCCAAATATTTATCAGAAAAAGTTTTGTTCTGCTTTCATTTTTTTTGATTAGTGGGCAGATAAGGGGTAGGGTCTAATTCACCCGACTTGACCATGCGGTTTATTTCCTTGGCTGTGTCATAGAAATGGGTATCTCCGTCTTGCACGAAAAAATCCTTCAGTTCGCTTAATACCTTGGGCGAATAAATAGAGCCTCGCACAAGGTAAGGGTACATTTTTTCCGGAGCGTCCATCTTGTAGTAGTTGAAAGCTACGAAATAGCTGAAATTGAGTGCTATTTTCGGATATTTTTCGTTGAGTGATAAGAACAGGTGTTGCGATTCGGAATAGTGTTGCTTGTCGAGGAATATAAGGGCGGCATTGGGCAAAAGTTGGTCGTTGCCGGGGTTTAGCCGGATGGCATGCATGAAGTATTCCATCGCTTTGTCGCCGTTGTTGTCCATCGTCAGTTCCAGCTCTCCTTTCAGCATATAGAACCGATAATCATCTGGATAGCTTGCCAGGCATTTGTCTACGATGCCGGCACATTCTTGCTCTTTCTCTAAACGTATGCAGCAGAACGCGTACAGGTGGTATATGTCGGCGTAGTTGAACTGGGTTCCGAGCAGGTCTTGCTTGTCGAGGAAGTAGTCAGAATACCTCAGCGCGTAAGCAAAGTCGTATGCTTCGAAAAAGAGGTTCATCGCCAGATAATAGGCATTGGCTTTGTCGTGCGAAAGCTCCGCGAAATAGTTGAAGCAGGAGGCTGCTTCCTCTGTATAGCCTGCCGCAAGGTAATATTCGCCCTTCAGCTCGATGTTGATAGGGTGGATCTCATCGACGGTTATCGCAAAGTCGATGGCGTCGGCGGCCTTTTCGAGTTCGTTCATGCGGAGGTAGCACCGTGCCAAGTTTTGCCATGCCATCAGGTTGTAGGGAGATTCGTCCAGCACTTTGTTGAACAAACGTGACGCTTCTTCGAAATTTTTCGTCGAATAGTAGTGGAATATAGCCATCAGCTCGATAGCTTCCAGGTTGTCCGGCTCTTGGGCAAAAGCTTGTTGTATCCACGGATAGGCATAGTTGTATAGCTGATAGTCGACATACAGCTGGGCAATGTCGAGCATTGTGCCGATGTAGGGGTTTTGCTCGTATAGCGTCGCTATCCGTTGTTCTGCCGGGTAAAGGTCGTCGTCCGCTATGGATAATTCGGCATAGAGCAACTGCACTTCGTAATCGTTTTGGTCGGGGAGTGCCCGAAGCAGTTCTTTGGCCGCTTCCAGCTCTCTAAGGCTGAGTAAGGAATGGCATTTATAAATTTGTATGTCCAGGTTTTCCGGGTACAGCTTCATCGCGTACTCGATGACCTGGTCCGAGCTGTCGGGGTCATCTTGCTCAGCGTAATATTCGGCAAGGAGAGTCAGCTCTTCCGGTTCGAAATATGCATGAATGCCTGTCAGCAGCATGTTTTCGTATCTGGCAAGCGATTCCTTGAATTCGGGTTGGCTGAATAGCGAAGATGGGTCTTCTTTCATCGTAAGTTTTACTTTGAGGGTATTGTTAGCTCCTCGTTTTCCCCGCAAGAGGTCCGGCGTAAGGCAAAACCTCTTGCGGGAAAGATTTGGGGGAGGAGGATTATTTCTGGCTGATTTTGCTCCAAGTGTCTTTCAACGACACGGTGCGGTTGAACACCAAATGGCCAGCCGTAGAGTCTTTATCTACCGTAAAATATCCGATGCGTTGGAACTGGAGGTAATCGAGCGGTTTGGCGCCGGCAAGGTACTTCTCCACGTAGCATTCGTCCAACACCTTCAGCGAGTCGGGATTAATCATCTCTTTCATGGCTTCCAGTGCCGAGCAGTTTTTTTCTTCGCGGATAGCCGCCATCGCGTCGCGCGGGTTCTCCACCTTCCATAAGCGGTCGTACAGGCGCACTTCCGCCTTCAGGCAATGGTTGCAGCTCACCCAGTGCAGGGTGCCTTTCACCTTGCGGTTGGCTTCGGGCATTCCGCTCTTGGTGTGCGGGTCGTATTCGGCATATACTTCGGTGACATTTCCGTCTTCGTCTTTCTTGCATCCGGTACATTTCACGATGTACGCGTTCTTCAGGCGCACTTCCTGTCCCGGCGTCATGCGGAAGTATTTCTTCGGCGCGTTCTCCATAAAGTCTTCGCGCTCTATCCAGAGTTCGCGGCTGAACTCGATGGTATGGGTAGGCGAGTTCGGGTCTTCGGGATTGTTGATGGCTTCCATTTCCTCCACCTGTCCTTCGGGATAGTTGGTCAGGATGAGCTTCACCGGATTCAGCACCGCCGACACACGGGTGGAGCGGGCGTTGAGGTCTTCGCGTACCGCGCTTTCCAGCAGGGCGAAATCGTTCAGCGCATCGTAGGTAGTATATCCTATCTTGTCCACGAACTTATGGATGGATTCGGGCGAATAGCCTCTCCGGCGGAATCCGCACAGGGTCGGCATACGGGGGTCGTCCCATCCGTTTACCAGTCCTTCTTTCACCAGAATCAAGAGGTTGCGCTTGCTCAGCAAGATGTAACTCAGGTTCAACTTGTTGAACTCGTACTGGCGCGGGCGGTTATCGTCCAGGTCCTTGCCTTCTTTCACCCAGTCTACAAACAAGTCGTACAAGGGGCGGTGGGGCACAAACTCCAGCGTGCAGAGCGAGTGGGTCACCCCTTCGAAATAATCGCTTTGCCCGTGGGCGAAGTCATACATCGGGTATGCCTTCCATGTATCACCTGTGCGGTGGTGCGGGGTCTTCACCACACGGTAGATAATCGGGTCGCGGAAGTGCATGTTCGGGCTTGCCATGTCAATCTTGGCACGGAGCACCATCTTGCCTTCCTCTATCTCGCCGGCGTTCATCTTCTGGAACAGGTCGAGGCTTTCTTCCACGGGGCGGTTGCGGTACGGGCTTTCCGTTCCCGGCTGGGTCGGCGTACCTTTTTGAGCCGCTATCTCTTCCGAGGTCTGTTCGTCCACATACGCCTTTCCTTCCTTGATGAGGCGGATGGCGAAGTCCCACAATTGCTGGAAGTAATCGGAAGCATAATATTCATTGCCCCACTGGAAGCCCAGCCATTGGATGTCTTCCTTGATAGACTCTACGTATTCCACGTCTTCCTTCGTGGGGTTGGTGTCGTCGAAGCGCAGGTTGCACACGCCTCCGTATTTCTTGGCGATGCCGAAGTCCATGCAGATGGCTTTGGCGTGGCCGATGTGTAAGTATCCGTTTGGTTCGGGCGGGAAGCGGGTCTGTATCCTTCCCCCGTTCTTGCCCTCTTTCAAGTCTTTCTCCACAATTTGTTCGATGAAGTTCAGGCTTTTCTTTTCTGAACTTTCCGTTGCATTCATTTCAGTCATAACGCTATCTTGTTTTTACACTTATATCCGGTTGCAAAAATAGTGATTCTCTTTTGAAATCGGAAATCCGGCGTTTAAAATTGCGCATAATTCTTGTTATGAGGAGGGAAGCAAACCGGATTTTGTGTTGTTTCTCATCTCGGGCATAAGAATCCCAAGATGCTTTGCATCAGGCGGGCACGGGCGTTTTCTTCACGGATGCACTCGAAGGGGAAACCGAGGGTGAGCGCACGGTAGGTGCCCGGATAGGCCACGGCGGCACCGGCGTTCGTGTCCGCATAGAGATAGGCGGTGAAGGCTCCGGCTACGGGCGTCAGGCTTTCGGGCGAGGGTACGGCATAGGTCCCGGCATCGGCACGGCGGGCGATGCGGAAACGGAGGGCGGTGCCGTAGACTTCATCGGCGGACGAATGGCGCAGGCTGCCTCCATACGTACAGTGCAGGACGTTGCGCAGGAAGGTTTCGCTTCCCGTGCGGCTTCCGGTGTACGTGCCGCTTACCAGAAGGTTGCCTCCCGCCTCGCAATATGCCGTGAGGGCACGTTCCGCCGCAGGGCTGAGCGGGCGGTCTTCGGCACCCCGGATAAGGTCGACGATGGGGTATGGGGTGAGGTCGGTCGAGCCGGTCTCAAGAGTTTCGGCACTGCACGATACGAACGACCAGCCTCCTGCTTGCTGGATGGCTTTACCGTGGATGAAAGGATAGTCGAAAGTGTTTCCGGCGATGCGTTTGCCCTCCAGTTCGCTTCCGCTGTAACCCAGCCCGCCTTCGGTCTCGACGCCGATGCGCGAGCGGTCGAAGCTTTGCTGGTATCCGCAGAAGGCGGTTGTGCCGAGGTAGGGGATGCCCGGATCGGAATAGAGGTCGAAGCCTTGGCGCGTATCGGTCTCTATGGCGGCAGGTGCGGAAGTGCGGCGGAACCCGTTCACGATGAGCACGGTGCCGCGGCTATGTTTCGCCCGGTAGGCCGCAAGCGTTTCGGAAGGAAAGCTTTCTCCGCCCCGGTTGACCGCCGTCACGCGGAAGCTGTAGACGATGCCTGGTTCGGCCCGGAAGGTATAATGAGGTTCGCGCACGTAGGTGCCGTTGTCGAATCCTCCTCGTCCCACACGGGTATAGACTACGTATCCTTCTGCACGTGCGGTAGGTTCGAGCGGGTCTTCGGCGGGAGTCCAGCGCAACCGGAAGGTGTTCTCTTGCTTGCCTTCATCGATGGCGAAGTGGGTGACGGGCAGGGGCTGGACGGTATATCGCTCGTCATGCATCGTGGCGAGGTATTTCAGCATCGTTTTATAGACCGAGCGGGCAACGGTGAACTTGAACGCAGGGTCGTACCCCATCTTCAGGTCGGCGAAGTTCTGGTGTGAGAGGGTTTCCAGTATCACCGAAGGCACGGCGGGCAGGCGTGTCTCGCTGTAGTTGCGGTTCCACATCCCGCGGCGTGTCCAGCGGATGCCGAAGCGGGAGCTGATGTCGCGTTGCAGCCCTGTGAGGAGCATGTCGGCAAGGTCGCGCGAGGCGTAGCGTGAGATGCCGCTTGCCAGCTTCCCGTCGTTGAACCGTGTGGTGTAGATGCCCAGCGAGCCGACGAAGGTGTCGTCTGCCTTGAATCCGGCATCGCTGTGCAGGGCAAAGCTCAGTTCGAAAGGAATGCCCAGCCCTTTTTCGTGCGGGTTGAACACCGAGCCTCCGCTTAGGTGGTTGAGCATGAGCGAGCGGGTGTTTATGTCGTCGTTGTAGTCGTTCTCGCCTTCGCTCTTGCTATAGACGGAGTAGGGCATGCCTGCCCATTGCGCCCAGTAGCGTGCCCCTTCCGCCCATCGGGGCATGCCGCTGACGTGCCCTCCGCGGGCGATGTTGCCCATGCCGCCTCCGAAGCGTACGGCATCGGCGCACACCACACCGTCTTGCGCGCTTTCGTTGCTGAGCACCACCATGCCGTAATCGTTCATTCCGGCATCGAACTCGAAGGTGCCTAAGTAGGTCCATGTGCCGCCTCCGATGCGCTGGTTGACACGGAACTCGGTCACTCCTCCGTTATGGAACACCAGGTATTTGGCATCGGTCACGCTTTCGGGAAGTGATTGGTAACTCACGTACACGGCGTAACGTCCTTTCTCGGGGATGCGGGGAATCCATTCGGCAAAGGCTTTTTCGGGTTTCTTGTGGGTAGGGATGAAGCGTGCGGTTCCGTCGCGGAAAGGGTTTTGTCCGTCGGTGTAGGTCGTTTGCTTTTGTGCGAATCCGGGCGTAGGGGCGTCTTGCCACACGCATTTCCGTTTGTAGTTGACTTCCAGGTAACGGCTTCCGGGCGTGCAGGTATTGTTGTCTACGATGACTTCGTGCGTCTGCTCGTCCCGTTCGCGGGGCGTGAACACCACGGCTCCTGCGTTCTCCAGCATCGGGATGAGGTAGGGGACTACGATGGAACGCGTGTAGAGGTCTTCGCAGGTGCCGAAGAGGCGGGGGCGTTGCCAGCGCCATTCGCCGGTCTTGTTCTGGTAGAACCTGCCGTGGCTTTGCCACAGGGCGATATGCCGTCCTTCCAGTCCTTGCGTGACGCGGAAGGGGCGTGACAGGTTTTCGGTCCATGCGTCACCCTTGTAGCTGATGTCTTCGTAGAGGCGGCTCTTGTCTTTGGTTTTTCCCCGATAGGCGTTCGGGATGAGGTTCTCGATGGGCTGCCCGTCGGCGTAGAGGGTGACGCGGTAGTAATTTACCGGTCCCGGAAGCGATTGCGTGAGGGTACGGTAGATGGCTTTTACATTCGCTTCGGTGAAGGGCTGGTATCCGAAGGCATCGTTGGCATACACGTGCAAGGTTTTCTTCTGGTGGTCGATGTCGAACCTCTCCAGTGCGCACGTACCGATTTCGGCATAACCGGTCTGGTAACCCGTAAAGAAGTTTTCCAGCCGTTCTTCCACGTTCTTTTCGAGGCTCTGCGCCGGAGCATGCAGGGTAAAGAGGCAAAGAAGGAGTATGAATCCGAGGCGTTTTATGTAAGTTGGATAACTGTTCATCATTCGTCTATGGGATGTTTTTGGGTTTTCTAATCACGTCGTTTCCTTTATCGAAAGCAGGGACGCGGGGGCGCAGGGGGATAAATAAAAGAGATAATTAAACTCCGTGCCTCCGTGTCTCTGTGCTCGAACTATCGCAAAGGTACGGCATTCTTTTCACATGGCAATGGGTTTGAAACGGGGCGGGCGTAAAATCTGTTAATGGATTTTGTTTTTATGGATTCCGCAATTGGCCAACGTAGGGTTATGGGTAAGATGCGGGCATCCATAAAAGCCCGGCGGAGGCTCCTGCCTGCCCGGCGAGGCGCAGCTATATCCGCCGGCATACGCATATACATGCGTCCCGCATCCATTATAGTTGCATCGGGGAGCGTGCGTCAGGATTACGGGACTTACGGTTACAATCCTTACAATTACCGTTTATGAAACGGCGGAAAGAAGAAGGAAGAATTACATAATATACTATATATATAAATATATATATATTTATATATATAACTTTTATACGTACGTTCACCTCGCCCCAATCATGAAAACGGGTAATTGTAATCGTAAGGATTGTAACTGTAACTTTTTTCCTCGAAAGAAACTTGATAATTACAATTACAATCCTTACAATTACATTTTTCGGTCACGCCCCGATTTGCAATCCGAATCCGTTTGCCGATGATACAGGGACCGCGGATCCGGCGTGACCGGATAAGCGGCACATATAATATTCACTAATCAGCATTCTCCCACGTCGAACCGTTCGGGGTGTTTGCCCTTGAACGGTTTGAAGTAGAGCTTGATTTCTCGCATATCCCGTTCGATGTCTCCGCTGGCGTGCAGGTATTTTTCGGCACGGATGCATTTCTTTTCGTAATCGATGCCCACCAGCACGATGGGGATTTCCGCCCCCTGGGCGATGTAGTAGAATCCCCGTTTCCAGTTCGGATTGGGCGAGCGGGTGCCTTCGGGCGTGATGGCAAGATGAAATTTCCGGCTTTTCTTCGCCTGGAGGATGATTTGGTCGACCAGCGAGGTGTGTTTGTCGCGGTGCACGGGGATGCCTCCCATCCACCGGAACAGGATGCCTAAGGGGAAAAAGAACCATTCCTTCTTCATCATGAACCCCGACTCGCGCCCGATGGCGGAGATAAAGAGCTTTCCGATGAAGAGGTCCCAGTTGGTGGTGTGCGGTGCGGCACAGAAGATGCATTTGTCGAAGTCGGGGACCGCGACGTGCGCTTTCCAGCCTAATACCTTATAATAAATGAAGCGGCAAACGGCTTGTTTCATGCTTGCTTTTGGTCGGCTAATTCGTCTATCTTGTTGAATATCGAGTCGATTCCTTTGGCATAATCTTCTTTCAGTTTTTTATAGAAACCTTTTACGTTGCCTGTTTCCGTATGGCTGACGCGGCACACGGCATCCTGGTGAAGGTCGATAAGGTCGGCCAGAAGCTGGTTGTATGCCGGGCGTTTTTCTTCGCTGGCACGGCCGATTTCCCACAAGATGAACCCTGTGACAGACCCAGATGTATACTTGATGAATTTCTTTAAGTCTCTTCTCTTTGCCATAATCGTAGATGTTTTAAGTTAAAAAATGAGGTTGATTGTGGGGTAAAGATAAGGATTTTGGTTGGAATAACCGCTTTTGCTTGCGAAAAAAACTTTTAAAATCTGTTTTGTATGATTTTTTATGGCAGACCTTTTTGAGATTCCAAAAAAAAAAACGAAATTTGCGAGAAAGAAAAGACGTGAAACGATATACACCTTTTTAAAATAAAACAATTATGACGAAAAGTGCATTACAAATTGCGAGAGCCGCTTATCAGCCCAAATTGCCTAAGGCATTGAAAGGCGGCGTAAAGGTAGTGGAAGGAGAACCTACTCAGTCAGTAGCCGACCAGGAAGAAATCAAGAAATTGTTCCCGAACACATACGGCATGCCGTTGCTGAAGTTCGAGCCGGGAGAAACTAAGGAATATGCCCCGATGAACGTGGGCGTTATTCTTTCGGGCGGCCAGGCTCCGGGCGGACACAATGTGATTTCGGGCTTGTTCGACGGTATCAAGAAGATGAATCCTGCCAACAAGCTGTATGGGTTTATCCTGGGTCCCGGCGGACTGGTTGACCACAAGTATATGGAACTGACCGCTGATATCATCGACGAATACCGCAACACGGGCGGCTTCGACATCATCGGTTCGGGACGTACGAAACTGGAGAAAGAAGACCAGTTCGAAAAAGGATATGAAATATTAAAAGAGCTGGGCATCAAGGCGCTGGTCATTATCGGCGGTGACGACTCGAATACTAACGCTTGCGTATTGGCCGAATATTATGCCGCCAAGAACTACGGCATCCAGGTAATCGGTTGCCCGAAGACCATCGACGGTGACTTGAAGAACGAAATGATTGAGACTTCGTTCGGCTTCGACACCGCTTGCAAGACTTACTCGGAAATAATCGGTAACATCGAGCGCGATTGCAACTCGGCGCGCAAGTACTGGCACTTCATCAAGCTGATGGGACGTTCGGCTTCGCACATCGCGTTGGAATGCGCTTTGCAGACCCAGCCGAACATCTGCCTGATTTCGGAAGAAGTAGAAGCCAAGAACATGTCGCTGGACGATATCGTGACTTATATCGCCAATGCGGTAGCCGCACGTGCCGCTGAAGGCAACAACTTCGGTACGGTATTGGTTCCGGAAGGCCTGATTGAGTTCATCCCGGCTATGAAGAAGCTGATTGCGGAACTGAACGATTTCCTGGCTGTACATGCCGAAGAATATGCCGCTATCGAGCCTAACAAGCAACGCGAATACATCATCGGTAACCTGTCGGAAGAAAACGCCGGCGTTTACGCTTCTCTGCCCGAAGGCGTGGCTCGCCAGCTGACACTGGACCGCGACCCGCACGGAAACGTACAGGTGTCGCTCATCGAGACCGAAAAGCTGTTGTCGGAAATGGTAGGCAAGAAGCTGGCCGCATGGAAGGAGGAAGGCAAGTTTACAGGAAAATTCGCGGCACAACACCACTTCTTCGGATACGAAGGACGTTGCGCCGCTCCGTCGAACTTCGATGCGGACTATTGCTATTCGTTGGGTTATACCGCAGCCGTATTGATGGCAAACGGAAAGACTGGCTATATGTCATCGGTACGCAACCTGACCGCTCCTGCAGAAGAATGGATTGCGGGCGGTGTGCCCATCACGATGATGATGAACATGGAACGCCGTCACGGGGAAATGAAACCGGTTATCCAGAAAGCGTTGGTAAAACTGGATGGGGCACCGTTCAAGGCATTCGCCGCCGTGCGTGACACGTGGGCAAAAGAAACCGCATACGTTTATCCGGGCCCGATTCAGTACTTCGGCCCGACGGAAGTATGCGACCAGCCTACCAAGACGTTGCAACTGGAACACCAAAAGTAACCGGATAATGGTTCGGTGACTTTGTGGATATGAATGTCATTTCGGGCAAGTGGAATCCATTGCCTGAAATGACATTTCTTTGAATAAAAGATTATTAACCGATACGATAATTATGGCACAAGAATCGCCCTTGACACCTGTAAACAAGCCGCGCCGGAGTTCTTCGGGAAGGGGGAAGAAGCCTTCTTCGCCACGGCGTACAAGTGGGGCTGGCAGGAAGAGAAAGCCCACGGGAAAGAAAGGCAGGCGCGGGAAGAAACGCGTCTGGGACATGCCGGGCTGGATGCGGTATGTGGCGATGGGGGGCATAGCCGCCTTGTTCGTTATCGGTTTCTATTATTTCTTCATCCGTCCGTATGCCTATCGCTGGAAGCCTTGCTATGGCACGAAAGCGTACGGCGTATGCCTTCCGGCAGGGTATTCCATCCACGGGTTCGATATTTCCCATCACCAGGGGGACATCGACTGGGAAGAGCTCCGGAAGACCCAGGACGCTCCGTTCCCCGTCCGTTTCGTCTTTATGAAAGCCTCGGAAGGAGGAGATTTCAGCGACACTACTTTCACGCGTAATTTCGACCTTGCACGCCGGCATGGGTTTATCCGCGGGGCGTATCATTTCTTCAATCCCAAGACCGACGCGGCGCGCCAGGCGGCGTTCTTTATCCGTTCGGTCAAACTCGAACCGGGCGACCTCCCTCCGGTGCTCGATATTGAGAAGGTGGGCGATGACGAAAGGGAGCTTCGGAAAGGGGTGAAGACGTGGCTTCGCCTGATAGAGCGGCATTATCACGTAAAGCCCATTCTTTATGCTTCGTATAAGTTCAAGGAACGTTACCTGAACGATTCGATATTTGATACGTATCCTTATTGGATAGCCCATTATTACGTGGATTCGGTGCGCTATGAGGGTGAATGGAAGTTCTGGCAACATACCGATGGAGGCACATTGCCCGGCATCCGTGAGCAGGTGGATCTGAACGTCTTCAACGGGACGCTGGATGAATTGAAGCGTATGACCATCCTGCCCGATTCGGCTTTTCATAAATCGTAAGCGTTTTTGCCCGAAAGCATTTGGGTAATCCGGCGTTTTCCTTATCTTTGTAACCTTAATCATAAAATTGATTGCCATATACGATAAGGCAGACCGTGAGAACATCACGGATGCCGAGTTGCTGGATATCCTCCGCAGGAACGGAATTGAATGATATGATTTATGAACGTATTGCTGAATATATTATGGATTGTCTTGGGCGGCTGGCTGGTTTGCCTGGAATATCTTGTGTCGAGCCTGGTGCTGATGATTACCATTATCGGCATTCCCTTCGGGGTGCAGACCATTAAGCTGGCGATGCTGGGGCTGTGTCCGTTCGGGTGCACGGTGGAGACCACGCCCTCTACCGGAGGATGCCTTACCATTATCATGAATCTGGTATGGATATTATGCGGAGGCGTATGGATTGCCTTGACCCACGTAGGGCTGGGTGTCTTGCTTTGCATCACGGTTATCGGCATCCCTTTCGGGAGGCAGCATTTCAAGCTGGCTGCGCTGGCTCTTACGCCTTTCGGCAAGCGTGTTGTATAAAAAATCGCTCTTTTGGGGCGGATGTAATGAATTACGCGCTTGAAATCGCATTTTGTTCCGTTCGGCAGGAGAAGTTTCATTTGTATTCATTATCTTTGCGGCGTTATGGCTATCCGAGTGAGTATATACGAGCATTCGGAAGACATTCCGGTCCTTCCGGGGATCAATGTCTTTCATTCTACCGAATTGTTTCAGGTGTTGGAGCAAACTCCCGGTTTCCGTCCCGTTTTGTTGGTAGCGTGGGAAGACGGGAAAGCGGTAGGGAAATTGCTTTGCATCACCCGCCGCAATTTACGCCTTACCGGGTTTTGGCGGAAGACCTATGTGTATGGGACGGGAGAGTATTTTCATGCGTCGGTGAAGGATGAAATTATCTTCAGCAAATTCCTTTCTTATTTTACAATACGTTTCCAGACGGAATCTTTCTTCTTGGAGTTCCGTAACCTGGAGCATCCTCTTTTTGGGTATCGTTATTTCCGGAAGTGTGGTTTTTTCCCTGTGCGTTGGCTTCGGGTGCGCAATTCTATCCATCATGCCGTTTTAGACAAATGGATTAGTGCGTCTCGTAAACGTCAGATAGCGCGTGGGTTGAAAAATGGTGCGGTAATGGATGTGGTGCGCAATCGTGCTGACCTGGAATCTTTTTTCGGGATGCTCCGGAAATATTATGCTTCCAAGATTCATCGTTATCTTCCCGATCTCCGTTTTTTTATTTCATTGTTGGAACATCCGTCATACCGGAAAATGGGGCAGGTGTTTGTGATTCGTTATAAGGACAAGATTATCGGCGGGTCTGTCTGCTTGTTCTCGCAAGATACCGCTTATTTGCTTTTTTCCGCGGGGATGCGCAAAAGTTATCCGTTGCTTTATCCGGGGATACTGGCGGTATGGGATGCTATGGTTTACGCCCGCGAACAGGGGTTCCGGCATTTTGAATTCATCGAGGCGGGCGTTCCTTTCAAGCGATATGCTTACCGTGATTTCATCCTTCGTTTTGGCGGGAAGCAATTAAGCACCCGCCGCTGGTTCCGGATAAAATGGAAGTGGCTGAACCGGTTATTGATACACCTTTATGTATGAGAAATGAGTGAAAACGCGGAGACACGAAGATACAGGGTTCCTTTTGGAAGGTTTTTTTCTCTGTGTCTTCGTGTCTTTTTTTGTGCGCTGTTTTAACCGGGGGGAGATAGGCTTACTCTTTCCATCCTCCACCCAATGCCTTATACAGATGCACGATGGTTATTTGTTTGTCGCGGACGGCATTGCTTAATCCGATTTGGGCATCGAGATAACCACGCTGCGCGTCTAAAAGGTCCATGTAGCCGATGACTCCGTTGATGTATTGTAGTTGGGCAAGGTCGAGTGTGCTTCTTGACGCCTGTTCCAAACGGAGGCGGGTTTCATAGATTTCCTTGCTCTTGTTGAAGTCGGCAATGGCATTGTAGGCTTCTTTAAAAGCGTTGAGCACCACCTTTTCGTAGGCATGGGTTGCCCCTTCCAGGGCGGCTTTCTCCGCTTTCAGGCGTGCACGGTTTTTCCCCCAGCTGAAGACTGGTTGCAGCAGGTTGGCGCTGAGCAGGTACCAGGGCGATTCCAATAATTCGCTGAGCAGGTCGCTTTCTCCACCATAGCTGGCGTTTAGGGTCAGGCTGGGGAAAAGGCTGGTAAACGCGATGCCTACTTCGGCGTTAGCGGCTATCAGTGCCTGTTCGGCCTGCCGTACATCTGGACGCCGCTCAAGCAGGGTAGAGGGCAATCCTACCGGAAGGCTGATGGGAAGCAGTACATCTTCAGGCAGTGCCGTGCGTCTGATGTGATGCGGATAGTCACCGGTAAGGAAGGCGATGTCGTTTTCCTTTAAGGTAATTTGGCGTTCCAGGTCGGGTACCAGTGTAGAGGTACGTGCCAACTCCACTTGTGCCTGGCGGAAAGCGGTTTCGGAAGTCAGTCCTCCTTCGTAGCGGATGCGTGCCAGGTGGAGGCTTTCGCGGCGGGCGTCAACCGTTTGGCGTACGATTGCCAATTCGTTGTCGAGGGCTACCAGTTCAAAGTATGATTGTGCCACTTCGGCTACCAGGCTCATTTTCAGCGCGCGCTGGTTTTCTATTGAACCAAGGAAGTCGGCCACGCTTTTATCTTTTGCCCAACGGAGCTTGCCCCAGAGGTCGATTTCCCAGTTCACCGTTCCTTTCAGGTCGAACTGGTCGTCCTGCGAATAGTTGTCGCCTCCATAGTTTTCCCTTTCGCGTTCGGCATAGATGCGTAGTCCCACTTGTGGCAGCATGTTGCCTATTTGGATGCGTTTGCGGGCTGCCAGTTCTTTTACCCGTGCCGCAGCTATCTGCATGTCTTTGTTGTAGGCCAGTGTTTTTCGAATCAGTGCCTGCAGGGTGGTATCGGTGTACACCTCTTCCCACGGATAGTCGCCGATGGACATGGTGTCCACGCTGAGGCTGTCGAGGGTGTCCGGCAAGTTCAGTTCCGGGCGTGTGTAGCGTTTTCCTATCTGACAGCTTCCCAGAAGTGTAGCTGCCAGCAGGATAGAAAGCATACGATATGTCAGATTCAGTTTCATGTTGCTGTATGATTATTTAGAATGGTTCGTTTTCATTTTGTTTTTCGCCTTGTAGATCATGACAAAGAAGAACGGTACCAGGAAGATACCTACCGTTACAGCCACAATCATGCCGAAGAAGACGCCTGTACCGATAGCTTGACGGCTGGCAGAGCCCGGTCCGCTGGCAAGCACTAAAGGCACCATGCCTAAGATAAATGCCAATGAGGTCATCAAGATAGGACGGAAACGCAAGTGGGCAGCATGCAAGGCCGCTTCTATCACATCTTTACCCGCATCTACTTCGTCTTTGGCGAATTCTACAATCAGGATGGCGTTTTTGGCTGCCAATCCCACCAGCATTACCAACCCGATTTGGAAATAGGTGTCATTTTCTAGTCCACATAAGGCAACTCCCGCATAGGCTCCCAATGCCGCTACGGGCAATGAAAGCAAGACGGCGATGGGCACGCTCCAACTTTCGTATAATGCGGCCAGGAAGAGGAATACGAAGAGGAACACCAGCGTCAGAATCATGCCGGTTTGTCCGCCCGCTTGTTTTTCCTGATATGAAAGTCCGCTCCATTCTACACCGATATTGTCGGGCAGATGGTCGTGCGCCAATTGTTCTATCAATTCCATTGCCTGGCCGGAACTATAACCGTGGGCCGCTGTACCGCGGATGATAGCGGTGTTGAACATGTTAAAGCGCTTGATGCTTCCGGGGCCGGTCGTGTATTCGGTATTTCCGAGGGCGGTCAGCGGAATCATATTGCCCGAACTTCCGCGTACGAAGAACAGGTTGATGTTGTCGCGGTGTTCGCGGTAGGGGGCTTCCGCTTGGATGTATACACGGTAGATACGGTTAAACATATTGAAGTCGTTTACATAAAGCGAACCCGTATAGGCTTTCATCGTGGTGAAAACATCTGCCATCGGCACGCCGGATAGTTTCACTTTGTCTCGGTCTACGTCGAAATAGAGTTGAGGGATTTCCGCTTGAAGCGATGATGAAAGTCCGCTCAGTTCTTTCCGTTGCGAAGCGTAATACATTAACGTATCGGCGGCTTGCACTAAGTTGTCGTAGGTCGCATCCCCACGTGCTTCCAGCTGCATCTCGAAACCTCCAGAAGTTCCCAGGCCGGGAATGACAGGTGGGGTAGAGAGGTAGACTTTGCATTCGGGGTATTGCTTGAATTCGTTTTGCACGTCCGTCATAATTTGTTCTATCGTTGTGTTGTCGCGTTCTTTCCAGCCTTTTAATATGACGGTAAGTGTGCTTCGTGCTTGGCTGGTGCCGACACGTGGACTGGTTCCGGTAACGTTCTGTACATATTCTACAGCAGGGTCTTGCATGAGGTAAGCAATGGCTCGGTTGGTCACTTCACGCGTACGTTCTAAGGTCGTTCCTTCTGGCATTTCCAGTTCTACGGTAAAATATCCTTGGTCCTCGGTCGGAAGAAAGCTGGTAGGAATCAGTCGGTATAATACGAAAATGAAGACGATGACCATACCAAATCCTGCAGTAACCCGTTTAGGGTGCTTGATAATCCGGCTGATGCCGCTTACGTATTTGTGGTTGCCTAAATCAAGCCATTTGTTGATGGTGCGGAACACACGGTTCTTTGGCTTGTTCGGGTCTTGCGGACGCAGGATCAATGAGCACATAACCGGGCTAAGCGTGAGTGCTACTACGGTAGAGAGCAATACGGATACGGCAATGGTAATGCTGAACTGACGGTATAACTGTCCTGAGATGCCGGAAAGGAAGCTTACGGGAACGAATACTGCCGCCAGGACCAATGATGTGGCAATCAAGGCGCCAGTCAGTCCGTCCATTGCTTTTTTAGTGGCTTCATAAGGGCTGAGACGCTCTTCTTCCATGATGCGTTCTACATTTTCTACTACAACGATGGCATCGTCTACTACCAGACCGATGGCAAGTACCAATCCCAATAGTGTCAGGATATTCAGCGAGAACCCGAAGATAAGCATGAAGCCGAAAGTACCAATCAAAGAAATCGGTACGGCAATGGTCGGTATCAGTGTGGCGCGCCAACTCTGTAAGGAGAGGAATACGACGACAATCACCAAGAATAAGGCTTCGAACAGCGTTTTATACACTTCATGGATTGACTCGGATATATAAGTTGTCATATCGAAAGGCACTTCGTATTTCATCCCTTCCGGAAAGTTTTTACTGATTTCATCCATTTGTGCCTTTACTCGTTCTGCCACTTCCATCGCGTTGGCTCCCGGAAGCATATATACACCCAATACGGCCGCATTGCCTCCGTTTATTCCACTTTCGGTATTGTAGGATTGCGCTTCGAGCGATACACGGGCTACATCACGCATCCGGATAAGCGAGCCGTCGGGGTTGGCGCGTAATACGATTTCTTCGAATTGTGCCGCGCTCGACAAGCGGCCTTGCGCGGTGATTGGAATGGTGAAATCAAGTCCTGTCACAGGCTGTTGTCCTAATACGCCTGCTGCTGATTCACGGTTTTGGTCTTTCAGTGCGTCTTGCACGTCTTTTACGGTCAGTCCGAAATTGGCAAGCCGGGCAGGGTCGAGCCAGATTTGCATGGCATAATAGCGGCTACCGATGTTGGATACACGGCCTACTCCGGGGATACGGCGGAGCAAGTCGAGCACATTCAGAGTCGCAAAGTTGCTCAGATAAATTTCATCGAACTTAGGGTCGTTCGAAGTAAGACAAATCGTCATGAGCTGGCTGGCTGCCTGCTTTTCTATCTCGATACCGTTTTGTACTACTTCGGCTGGCAACCGCGATTCGGCAAGTTTGATGCGGTTTTGTATTTCGACGGCGGCCAGGTCCGGGTCGGATGAGATATCGAATGTGACAGTAGCGGAGAAACCTCCAGAATTGGAACTGTTCGATTCCATATAAAGCATTCCCGGCGTACCGTTCAGCTCCTGCTCGATAGGAGTAGCTACGGCTTGTGATACGGTCAGTGCGGAAGCACCTGGGTAAGAAGCGCTGATTTTCACGACGGGCGGTGTGATTTGCGGGTATTGGTCGATAGGCAACATGGTCAGTCCGATGATGCCGATGATGACTATCAATATAGAGATGACGATCGAAAATACAGGCCGATCGATAAAGAAACTCACTTTCATGGATTGCTATGTTTAGATGATTGTCGGTTTATTCGTCCTTTTTTTCTTTGGTCTGAGGGGCTGTGCCTACACGCATCTTGACGCCCGGACTCAGTTTGTGATAACCTTCTATCACGATGTTTTCTCCTGGCGTCAGCCCGCGTTCTACTACGGTATTGTTCCCGAACTCAGGGCCTAATTCGATAAAACGTTTTTCAGCGGTAGAGTCTTTGCGCATCACATAAATGTAAGCGCCTCCTTTTTCGATTATCAATGCTTTCTGGGGTACTACCGTAGCATTTTCGCGTACGTCAAGCAGTAATTTGACTTTGGTGAATTGCCCTGGCAATAAGACATGTTCGGGATTACTCATTTCGGCGCGTACGGAGAAGGTGCCGGTTTTAGGATCTACCTGCGGCTCGGCAAAGTCTACCAGTCCTTTGTAAGGATATACGCTATTGTCTGGAAGGGTGATGGTGACGGTCGGTTGCCAAGAGCGTGTTGAGTCCTTTTGCCCGATAATGATGTTGCGTTCTTTGCTTTTCAGGTAGTCAAGTGCAGTCATACTGAAGTCTACCAATACCGTGTCGCTTTTTACGATAGTGGCAAGCAGGGATTTCCCTGATGTACCTACTAAGGTACCGAGGTCGACATGACGTTCACTGATTTGTCCGGCTATCGGCGAGCGCACTACCGTGTAGCTTAATTCCTGTTCCGCTTGGTCTAAGTCGGCTTTGCTCATCCCTACGCTGGCTATGGCTGTTTCGTAAGCTGCTGTAGCGTTATCTAAGTCCAGCTGGCTGGCAGCCCGTTGCTCGTATAGCGGGCGGATACGGTTTAAGTCGCGTTCTGCCTTGCGGGCTGTAGCTTCGTCTTTTTTCAATTGGGCGCGCGCTTTATCTACTTTGGCTTGATATTGGGCTTGGTTGATAATGAACAATACTTGGTTACGCTTTACTTGTGTTCCTTCTTCGAAAAGCATTTGCTCCAGAAAACCTTCCACGCGTGCGCGTACCTCTACAAATTGCTGGGCACGGATGCGGCCTACATATTCGCCATAAATCTCCACATCTTGTTGTTGCGCAGGTTCTACGCTGACGATGGGGGCTTCCGGTTCCGTTGTTTTTTCACGGGTCAGAAACCAATATATCCCGATAATCACGATAATGCCGGTTATGGCATAGATAGTTTGTTTCTTTTTCAGTTTCAAATCTTTTTTTGTTAAAAAACGTCTCATACAAGTTCTCAATTTATGGGTTAGATGCCGTAAATGGTATGCAATACTTGTGCCAAAGATACGATATTTTTTTATAAATTGAGAATCAGATGCCTGAATCATTCAAGTAATTTAGCATTATGGGGAATTTGGGCTTGAATTGTGGAATTTCTCTACACTTGGATGGCGTTTACTCGCAATATTTTTCCTACCTTTGCGACCGAAACTAAATTACGACAAAATGAAAATAGAGGAACATTTAGAAACAACTGTGAAAGCCCACGACCAGATGTTGCATCGTCGGGTAGACCTTTTGCTCCGTACGGGGGAACTTTTGGTGGAAAGTTTGGCTGATACCAACCGGATTATGCGCAACATGAAACGGACGGCTGCTTATTTAGGTATTCCGGAAGAGAAGCTGCACATCAACATCGGTTTTAATATGCTGATGGTGAATGTGAGTGACGAGAATTTTTCTTTTACCAAATTCCAGCGCATCAATGGGCATGGTGTGAACATGACGGCTATATCGGCGGTAAGTAAGTTGTCGTGGCGGGCGATAGAGAACGATTATTCGCTTGACCGGTACGAAGAAGAATTGGAAAAAATCCGTACGGAAAAGCGGAATTATACACCTCTGCAGACGGCTGTCGGCGCTGGCTTTGCTTGTGGCGGATTCTGTGTTCAGTTCGGATGTGACTGGATGGCTTTCCTGTATGCTTCCATAGCTGCTATTATCGGTATGCGGGTACGTCAGAAGTGCAACGGTTCAGGGTTGAATCCTTATATGGGTATAGCTATTTCGGCTTTCATTGCTACCATGATAGCGTGGGCGACCATGTTCCTCCCGGCCGAGTGGACCGATACGCCGTGGCATCCTTTGCTGGCGTGTGCCTTGTTTATAGTGCCGGGTGTTCCTTTGATTAATTTTGTCGATGATATGTTCGACAATTTCATTCAGGTAGGTGTCGTGCGTGCGGTCAATACCTTGATTATGATGGGAGCAATGGCGTTTGGTATAGCTTTTGCGGTTAAGTTGTGTGCCATCGAGAATTTCTTCCCTACCATTAGCATGGTGCCTCATCATGCTTATTGGGAATACGCGCTTGCCGCGGCTATTTCGGCGATGGGCTTCTCAATGATATTCAATATCCAGCGTCGTTTGCTTTGGGTAGTTGCCATAGGTGGCATCTTGGCGGTTTGCACACGTAACTTTGTCAATTTGGGTCCAAGCACTGATAACATCGGTCTCGATATGGGATTGGTGGTCGGTTCGTTTAGTGGAGCGTTGCTCGTTAGTCTGATAGCCGTAAAAGCCGTTCATTGGTTTCATGTTCCCAATCATGTGCTGACCATTCCTTCGGTTATCCCGATGATTCCGGGAGTACTGATGTATCGTATGCTTTTCGGATTGATTAATATGAATGTGCAGAATCTTGAGGGAGTCACTCCGCTGATGAAAGCCATTGAGAGTGGAGTCAACTCGGGATTGATAATCCTCTGTATTTCGGTAGGTGTCGCTATCCCGAATATTTTCGGGCGTAAGTTTATCGCTTCTTCCAAAAACAAACATTTGGCGGAAATATTGGAAGAACGCCGTGCCCGTGGTAAATTTATAGAATGGTAGACCTCTATTATAGTCAATCAGAAATGGATTGCGAAAAATCCGTTAATCCTTTATATTGAACAC
>URCM01000046.1 GCA_900546355.1 uncultured Bacteroides sp.
TGGCTTTGTGGCAGAAGCCGCTTAGCCGATATGGTGAATTTTTAACGGACTATTACTGGAAGGATTCGATGAAGAATGGAATTATGTAAACGAACAACGCACCGCCACCTACACCAACCTGCCGCAAGGCGAATACATCTTCCGCATCCGTTCTACAAATGGCGCAGGCGTATGGGCAGAAAACGAACGGATGCTTCCTATCACCGTAAAACCCGCATTTTGGGAAACACCGCTTGCCTATTTGCTCTATGCCATAGCCTTCATAGCGGTACTTTTGGGAGGAGCATGGACATTGTTCGTCATCTATCGCCTGAAACATGAAGTATCGGTAGAACAACAAGTGACCGACATCAAACTACGCTTTTTCACCAATATCTCACACGAACTGCGCACACCGCTCACACTGATAGAAGGCCCCTTGGAATATATACTGAAACGGGATGACTTGACCCATGAGGTCAGAGAACAGCTACAAACCGTAGCACGCAACACCCACCGAATGCTGCGCCTGGTAAACCAGATACTGGATTTCCGCAAAATCCAGAACCGTAAGATGAAACTTTGTGTAGAGCAGACGGATATTGTCCCCTTCGTACAAAACATCATGGAGAACTTCGAGTCGCTTGCCGAATCGAATCATATCGACTTTATTTTCGAAAGCGAACGCTCCTCGCTCAAACTATGGATAGATAAAGACAAGACTGAAAAAATCATCTTCAACTTACTTTCAAACGCCTTTAAATACACGCCTGCAGAAAAAACCATCAAAGTCTTTATCCACGAAAACGAAGATACCGTAGCGATAGGCGTGCAAGACCAAGGCATCGGCATCCCTGAAAACATGAAGAAATCGCTCTTCGTGCGCTTCGAAACACTGATAGACCGGCATCTGACAGGAAAAGTCAGCACGGGTATCGGGCTTTCGTTGGTAAAAGAACTGGCAGACTTACACCACGCCTCCATCCAAGTGGACAGCAAAGAAGGAGAAGGAAGCTGTTTCACCGTAGCGTTCCGGAAAGGGAAAGAACACTTCGGCGAAGAGGTGGAATTTATCGTATCGGATAATGTAGAGACAAACGACTCCCCTACAGAAACGGAACCCGAAACGGCTACAGAGACCGACCGGAAAGTCATGCTGCTGGTAGAAGACAACTTAGAACTGCGCGCTTTCCTACGTACCATCTTCAAAGAACAATTCCAAATCATTGAAGCGTCCGACGGGACAGAAGGTATCGACAAAGCCCGGAAATATATGCCCGACATTATCATCAGCGACATCATGATGCCCCAAACAGATGGCATCACGCTGACCAAGGAACTAAGAAGCGATGTAGCCACCAGCCACATCCCCATCGTATTGCTCACCGCCAAAACCGATATGGACAGCAAGCTGCAAAGCATGGAACTGGGCGTGGACAGTTACATTACCAAACCCTTCAGTGCCACCTACCTGCAAGCGCGCGTAAACAATCTGCTGGCACGCCGCCAACGCTTGCGCCGTTTCTATTGCGAACACCTGATGGACATCAATAACGAAGTGACCGAAGAAGAAGCAAAGGTGGAAAAAGAAGTGCAAAACACCATGTCGAAACAAGACAAGCTCTTCATCGACCATTTGACCGAATTCATGGAGAAGAATCTGGATAACGGCGACTTGATAGTGGACGACCTGGTACGTGAAATGTCGGTAAGCCGGTCGGTATTCTTCAAGAAACTGAAATCGCTCACAGGCTTCTCCCCCATCGAGTTCATCAAGGAAATGCGCGTAAAACGTGCCGCACAACTCATCGAAACAGGCGAATTCAACATGACACAAATAACCTATATGGTAGGCATCAACGACCCCCGTTACTTCAGCAAATGCTTCAAACAACGTTTCGGCATGACACCCACCGAATACAAAGAGAAAATGCGGAAATGACTTCATACCCATGGAGCGAAAAAGCCAACGGGTTGTTTCAATAGTTTTAGCACACTGAAACTACAGTTTTAATGCATTGAAACTAAAGTTTCAGCGCATTAAAACTACGTGAAACTACCGTCACGCAAAAACAAGCAGCACGATTAGCTCCGGATGCATCCGGTTATGCATTTCATCATCAGCTATTGTCCCAATACCTATTTTATGTATCAGAACGGATAACCGATGGCGAAATGCAGCCCTTGTCCATCCTTGAAACGAGGAATGTTGTAATAACCCGGACGTCCGGTCTCGTAAGGCACGTGCAAGGCAATTCCCCAATCCAAGCGGAGAATCAGGAAAGACAAGTCATAACGGATACCGATGCCTGTACCTAAAGCGATATTGTCGAAAAACTTCTTGAAAGTAAACTTGGCACCCGCACGGGCGGCATCCTCCCGCATCAGCCATACATTGCCCGCGTCCAAAAATACCGCTCCGTTCAAGTTGCCTCCAAACATGTTCGATAACAGACGAAAACGGTATTCCAGGTTCGCTTCCAGTTTAATGTCGCCTGTCTCGTCTACATACGAATAAACGGAGTTACCGGCCGGATGGAAACGTCCCGGACCAATGGAGCGCACCGTAAAGGCACGGATGCTGTTTGCACCACCCACGTAAAACTGTTCGCTATAAGGCGCAATGGTCTTATTGCCATACGACCAAATCACACCAGCCATCAGGCGTGCCGCCAGTTGTTGCTTTTCATTGATATAATACAACGGGCGTATCTCAGTCGAGAATTTCAGGAACTGGGCGAAAGGCGTGCCCAAGAATTTCTTTTCTTTTTCCTTAAAACTTCTCCCGAAAGCGGCGTAAATGGCAGAAGTAACATTTCCGGCCGAAGTGAACGAAGTTTCCCACCACAAACGCAACCGGCGCTTACGCCATGAGTCATCATAAGTAAAGGTATACGATACGGAAGGAATGAACTGGTCGTCCAAACTATGGAAAAGCATGGGATTCGCCAAAGCAATGGAATCGAACGTTGCCGTGCGATGCTGCAAATGATTGAAAGCAAGATGAATCGGCGTAACGGTATGTTTCAGGCTCCTCGATTTGCGGAAACTATACGACACACTTCCTCCGAAAGACAACATCTTGAAATAACGTGCCCGGTTCACCTGCTCGGCATAAATACGGAAATGCGTCTCCGAAGGGAAACGGAACGGGTCAATCCGGTTGCGCACCCACGGCAAGACAATGCGCGGGAAGTCCAACGAAAGTGCCGCACCCAGTTCATACGAGTTCATCACCGATTCGTCTCCGTCTACCGTCGAACTGGTCTGCCATTCATACGAACCTTTCAGCTCCAGGTTAAGCGAAGCCCCCATACGCCGGAAGTTCCGTTTCGAAAGTTTGAAGATGGCTCCCGGTCCGGTCTGTTTCGTACTTTTTGTCGTGACATTCAGTTCCAGTTCACTATCGTAAGGAAGGTCAAACATGGCATTGACCCGAACATCCAGCGTATCACTGCCGGGACGAGGCAGGTATTGTATTTCGTTGAACTTAAATACACCTAAACGCGAAAGAGCCTCCTGCGTATAATTCTGTCGGGTTTGCGAATACATCTCCCCTTTCTGGTAAATGAAACGCTTGCGCAACACATCGAAACGCAGTCCGGGCTTCTCTCCGGCATAATGCACCGCAAAGTCGCGCAGCCTCAACGAGTCGGTCGGGAGTTCCCCGTTATATCCGGTAAGATAGACCGATGTATTTCCCAGCCGGTAACGCTTCAATGCCTCTTCAGGCAAGTTCACTTCCGGAACCAGTTTCAACGTGACATAGCCGGGACGCATCAGGGTATCGGCCAGAAACGTAATAAAATCATTACGGGCATAATAATATCCGTTATCCCGCAAAAGACTGATGACCCGCTGGCGTTCCTCATTGAGCGTATTGACATTGAAAAGTTCACCGCTCCGCACCAGCTTCTCATCCAGATGGGCATGAATCAAGCTGTCGGTCAGAGGCGCGAAACCTTCATAAAGCAAGGTGTCAATGTAATACGGACGCCCCATATCGATGTCGTAACTCAATTTCACCGCACGCGGATTCTTGGTACTGTCCACCCGGTAGGTGACACGTCCGTCGAAGAACCCATAATCACGGAGCAGATTGCTTGCCACCTTCACACGGGTATCGGGATTGACCGTCGACACATACACAGGGTCTGCCGCCAGCTTCCGGAATATCCACCGCCCGAACCCTTTCTCGTACCGTTCGAAACGGTTATACACCCACAAGCCAAAGGGAATGGGGAAACGGATATTGGGATAGGTAACAATGGCGTTGTTAGGAGCAATGCTGATGGCTCCTTTCACTTCATCCAGTGCCGTCTGCCCCGCATCGCTCTCGTCCTCGTTCTGGATGGTAATGTCTTTCAGCCCCAAGTAAAGGGTTTCCCCCTCGGGCAAATGCTTGGTAATGGAACACGAGGATAATCCTATCAATATGCCCAACACAAGCCCTATATATGCGTATCGCTTTTTCATTATCTTCATCACCTTTTAATCTATATCCATCAAGGTTCTCTCTTATCTTCATCCGCCACCGGACGGTTCTTCTTCCGCGAACGGAAAATAAAGAGTTCGCCCAGTTTGCTTACTTTCTTGCGCAAGACAATACCGGCTCCTGTCTCTATCACTTCTCCGTCAAGAATACTTTCGTAGTTCTTATCGTGGAAAATCTTGATATATCGCGTGCCGCTATTGTCCAACCGATACTCCAGTGAAATATTGTCGATGAATGATTCGTCTTGTTGCTGGGCGTCGTTTCCGGTAGAAATCTTTCCGCCTATCACCACCTGGAACCGATTGTTCCAGAAACGTTTGGCAAACTGGAAATTATAATCGGTGCGCGAGGTACCGCTCTCCTGCTCGGTGGTTTCCATACCGAAATTGATATCGATGGTCTTCAGGGCACTTCCGGCTATCTTGTTGATTTCGCTCTGAAGGAAGGAATTCAGCATACTATTGGTGTCGAAACCACCTCCCGCGTTATTGCCTTCCGCCATATACATACCTGTTACCAGCATGGTCACCGCCAGTTTATTCTTTTCCTCTGCCGATTTCGACGCAAGCTCATTTTGCATGCTTCCGTCAGCGGGAGCCTCCAGGGTAAAGGCAAAACCCAGATTCTCCAGCCGGTTCGTAAGATTTACGCCCACATCGAAGTTTACCATGCGCGAGCCGCTATCGTCCGAAGCCACCGAAGCACGCACCCGCTCCGATGCCTTGATATTCAGATTGGGATTCATCAAATCGCCCGTCCACTCAATGTAACTTCCGCTTTGGATGTGGAAAGTCTTCAAGGGGATAATGGGCATTTCGTACTTCATCTCTCCACTCATCAAGGAATAGCGTCCGTTCAATACCATATTCCCGTCGGGCTGATATTGGAAGGATAGGTCACCTCCTCCCTCTAACAGCATATAGTTGCTCCCGTCCTCATTCAAGTCAACACGTGCCTGTACCGCCTCGTCAATATGCAGGGTCATCAATACATCCATCCCGCCTAACGATACCGGCTCGATTCCTTTCAGGTCCACCTGCGCTGTATCGCGGAAATCCACAAAGGTCACCGTTTCGCTCAACCGGTCTTCCACCGTCAACGGAGAGTCTTTCAGAATATACGTAAAATCACTGTTTCCCAGGATATTCATATTTCCCCGCATCGTCAGGGCATCCGGCGAGCCTTTTACCACCGAAGTGAAGTCGACATACAATTTGCCGTACACCAACGATTCTTTCGTGCGTTTGGCGTTAATCAGCTCGAAGTTGCGGGCTATCATGTTCAGGTTGACATCCATCGCTTCGAAATTGCCCATATCCACATAACCGTCTACCGTAAAAGGCGTCGCCCCTTCGGTATAAATGGCAAACCGCTCAAATTCCAGCCGGTTATTCTTTATTTTCACAGGGCGATGGTCCAGGCGCAAATCCAATGACGCTTGCGGAACCCCCACCCGCGTACTATCTAAACTCAGTTCGCCTGCCAATAGAGGCGAAGAAAGCGAACCGCTTACTTCCACCTGCCCGTCCAAGTCTCCTTCCAGGGTAGCCAGTCCGGCCGGAATAAAGACATTGGCGATGCGCAGAGGGAAATGATGCATCCCGACTTGTGCATTCAACCGTTCGGGGAGCGTACCGGTGGCCGAAGCGTAACTTCCGTCCAGGCTTACCACCTCCGTATCGTCTATCGTCACATAGCCATTGATGCCGTGCGCCCCGTCCTCTTGGGGAAGATAAACCGCCGATACGCCCCAGTCACCCAAAGGCTGGCGGTTGTATGCCAAGCTATCCACCCGGATATCCGCCGCCAGCTGCATCTCCTCGCCCGTCTGCACATAGTGGGCTTCGGCATCTATCAGTCCTGCTATATCTGGCATATAAGGGACAACCCGCCTGAACTCTCCGATGCTTATCCGGTGAAGTTCCAGCGTCAGGTCTTGTCCGCTCAACGTGTCGGAAGGCGAATAAAAGGCCAACCCCGTATGCCTGCTGTCCGCCAAGCGCAAATCGGCATAAATACGTCCGTTATCATTCAGGAAAATGTAATTATCAGGATTTGCCTGAAACGTCCGATAGACCAATGTGGGACGATCGGGGGAAACATGTACACTAATCCCCTGTGGATGTAAACGTGCCTCCAGGCCTAAATCAACCCCCTTTTCGTATTTGTTGTTCAAATAACTGATGTATGTGCGCGCACGCGTGGAGTCGATGCTTCCCCACAAGCCGATGCCAAACGCCTCCTGACGTTTGCTTGCCAGTGCCCGCACGCCGCTATGGAACAGGAAACGAGCGGTATCCTGACGCGCATCGAAGAAAATAGTATCCAACCGCAAGCTATCCGTACGCAAACCATAGAGATGCATTTCGGCTCCCAATCCCTCTTCGGGTGAGGTAGAAACCTTCACCCGAAAGCGGTCGTACCGAAGATGACTTGCAGCCAGAAGATTGGCTATCGGATTGTCGGAACCTGAAAAGACACGCAGCTGGGCACGAGGAAAGAGTTGCTTCAACATACGCTGGTCCAGTTTCCTGGCTTTCCATTGCCGGTCGAACTCATCCATCAGTGCCGTAGCACCCGAAGCCAGCCGTTCCACTCCATCGGGCGAACGGAACAGGAAAGTAAGGTCGCCCGCATTGACATAACTCCGGAGCGAATCGGAAGCCATCTCCACCCCCGCATGCAAATCTTTCGTATGGAAATCGTTTTCCTCTGTAACCAAGTGAATATCGGTCAGCGATACGCGTACCCAGTGGTTTTGTTTCATATTGGTTTGTGCATGGGCTTCGATACGCAACGTAGGATTCAGCTTATTCTCCACCAATGACAAGGCTTGCAAGTCGAGTCGCTTCACCTGCCCTGCCAAGTCTGCCTTAACCTGACCTGGAAGAAGCGAAGCGTCTACATGAAGCGAAGCATCAACGGCATGGTCGGCCACCGAAAGCGAGACCGTTCCCTTAGAACGTGCCAATCCACCTTCCAGAGCCAGGCCGGAAAACAAACGTTGCCCGTAACGCAGGTAAGACACTCCCCCTTCCGCTTTCATCCACGTATGAGGAGAAAAGAAATCAAATCCTTTTCCTTCCGCCCGCAAAGTGGCATCGAGCCGGTAAAGCGAATCCTCCGGAAGAAAAGCGTGCAGGTTCAGCGTATCCACATCGACTTGTGCCCGATAGCGGCCTTCCGCCATATCATAATCCGCTACGAGCTTCACCTTTCCCCGCTTTCCTTCGCGCAACTCCATATCCGCGCCTATCCGGTTTCCTTTAAGCGAGGCAAGCCCGTCCAGCCGCATTCCTTCCGGTATCACGGCTCCGCCCGAAAGCGTTTCCACAAAGCTCATATTCCCGGTCTGCATCGCTATATGCAGAGTCCCGTTCCGCCTTGCGCTATCCAGTGCAAAAGCCAGATTCCCGTCCGCCTCGGCACGGAACGCATCGGGAATAGCCACCGACAATTGGGTCAGCCGCAAATCGTTCAGGCTCCCGTCTATTCCGGCACGCACCTGAAGCGGACGCGCAGGATATTCCCGTATAAACTCAACCGGAAGCCCTGTCACTACTTTCAGCAAATCATTCTTACCGATATCCGCCATCAGACGTGCCCGGATAGCTCCTTCCTTATCGGCATCCATCGCGTCCCAGTCCATCGAAGCATTCAGTTCCAAGGCCGAATCTTGGGTCTGGATACGAAGTGAAGGAACACGCAAGGTATGCGCATCCGACACCAAACGTCCCTCACCCGAAGTAATTTCCAACCCCGAACGCTCTTTCAGCTCAAAAGTACGGATGAATGCCCGGATATCATTGCCGGCATAGTATAGAGAATCCATGCTCAGATTGAAATCGGTAATAGCGATGTGTGAAGGGTCGATTCCTTCTTCCGAAGGCGGAAGAGAGCCCGAGTCGAAACCAAACTTGCCTTCTTCCAACGCGAAAGTACGTGCCGAATAAGCCATGCGGTGCAAGTCCACATCGCCTCCACGCAAGGCAAGCCGATTCACAGAAACCGCCATGGAAAGCGTGTCCAACGGCATTTGCAAGGCAAAAGAGACATCTTCGAAATCTATTTTCTGTAATTGGAATTTCCAATAGACCGGCTCCGAAGCGGTTGTATCTTGTACCGTCGTATCGGCAAGGCACATCGACAAATGCGTGTCTTTCAGGGTCAGTTGGTTGACAATAGCGGTTTCAGGACTCAAGTCCACTCCATGCGAAGAGATGAAAAGATTCCCAATCTCGCCTTCCAGCTGCATTCCTCCGATAAGCCCGGCCGTATTCACCCGTGCCTCCGCCAATTCCAACCCGTCTAATTCTATTTGCTTCTTGAATAAAGGAAAAAGTTGCACCTTCGCGGTAAGCCGTCCGGCATCGGCAATCGTATCGCCCTGATTCACCACCAAAGCGTGGTGCACCACCAAGTCGAGCGGAAAGCCCAATGAAATACGTCCTATTGAAATCTGCATACCCGTAACCTCCGAAGCATACCGGGTAGCGGTACGTACCAGGAAATTCTGTATGGGAGGCAAATACACCAACACACATACCAGCACAAATAATATAAACGGGGATGCTATGATAATCCCCAACCGGCGGATATTTTTCTTCATACGGACAATCAATCGCTTTTATTGATGCGAATATAGGCAAAATAACCGAAATACATCGCATTTTGACGGATTAGATAACACCAACTTGCTGAAATTTCTTTAACTTTGCCAAAGTTACTAACCTAAAAACAAAACGATATGAAACCAACTTTATTTGTTCTTGCCGCCGGAATGGGAAGCCGTTACGGAGGTCTGAAACAACTGGACGGACTGGGTCCGAATGGGGAGACAATCATGGATTATTCTATTTACGATGCCATCCGAGGCGGATTCGGGAAACTGGTATTCGTCATCCGTAAAGATTTCGAAAAAGATTTCCGTGATAAAATCATCAGCAAATACGAGAATCACATCCCGGTAGAAGTGGTATTCCAATCTACCGACAAACTTCCGGAAGGATTTACCTGCCCTGCCGACCGCGTGAAACCTTGGGGAACCAACCACGCCGTATTGATGGGTAAAGATGTCATCAATGAACCGTTCGCCGTAATCAATGCCGATGACTTCTACGGACGAGACAGTTTTGCCGTCATCGGAAAATACCTGAGCGAACTTCCCGAAGGAGCTAAGAACCAATATGCAATGGTAGGTTTCCGCGTAGGAAATACCTTAAGCGAAAGCGGAACCGTAGCACGTGGCATTTGTTCTACTGACGCGGAAGGCCACCTGACCACCGTGGTGGAACGTACCGAAATCATGCGTGTAGACGGCACTGTATCGTATAAGGACGAAGAAGGCAAATGGGTAGGCATTGCCGACAATACCCCTGTTTCCATGAATATGTGGGGATTCACGCCCGATTATTTCCAATACTCGGAAGAATATTTCAAAGACTTCTTGAAAGAAAACATCGACAAGCCGAAAGCCGAATTCTATATTCCTTTGTTAGTAAACGAATTAGTAAATACAAAAACCGCAACCGTAAAGGTACTCGATACCACTTCGCGCTGGTTCGGCGTAACCTATGCTGCCGACCGCCAAGGGGTAGTAGACAAATTTAAAGCATTGGCAGATAGCGGTGAATATCCTTCTCCGTTGTTCTGATACTTCTTATTCGGAAACGTAAATTAACGCAGATTCCCGCAGATATTTATTCTTATCTGCGGAAATCTGCGTTTTTTAGTTACAACGCATAATAAACGTTAAATAAAGCACGTTTTGCAAATACTATATAGCAATATACAAAATAAATAATCTAATTTTGCAATCCGTAGTTTACAAAACAAGATTATTTATATAAACGAAACAAAAGAAACCTTTCGCGAAATCAATGAAAGCTATACCATCAAAGAAGCCATTGACGAAGCCAAACGATGCTTGAACTGTAAAAATCCTTCTTGCAAAAAAGGGTGTCCTATCGAAAACGACATTCCCGACTTTATCCTTCAACTCTCTATGGGAAACATGGGTGATGCCATGCGCATTATCAATGAGAAAAGCAACTTACCCGCCATCTGCGGACGTGTATGCCCTCACGAAAAACAATGCCAGGGACATTGCGTACTCTATGCCAAAGGAAAAGGCATTCAAATTGGCAAGTTGGAACGATTTGTAGCCGACTTTGATACGGAAATGAACTTGATACGTGAGAAACTTCCGCAAAAGACGCGTGGAAAAATCGCCGTAATCGGTTCGGGACCGGCAGGGCTTACCGTAGCAGGAGATTTGGCGCGCCAAGGATTCAACGTCACGATTTTCGAAAGCCAAAGCGAAGCAGGCGGCGTGTTGATGTATGGCATTCCCGAATACCGCCTTCCCAAAGCTGTCGTGACCAAGGAAGTCAAAAAGATAGAAGCATTAGGAGTCAATTTCGTACTGAATTGTTTAGTAGGAAAAGACATCACCGTCGATCAAATGTTCGAACAGGGTTACGACGCCATCTTCATCGGTACAGGTACGGCATTACCGAAATCATTGGATGTGCCGGGCAACAAACTCCGTGGCATCATCCAGTCTTCTTATTTGCTCCACATGGCAAGCATCTTTAACCAGAACGTCATCAACCGCGATGCTGTACCTCTGAAAGAAGGTGACCGGGTAGCGGTTATCGGATGCGGAAATGTAGCAATGGATGCCGCACGTACCTCCATCCGCATGGGAGCTTCCAGCGTTACGGTACTCTATCATCGTACAGAAGCCGATATGAGTGCTACCCCAAGCGAATATCAAGAAGCGGTAAAAGAAGGAGTGAAATTTATGTGGAAAACTTCTACGAAAGAATTTTTGGGAGATGAAGAAGGAAAAGTCAAAGGCATCCGTGCCGAAACCCCTGAAGGCATCCAAGACCTGCCCTTCGACCGGGTGTTGCTTGCCATCGGCTCCCGCCCTGCCAACCGCATTGTGTCTACCACCACAGGCATCGAGGTAGACGACACAGGGTATGTCATCGTAAAAGACCGTCCTTACGATATGACTACCCGCAAAGGCGTATTCGCCGGAGGTGATGTAGTCCACCGTCCTCATACTGTGGTATTGGCTATGAAAGCGGCCAAGCAAGTGGCGGCGGGTATCGCTCAATATGTAGATGCAGTAAAACTGCTCGAAGAATAATATAGAATTCCGCATCTTGCCAAAGTTAACCTGCAGGGAGCAGGGTTTGCCTGCCCGAATGCATTCACGTAGACGCTTACGGACGGGCAAGCCCCGCCCCCTACATGGACTTATTGCAGAATTCATCCAATATATAAAAATGAAGAACCATTTATTTATATACCGCCCCAATTCTTCATTCTTTATTCCAAAGCTTTCCGGCTTCGGTCGTCCGGGCCTTTCGGATGTATCACCCTCTCCAGACGCATATCAAACGCCAATGTGGAATAACCGCGTATGTCTCCATATCCCGCCTCTCCGTATGCTAACTGATAGGGTATGTAGACTTCCCAATGTTCGCCTTCTTGCATGTGAAGCAGAGCTGTGGCCCAACCTGTTATTACTCCGGTTGAATTTCCATAACTATCTGCGCCACAAACCACAAAGGAAACAGGTGTGTGAATTTCCGCGTTCCAATCTCCACTATAGCTTTGGTCGAATACGCTTCCGTTTATCAGCCAACCTCGATAGTGCACCAATACCGTATCGGTAGAAAGCGGTATCTCGCCTAACTCGACATCCGCTTCGGTTAGATCCTTCACATATACATAATCTGCATTGGACAACATCAGGTCGGTTCCCATTCCCTCGTTTTGAATCTTGTAATTCTCATAACGGAACCAACGTTCCCCTGCCGGAGGATTAGCAGCGACATAGGCAATGGAGTCGAGATACGCTATATTACGTTCCTCCCAGTTGGCGTATGGGTCGGCTACCGGTGTGTCTTCGCTACACGAAACAAAGGCACACAGCAGTACGCCCAATATTCCTAACCAACCATGGTTTTTATTCATCCGTATGTTCATTATTGCAAGGTTTTCAACAGACTGGTGATGCTTACCTTGTCGGCGATGATGTCGTTCAGGTCAGCAATAGCCACACGCTCTTGTTCCATCGTGTCGCGGTTACGCAAAGTCACGCAATTGTCTTCCAAGGTCTGATGGTCTACCGTTACGCAATACGGCGTACCGATAGCGTCTTGACGGCGATAACGCTTGCCGATGGAATCTTTTTCATCATACTGGCAATGGAAATGGAACTTCAGGTCATCCATAATCTCACGCGCTTTTTCGGGCAGACCGTCTTTCTTAACCAACGGCATGATAGCAAGTTTCACCGGAGCCAGGGCTGCAGGAAGTTTCAATACGACACGAGTCTCGCCGTTCTCCAACTTTTCTTCCTTATACGACGCACTCATCACGCTCAGGAACATACGGTCGACACCGATAGAGGTCTCGATGACATACGGAGTATAAGATTCGTTGATTTCAGGGTCGAAATATTTGATGCTCTTGCCCGAGAATTTCTCGTGCTGGCTCAAGTCGAAGTTCGTGCGTGAATGGATACCTTCCACTTCCTTGAATCCGAACGGCATCAGGAACTCGATGTCGGTAGCCGCATTGGCGTAATGAGCCAGCTTTTCGTGGTCGTGATAACGGTAGTGGTCATCGCCGAAGCCCAATGCCTTGTGCCATTTCAAGCGGATTTCTTTCCACTTCTTAAACCAGTCAAGCTCGGTTCCAGGTTTTACGAAGAACTGCATTTCCATCTGTTCGAACTCACGCATACGGAAAATAAACTGGCGCGCCACAATTTCATTACGGAACGCCTTGCCGATTTGAGCGATACCGAAAGGTATTTTCATACGGCCTGTCTTCTGCACGTTCAGGTAATTCACGAAGATACCTTGAGCCGTTTCAGGACGCAGGTAAACTTTCATCGAACCATCGGCGGTAGAACCCATTTCGGTAGAGAACATCAGATTGAACTGGCGCACTTCGGTCCAGTTCTTCGTGCCTGAAATAGGGCATACGATTTCTTCATCCAAGATAATCTGACGAAGTTCGTTCAAATCCGGTCCGGCGTTCATCGCCTGCGTATAACGCTCGTGCAGCGCGTCACGTTTCGCCTGATGTTCCAATACACGTGCATTGGTCGAGCGGAACTCTTGCTCGTTGAATGCATCGCCATATTTCTTAGCGGCTTTTGCCACTTCCTTATTTATCTTCTCGTCGTATTTCGCGATTTGGTCTTCAATCAAGACATCGGCACGATAACGTTTCTTCGAGTCGCGGTTATCAATCAAAGGGTCGTTGAATGCGTCCACGTGCCCCGATGCTTTCCAAATAGTGGGGTGCATAAAGATTGCCGAGTCGATGCCCACGATGTTCTCGTGCAGAAGCACCATGCTCTGCCACCAGTATTGCTTGATGTTGTTTTTCAGTTCCACACCATTCTGTCCATAGTCGTACACGGCTCCCAGTCCGTCGTATATCTCACTCGAAGGGAAAACAAATCCATATTCCTTGCAATGCGAAACCAATTTCTTGAAAACGTCTTCTTGTGCCATTTTTGCTTTTATCCTTTTAATTATTAATTCCTTTCATAAATGCGCACAAAGATACGGATTTATCAGAGAAAAAGAAGCACAAGTCTATTAATTTATGCGAATCAAGGAAAATATTACCCAACCCGTTATCTATGGCCCTTTGGCCATGAAGGGTAAATAGATAATAAATTCTGTCAACTCACCTTCTATGCTGTTGACGAAGATTTTCCCTTTGTGCGCTTCGATTACCTGACGTACGAAGTTCAACCCCAGCCCGAAACCGTGAGTTCTCTTCCTACGGCTCCGGCTTCCAGCCGCACGTTCGTATTTGTTGAAGATGCCGCGCTGCTCCTTTTCCGATATGCCAAGACCGTTGCCGTATCATTAGTGCCCCTTTTTAACGGGACACCAATGAAAATAAGAGATAATAAATATGTTCTTCTCAACATATCAGATACTATCGAATCTATTTTTATCAAAGATATTCCTAATCCTATTATTAGATAACATGATAACGACACACCGTACATTGTGTTAGGATGTCCTTTGCCAATCCGGCCACATAAAAAACGCAGTAGTACTTACTTTGCCTCTGAAGTATATATTCAAAGGCAGATGAAGTATATATTCAAAGGCGGATGAAGTATATATTCGTTTTCAGGGGACATGTATTGACCGAATCGACAGGATGTGTCTTAATCCTCACTTTTAGAAGCTGTTTTGAATTTCTCCAAAAAGTTTTTCTTGGCTTGATGTATCCGTTTTCGTGTGTGCTTTGGGCGATAAATTCAAAACAGCTTCTGACAATCCGGCGCGTTCCGGCTCCCTCCAACGGATGCGGTCCGCATGCCGGAAAGTCCGGCAAAGAGGCTTTGACGCACGAATCCGGCATTTTCTGCCGGCACAGGAAAAACGGTAAATAATAGCCTCCATTTTGAGCGGACTTTCAAAAAAATATCGTAACTTTGCGGGACGTGAGAACAAGCAATGGGAATCAAATTAGACAATAGGCAGCGAGCCACAAACAACCTGCCTTTCATGGAATGTCCAAACCCTATACGGAAATATGCCGCATTGTCATAATCTCGATTTATGAAACACGAACACAAAGACAAATACACCCAAATGACCACCGAACCGGTACACCGGCTTATCGGGTCATTGGCCGTCCCTACCATCATCAGCATGCTGGTCACTTCGCTCTACGTCATGATAGACACTTATTTCGTAGGGAAAATCAACACACAAGCTACCGCTGCCGTAGGTATTTCGTTCTCGGTGATGGCCATCATACAAGCCTTCGGGTTCTTCTTCGGGCACGGGTCTGGTAATTTCATTTCACGACGGTTAGGAGCACGCGATTACCAAAGCGCGGAAAAGATGGCAGCTACAGGGTTCTTCAGCGCATTCATTGCCGGGTGCCTTATCACGGCGTTCGGGCTGATATACCTCACGCCTATCTGTATCGGATTAGGCTCCACCCCTACCATCCTGCCCTATACCGAAGCCTATCTGGGCATCATCCTGCTGGGGGCACCTTTTATGGCATCGTCATTAGTACTGAACAACCAGATGCGTTTTCAAGGAAACGCCCTTTATGCCATGGTGGGCATCACCGCCGGCACGGTGCTCAACATCATTCTGGCACCGCTCTTCATCTTCGTGTTCGGGATGGGCATTGCCGGTGCCGCCTGGGCAACGCTTTGCGGGCAAGTGTGCAGCTTCTTCATCCTGCTTTACATGGACAGCCGGGGCGAGAACATCCGCATCCGCCCGCGCAATTTCACCCCACGCCTCGCCTATTTCCGCGAAATCCTTTACGGAGGAAGCCCCTCGCTTTGCCGGCAAGGACTGGCAAGCCTTGCCGCTATCTTGCTGAATGTAGCCGCAGGACGGTATGGCGACGCAGCCATTGCGGGCATGTCCATCGTAGGCCGCATCTGTATGTTCATCAACTCCTTCCTCATCGGATTCGGGCAAGGATTCCAGCCCGTATGCGGCTACAATTACGGTGCGGGCATCTATTCGCGTGTACGCGAAGGATTCTGGTTCTGCGTCAAGGTAGGCGTTGTTTTCCTTACCCTCTGCTCCATTGCCGGCTACATCTATGCGCCCGAAATTGTATCGTGGTTCCGAGAGGACGATGCCGAAGTAATAGCCATCGGCGCACGTGCCCTGCGCTGGCAGCTCATCACCCTGCCTTTAGGCACATGGGTCATCCTTTGCAACATGCTGCTTCAAACCATCCGCCGCCCCGTACGCGCCGTACTGCTTGCCTCGGCACGCCAGGGATTGTTCTTCATACCTGCCATCTTACTGTTACCTTATTTCTTTGACTTACAAGGAGTGGAAATGAGCCAGGCCACAGCCGACTTTTGTTCGTTCCTCTTTGCCCTGCCTGTCGCCATCCCGGTGCTTCGTTCGCTCCGGGAAGACAAAAAAAGGGTAGAAGCATGATATTCGTTGTCCGCCTCCGGACATTTCTTAGAGCAACAGACCCACGGACAGCAGAATGCCGAAAAGAAACATATTTCTTGAAGTCTCGCCCAAAATGACATTCAAGGCTTTCCCTTTGCCGATACGGGCCATACGGGCAGTAGTCAGGATATGAAGGAGCAAATAAACCTGGGGGAGAAGACTGGCGTAAAGTTCCCCTTGTCCAAAGAAATAAAAGCAAAGCCAGCAAGCAAACAGCCCTAAAAAGAAATAAGCGACCAGTCCGGCTTTGGCCCCGAAACGGACAACCAACGTGCGTTTGCCGCTAATCTTGTCTTGCTCCCGGTCACGGAAATTATTTACCATCAATAACGTATCAATTACCAAGCCACAGGCAAGCGACGCAACGGTCACGGGCAAATTCCAAGTATGCGCCATGACGTAATAGGTACAACCAACAGGCACAAAGCCAAAAAACACCAACACCAGCATGTCTCCCCAGCCTTGGTAAGCCAGTTTGGTATACAGATACGCAAAAAGGATGCAAGCCATACCTACCGGAATCATTTCCCAGCCGCTATAGAAAAGCAGGCCAAGCCCACATATTCCGGCAAGAAATGTGGTAAAGAGGATGCCCCGCTTCATCTGTTGAGGAGAAATCCAGCCTTGCGCACAGGCCCGTTCAGGACCTAAACGGTCTTCACGGTCACTTCCTTTCAAGAAATCGTATAAGTCATTAATAAAGTTCGCGTCTATCTGCATCAAGAAAGCGAACAGAAAACAGAGAATGGCAGGCACTGTCTGGAAATGTCCGTGTGCTTCTGCCAATGCGCATCCTACCATGACGGGAATGGAAGCGGCAGTCAATGTCTTAGGACGTGCCGCCAATAGCCAAGCTTGAAGTGAATTGGGTTGAATATTTTCGTTCATTGTTTTTTGCTTTTCAGAATCATCCGTTTCATCACGACATTACATCTGTCTTTATTTTAACGAGTAAACTCACTTGTTATCCAAAGCGTCTTCTATCAACGCTTGAAGGTTTTGGTAATGGCTCCGGGCAACACCCGAAGTCTGACCGGCGGCACTCTTCACAAGACGTTCCAACGCGATAAGCTCTCCGCGGGCAATGGCAGGAGCATCCGAATAACGCGAACGGCGGTTTGCGCGCTTGTCGGCTTCCGCCTGTGCCTTATCAAGCAAACCAATCAGATTTTCCACGTATGTCTTCTGAATGTTCCGACGGAAAATGTCCGAACGCATAGGATTGTCCCAGAATACCGGTCGTAAATCAGCAAAGAGTTGAGCGGCTGTATAGGCCTTGGACCCATTTAACGCTTCGTTTTCGCTCATTTTGTCGAACGTATTCCTGCTCAGCAAACGTGACAACACGCTTGACTGAAGCGAACAAATAGCATTGACAGGAGTAATGCGGGCTTTAGCAATCAGCTCTTGGTCGATGAGCCATTCGGGTGTAGTGAAAAGCTGCTCATTCAGAAACGCTACAGCCCGGCGTTGAATATCGGCCGGCACAAACTCACGCGCTACGGCATGGGTCTGCTCTACAGTAATCGGAGTAGAATAAATTCCTGCAACATTCTTTGCCACGTGCCCCATATATCGTGCCAACTGGTTGACTACCTGGGTATAAATCTCTGCGGCCCCGGCATAGGATTTATTCGGTTCGTGGCTCCACGCTTTAATCTGGGGCATGATGCGCTTTAAATTCCTGATGCCGTATTCGCTTGCCAACATCGAATCGTCGCCTAAATCTTCGCTCTGATTACGTGGGTCGTTCGGGTCTGACTCTGTACCGAAAGTGTAACGCACGTCTTCGTTCAGTTTAGCGATGATGGATTGATTGGAATAAGGCACCTCGGCTTCAGGAGTCTTGAATTGAGGCATCCAGCGGTATCCCCATTCGATGGCCCACTTATCATACATACCAATACGGGGGAATATCCCCTTCCGTGAAATGCTGTCTTCGGGCTGCGCCACGTAATTGAACCGTGCATAATCCATAATAGAAGGAGTATGTCCGTTGGCTTCTACCCATGCTTTATCACGCAGCTTTTCTACCGGTACGGTATGCGAAGACCCGAAGTTATGACGAAGCCCAAGGGTATGACCTACCTCGTGCGAAGAGACAAAGCGAATGAGCTGCCCCATCAGTTCATCATCCAATTGCATTTTACGGGCAGCTTCATCGATTGTTCCCGCCTGAATCATATACCAATTACGCAACAGGCTCATTACATTATGATACCAATTAATGTGCGTTTCTAAAATCTCTCCGGTACGCGGGTCGTTGATATGCGGTCCGCTGGCATTAGGAATATCCGACGGTTTATAGACAATGGCGGAATGACGCGCGTCTTCCAGGCTCCACGAAGCATCATCCGTTGGAGCCTCTTTCGCATAAATGGCATTCTTGAACCCGGCTTTCTCGAATGCCACCTGCCAATCGTTCACACCTTGTATCAGATAGGGGACCCATTTCTTCGGAGTAGCCGGATCGATATAAATGACAATAGGCTTTTTCGGTTCCACCAATTCTCCACGCAAGTAAGCAGCTTCGTCCTTCGGTTCCAAGCGCCAACGGGTAATCAGCTGTTTGTACTCGATGCCCTGCGGATTCGAATCGAAATCAGTATAACGCACGGTAAAATAACCGACGCGCGGATCGAACAGACGGGATTTCATCGGTTTCTCAGGCAAAAGCACCAACGAACTGTTCACCTCATAAGTCAATGGCGTATCCGTACTTCCCGTTTCTAAAAAGCCCGCTCCTTCCGCCTTTTTACGGCTATAGGTCATGACATTGCTTATTTCAAGGTTCTGCGGAAAAGCTTTCAAGGTATCTACATACGAAGCATCGGCATTGAAAGCCTGCAAACCGATATATTCTTTATCTTCTTTACTAAATGTGAAAAGAGGATTTTCTTTTTTCAGATATGTGCCAATATTAAACACATACCCCCGATGAAGCGAATCGTTGCGGATACTCTCTAATTTGAAGTTTGCCACGATAGGCTGGATGTTGGAGTTCAATACCGACTGATACATGCCTTCTTTCTCTGAAGAACGCTCACGATAAGACAATTCGCGCACAAACAGATTCTTATCCGGTCCTGCCTCGAAGCGGATAACCTTGCTTCCGATAATATCACCCGGATAACCTACACGCGATTTCTGACGTGCCGCAGGAGCCTTGCTGATGCGGTTCACCACAAGGATTTCACGTCCTAACATCGTATCCGGAATTTCCAGAAAATAATTGTTCCCCACTTTGTGCACACTGATAAATCCATGTGTGCTTTTCGCCTGGTCAGTAATAACCTGATTATACGGTTTCAAAGCATCTTTCGAAGCAGGTTTCACGACCTTTTCGGTTTGTGCCTTTTTGTTTTTTTTCTTGAATATCTTGGCGTCTGCCGGAGCAGATGAGCCTGCCAACAGAAAGATAGCCAAAGTCCAAACAGATAAAAAGGATGTTTTCATACAGGATATGACAATTGATAAAGTTGTTTTTCTTGAATAATACGATATGCGGCAGGATGCACAAAATAGCGGACATCTTTCCCCTCACCGATGGCTTGACGGATAAATGTGGAACTGATTTCAAGTAAAGGTGTCTGTACGGCTTTTACGCGTCCGGACACAGCACTTGGGATGTGCAATCCATATCCGGGACGTGGATAAACCAGTATCCGATGCGCTCGTAGGATTTCTTCCGGCGACCTCCACTGGTCAAACTTCGCCCAGTTATCTGCTCCGATAATCAAAACGAATTCTCTGTCCAGATAAGTTTCAGAAAGTTTCCGAAGGGTATCCACAGTATACGAAGGACGGGGCAAGTTGAACTCAAAATCGGATGCCCGGAAACGGGGATAGCCGGCAATGGATGCTTCTACCATTTCCAACCGAATGCGGTCGTCCAACAAGTGGACATTTTTCTTGAAAGGATTTTGCGGAGTTACAAGGAACCATACTTCGTCCAAATCTTCGTACTCGCATAAATAATTGGCAAGGGCGAGGTGTCCGATGTGTACAGGATTAAACGTCCCGCCGAATATCCCAGTCTTTAAATGAGTTTTTTCCATTTGAAGAAATTTACGACTTGCCATCCTGCCACAATAAACATAGCAGCGGCGATGATGTATTCTTTCAGGCTGAGAGCGAATATACCCACAGCCAAGGCAACCAATGCGATGAAAATTGCCACAATCATCAAGATAAGCAAAAGCTTTTTCGGGTCTTTAGGCATCGTTTTTCTAATTTTTATGTCAACTGATTAAAAATTCGCGAATAGCCTCTAATACTTGCGCCTCGGCTTTTTCTAACTGGTCATTCACCACAATAAGGTCAAATTTCGGAGCATAACTCAATTCGAATTCCGCTTTGGCAATCCGTTTGTCGATAGTCTCCGGCGAATCAGTACCTCGTCCTTCCAACCGTTTGCGCAACTCTTCGATAGAAGGCGGCTGAATGAAAACCGACAAAGCACGATTGCCATAAAAACGCTTGATATTGCATCCGCCCACTACATCTACATCAAAGATAATATTTTGCCCTTCAGCAAGCTGTTTCTCTACTTGTGATTTCAGTGTGCCGTAAAAACGATCTGGATATACTTCTTCGTACTCCACGAATTCATCATTTGCGATACGTTTTTTAAACTCTTCGGGCGAAAGGAAGAAATATTCCACTCCGTCTTGCTCTGTTCCACGAGGTGAACGACTGGTAGCGGATATGGAGAATCGCAAGTTCAGTCCCTGTTTCAATAGGTAGTTGATAATGGTTGACTTACCTGACCCGGACGGGGCGGAGAATATAATCAGTTTTCCGTTCATTTTGATTCAATTATAGTTGATTAGTTTTTATTGGATAAGCTGGCAAAGCTTCAAGAGCCACAAACAAAAACATTCCCCAAAACTTTGCCAACTCCATACAGAAAATTACATTACGTTCAACACTTGTTCCTTTATTTGTTCCAATTCATCTTTCATCTGCACTACTATGTTCTGCATCTGTGCATGATTTGATTTACTTCCGGTAGTATTGATTTCACGACCCATTTCTTGAGCGATAAACCCCAGTTTCTTGCCTTGTCCATGTCCGTTGGCAAGAGTTTCACGAAAATATTTCAAATGATTGGCAAGGCGTTGCTTCTCTTCGTTGATATCTAATTTTTCGATATAGTAAATCAATTCTTGCTCCAACCGATTTCTATCATAATCTACCTGGATGGTTTTTTCCAAGGCATCGGTGATACGCTCACGTATCTTAGCTACCCGTTCTTTCTCATAAGGTTCCAAAGAATACAACAGCCGCTCAATATTATCCACCTTTTCAAGGAATTTCTTTTCCAATGCTGCTCCTTCTTGCTTACGAAAATCAACCAAATGTTGCAAAGCGTCATTGATGGCTTGATTAGCTACTTCCCATTCCTCTTCCGAAAGTTCTTGCACTTCAACCCGAGTCAATACATCAGGCATACGAAGCAATGTGGCAAACCAATCAGCAGGGACAGGAATATGATATGCCTCGGCTATAGCATTAATTTGTTTATAATAATTTTCTACCAATGCCGCATTAATAGGAGTTGCATTTTCACCGGCTTCTTTTTCAACCCAAATAGAAAAATCCACCTTTCCGCGCTCTAATGTCTTCGCAATACGATTTCGTATCTCCATTTCTTTCTCCCTATAGAGAGGCGCAATACGTGTCGAAAGATCAAGTGCCTTACTATTAAGCGACTTAATTTCGACATTTATCTTCTTATCTCCGAATGTAACAGTTGCTTTACCGTATCCGGTCATTGATTGTATCATACAGTTGATTTTTATTAAGTTTCGCAAAGGTAGCAAATCTCTATTAACTACCCAAACATCTCTTAAAGAAGCAAGTGTTAAATTTGACAAGCACTTTATGGCTCACCCTAAAATTAGAGGGGCTAAGCATAAAATTTTATCGAACACAGAGACACGGAAACACAGCGTTTTTATTTTGAGTGGACAGAGTTCGCGAAGAAAAGTTTAGTCCCGTAACTTTTATTTCTCTAAATTATTTCTCCGTGTATCTGCGTCTCTGTGTTGAAATTTAATCCCACTAATTTTCAAGTGAGCCATGACCCTTATTTATGCATGAGAAATGAAATCCTCAGGTTTTTACGTTGACCCACATTCATAGAAATTTGTATAATCGGGTAGGAGGTAAATGCTAATCATAGAAAGGCATTTGCCTCCTACTTTCAC
>URCM01000047.1 GCA_900546355.1 uncultured Bacteroides sp.
TTGTGTCTCTGTGTTCCATTCCATTTTTCGCAAACCAATTTTGTTCTACTATAAATTTATAGCCGATGGAACATACGTGCATCTTTTTGAAACGTACGTGAACGGAAGTTTGAAAATAAATGCCTATATTTGTTGATAGTTAATCAATGTTTGACCCGCTAAAGAATGCTTATGAAACATTTTTTATTCTACCTGATTGCATTAACCGTATGCTTGCCGTTCGCCTCGTGCAGCGATGAATTTGTAGAATTGCCGTATGCATACGATGAAATCAGTTACAGACGTGGTTATGACCTTGACATACCTTTAAACACCATAACTTACATTGAGAATCAAGCTGAATTCGACCGGCTTTTTGCTGATGAAAAGACAAAGCCTGAAGCAAACGTACCATTCTCGGACGGTGTGCTGGCGGTGGTAAAGGGCATGGCAAATGGAGGGATTGTGGATTTACAAAAAAATCTGATTCAATCGGATGACGGTTATCACTTATCTATCCGGATTCGGACAGATTTCACCGATATTATGGAGACTTGGTATGTCGCCTACGTCATTCCGAAAGAATATGCAGGCAAAATCGATTTGGATATAGAATATACATCTAAACCATAACAGCATAAGGCTGCCTCAAATTAAAAATCGATTTTCAATTTGAGACAGCCTTTTTTCCATCTGATTCTTTTTAATAAGAATAATCTACAGCTTCCTAATCTGATAATAATTTTCTAGCAAACCCCCAAAAAGGATATTTCAGAAACAAGAAATGCCCTTTGAATAATCCCCTCTTCTTTATATAAACCATATCTATAATTGGCTTATAAATTAATATATAAATAACAATTGCAGGAATCGTAAATTTAAGGATATAACCAAAAACAATCATCAATATAGCACCTAAAATTATCCAAAAACAATAAGTTCTCTTCATATAAATCAGTAATTTTTATAGGCGCAAACAGCGGCTATAGCTACGGCTGTTTGTGGAATGAACGCTGTTTCCACAAATAGTACAACACTTGCCCAACCTTTATTTGAATATGCATCTGTCATACAATCCATTGTATCCTGTCCCCAACTTCTAGATAAAACTTTGGGCCAAAAAGATTTTCCCGCATCACCTGTCGGGCAATCATAACTAAATACATAACCATAATCCATCTCTTCCACATCCGTATAAAGGATTAATAATTCTTTTCCTTTTTCATAATTGCATTTGTATTTTATATTTAACGAGACAAATATATACATTATCACGAGAACGACATGCTCTACAGAAAAAAAAGAAAAGAATTACACGAATATATTAACATATATCAACCATTAAAAGCAAAACATATACATTTTGCTACACCTTAAACTGATAGGATTGCAGTTAGTAGACAGGGTTGATACTATGTGCCGTAACGAAGTCGGCTATAATCCGATAAAGCCGTTGCAGGTCGGTTTCTTCCCCGCACGCCGTTTCCAGCGGACAATATCCGGTGTGCTGGCGGTTGATGATGTGGGGCACTTCCTTATTGAAGGAGAGCTTCACGCCATATTGCTCAAACAACCTGCGGGCAGGGGTGCTGACTACATCGGTATATACTTCCGCCATTCCGCCCAATATCATCAGGGCGGCGGCTCCTTTGCCTACCACCTTATCGGCTATCACGGCTCCTTGCATGAAAGCGGGGTCGTTATTATATAAGGTATAGAGGTCGGCTACGCCACGTTGCGTAAACGTACGCGTCTCGCCGTGATTGGCGATGACGCACGAATAACCTCCTTCGTGGAGGAGGGAAATCAGGGAGGGTAAGGGATTGCTGTTCATCTTTTTTATATTGAACACAGAGACACAAAGACACAGAGCTTTTTTATTTATTCCTCTGTGTCTCCGTGCCTCTGTGTTTTAAAATTACAAGGTTTCTTGCTTCAGTTTCTCTACGTATTGGTCGATGCGCTGCATTTCATGCGGGATATTGATGTATTGCGGGCAGTGCGGATTGCATTGCTCACACCCGATGCAGTGGGATGCCTGACGTAACTTTGGCACGCTGCGGTCGTATCCTATCAGGAAAGCACGGCGGGCTTCGGCATAATTGGGGTCGAGCTTGCTTTGCGGTATATTGCCTTCGTTCACACACTTATTGTAATGCAGCAATACGCCGGGGATGTCGATGCCGTAAGGACAGGGCATACAGTACTGGCAATTATTACACGGAACAGTGGGATACTGGCGCATCAGTTCGGCGGTATCCAGCAGGAATTGGTTTTCTTCCTCGGTAAGCGGCACCAAAGGTGAATAAGTGCGGATGTTGTCTTGCAGGTGTTCCATGTAAGTCATGCCGCTCAATACGGTAAGTACCATCGGCGGCGTGCCCGCAAAGCGGAACGCCCACGAAGCGACACTTCCTTCGGGATTGAGCGTCTTCAGACGTGCCACGATATGTTCGGGCACTTTCGACAGACGTCCTCCTTGCAGCGGCTCCATGATAACCATCGGAATGTTGCGTTTGGCTATTTCGGCATACAGGTAATCGGCGTTGACGTTTCCCGGAGTGGCATGCAGCCAGTCGGAGTAGTTCAGCTGGATTTGGATAAAGTCCCAGTGCACCTGTTCGTGGTACGCCAATATGCGGTCGAACTCTTCCTTGCTCCCGTGGAACGACCAGCCCAAGTGACGGATGCGTCCTGCTTCGCGCTCCTTTATCAAGTAATCGAGCAAGCCGTTATCGATAAAACGGGTCTGGAAACTCCGCTTGCCCGTATTCCCTAATGAGTGAAGCAGGTAGTAATCGATGTAATCCACCTGCAGTTTTTTCATCGAATCGTGATACATCTGTATGCTCGACTGCAAGTCGGAACGGTCGAAGTTCGACATCTTGGTGGCAATAAAGAATTTTTCCCTCGGATGCCGCTTCAAAGCAATTCCTGTAGAAGTTTCCGACCATCCTTGCACATACACGGGCGCGGTATCGAAATAGTTCACACCGTGCTCGATGGCATAGTCTATCAAGCGGTTCACTTGTTCCTGGTCGATGACATTCCCTCCCTTTTCGGGTGCGGGAAGCGTAGGCCAGCGCATACATCCGTAGCCCAAGATAGATACCTGGTCGGGCGAGGGCGGGAAGTTGCGGTAAGTCATCTTGCCGGTCGGCACAGGACCTTCGGCAGTCGTTTCGGTTGATTCTTTGGGGGAGCATCCCGACAGGGCTACGGCAGTACCGGCGGTACTGATGCCGACTATCTTCAGGAAGTCCCTGCGGTTCATGCGGTTATCTTGTTTATCCATAATTGCAAATGTGATTTGTAGTTGATAATGAATAGTGAATAATTAATAGTTAATAATGAATAGTGAATAATGGATAATGGATAATGGGAAAGCCTTCATTATTAACTATTAATTATTAATTATTAATTCGTTAAATGATTCGGTGGACTTCGTGTCCTTCCACGTAGATGGCACTGAGCGGACGAGAGGGACACAGGTTTTCGCATGCTCCACACCCGATGCACTTCTCGGTATCTACCGCCGGAATCTTCAGCGATTCAGGGTCGGACGGGTCGGAAGGTATCATCGTAATGGCTCCCGTGGGACAATGGCGCGCACAGTTTCCGCATGCTTGCCCATCAGTGAGCGGCACGCAACGGTCTTTCACCCATACGGCATGGCCAATCTGGGTGGCAGACTTTTCTGCCTTGTCTATCAAGTGAATGGCACCCGTCGGACAGACTTCCGAGCATTTCGTGCATTCGGGACGGCAATAGCCACGTTCATACGACACGGTGGGTTGCATGAACGTATCGAGCGAAGAAGACGGACGGAGCACTTCATTGGGGCAAACCGATACGCAAAGCTGGCAGGCGGTGCAATGTTGCTGCATATTGCGTGCGCTTTGCGAACCCGGAGGCGTAATCGGAGTCTGACGTTTCGGAGCCTGCTTGTCGATGATGTCGGCAAGTCCGCCGTCCAGTTTGATGATTTCGGCTTTCTTTACCGCCTGCGCCTTGGCTGCAGAAGCAAGCAACAACAACGAACCGGCCAGCACCTCACGCCGTCCCTTATCCTTGGGTTGCGAAGAAGGCGGTGCCGGAGCGGCTTCTTTCTTTCCGTAGGCAAAACGATAGTGGATGGCATCGTGCTTGCATTGCTCCAGACAATCGAAGCAAGCCACGCACCGGCTATGGTCTACAGCTGCATTCGGAATATCGATGCAAGCCGCCTTGCAACGACGTGCGCACAAGTTGCATTTCTTGCATTTCTCTTTATCGATTTCGATACGGAACAACGAGAGTTTAGAAATAAACCCCAACACCGTTCCTACGGGACAAATGGTATTGCAATACGTACGTCCGTTCCGCCACGCCAACGCACCTATTATGATAAAGGTAAGCACGGCAATAATGAATGTCGGGAGGCTCTTCAGCCATACCTCGGTTTCATAGAAAGCGTAGCTGTCGGCACGCTCCGCAAAATAAGCGAGCAGATTGTTTCCCCATTGGTAAACGGGAGCGAACAGGTTGTTGGCAATTCTTCCGTATGCACTATAAGGGGCAACCAATGCGGCTATCGAAGCAAATCCGCCAAGCATCAGTGCCAAGAATACGACCAATACGCTATAGCGCAACACGTTTTTCGCTTTCGAATACGAATAAGGAAGTTTTTTTTTCGCCCGTCCTATTCGCGCCACGACGTCCTGAAAGACCCCTAATGGGCAAATGACGGAACAATAAATGCGTCCGCACACAAAAGTAAGTACTACAAGAAAAAGGACAATGCCGGCATTAAGTGCCAATATAGCCGGCAGGAACTGAATCTTAGCCATCCATCCGAACCATGCATGCAGTGTTCCGGTAAAGTCGAGAAACAAAAGCGTGATGATGCAAAAGAAAAGGAAAGCTATTACTTGTCTGATTTTTTGCAACATGATGATAAGTTTTTTATTATTTCATGTCACAAAATTAGAAGAAAATGTTTTTTATCCTATCAAGCAGATAACAAAACTTTCTAAACACCAATAATTTATACCGTGTCTAAGTAGGCGAATCCCGATTGGAAAACGGACGCTCCATAAAAGCCGGAAGGCTGGTTGAGATTTATCAACCAGCCTTCCGACTTGAGGTTCCTGGCGGATTCGAACCGCCGTGCACGGTTTTGCAGACCGCTGACTAAGCCACTCATCCAAGGAACCTTGTTTTTGTTACCTTAGCACTTGTTTTTCTCAAATGCGTTGCAAAGGTATAACAAATATTTTAATATGCAATACATTTCACCGTTTTTTTTGTTTTTTTCTTCGTTTCCCCAGAATTTCCCAGAAAAAGGGGCAAAGAGGCAAAAGACAAGCAGATTCATTCCCCTTCGGGTGCGATTACAAAACTTAATAAAATTGTAATGTAGCACGAAAGTTTAAGAGCTGAAATTTCTCCAAAAAGTTTTTTTTGTCTTGATGTCTTCGTTTTCGTGTGTGCCTTGGGCGATTTTTTAGTCCTTTGCCCCAAAACTCGTCCCAAATCAGCACACGATAAATTCAAAAGAATCGGCCCGCAGTGATGCGTGCCGATTCTTTTTTTATTCCTTATCGCCTACAATCTCAATATTTTTCTTTAACTTTGCTGGAAAGAAAACTTTACTTATCTAATAACCTTTTTTACAAAATGAAAGAAAGAATTTTAGTTACAGGCGGCACGGGCTACATCGGTTCGCATACCGTGGTCGAACTCCAAAACAACGGGTATGACGTTGTTATCGTAGATAACTTGTCGAACTCTCGTTCCGACGTAGTAGACAACATCGAGAAAATCACCGGCGTGCGTCCGGCTTTCGAAGTAGTGGATTGTCTGGACTACGAGAAACTGGACGGTGTATTCACGAAGTATCCCAATATTAAAGGCATTATCCACTTTGCGGCAAGCAAGGCAGTGGGCGAATCAGTACAGAAACCGTTGTTGTATTACCGCAATAACATTGTGTCACTCATCAACTTGTTGGAACTGATGCCGAAATACAATGTAGAAGGCATCATCTTCTCTTCTTCGTGCACCGTTTACGGCCAGCCCGACCAGCTTCCTGTAACCGAAGAAGCTCCTATCAAGAAAGCGGAATCTCCTTACGGAAACACCAAACAAATCAACGAGGAAATCATCCGTGACACCATCGCTTCAGGTTCGCCTATCCATGCTATCTTGTTGCGCTACTTCAACCCGATTGGTGCACATCCGACAGCTCTTATCGGTGAATTGCCCAATGGAGTTCCGCAGAACCTCATCCCTTACTTGACTCAGACCGCTATCGGTATCCGTGAAAAGCTGACCGTATTCGGTGATGACTACAACACACCCGACGGTTCTTGCATCCGTGATTACATTTACGTAGTAGACTTGGCAAAGGCTCACGTAACAGCTATGCACCGCATCTTGGACAACAAGCAGAAAGACAAAGTGGAAGTATTCAACATCGGTACCGGAAGAGGGGTTTCGGTATTGGAATTGATTCACGCTTTCGAAGCTTCTACAGGTGTGAAGTTGAACTATCAGATTGGTAAGCGCCGGGCAGGAGATATCGAACAAGTATGGGCTGATCCGACCTATGCAAACAATGAATTGGGCTGGAAAGCCGAAACATCACTGGAAGACACCTTGCGTTCGGCATGGGATTGGCAATTGAAATTGCGTGAGAAAGGAATCCAATGATAAATTAATAGTTAATAATTAATAATTAATAATGCGAATCAGGAGTTGAAAATAGCTTCTGATTCGCATAATAAATGAATATATCAATATCTAATATTCAACCAACTGCAATAATTTAATATTTAAAATTTAAAGAGGGAACCGAACGTCCCAAATAAATATTATTTATCTGACAGTTGTGGCTTTACCTGTATAGTGTATTTCCCTCACTGTTCCTTTACCTATAATCTTTACAATGAAAGTACGCGACTGAAGCATTCCAGGGAATGAACCGTTTCGCTTACCTATCGTTAGAGATTTTGTTCGATCATTCCAATACAGATCAATGGTGGAATAAAGCCCCTTTTCATAATTATAGTTGTCACCTTCATCTTCATATAATGTAAAGGTTGCATCAGCTCCTGGATATACGACTATTTCAACGTTATCAAATTTATTTTCATTGGCATACTGGGCATCTGGGCCCAAAGTCAAGATACTTCCCGCCTTTATATACAACGGAGAATGCGAGATTGGAGCAGAAGCATTTACTGTGGTACCGCCTGAATATTTTTCATTAGTCCAATAATCATACCATTGGACACCTTTAGGAAGATAGACCTCATAAGTTCTATCCTCTTCCCAATTTACCTTAAGGTCATATATTTCAGGCGACTTTACAATTTCCTCTTCTGTATAGAGCGGATGCAACACCGGACAGACGAGTATATTATGACCGAACATGAACTGTTTGTTATTATTCCAGGTCGATTTGTCATCCTTGAAGTCCATGAACAAAGCACGCATGAAGGAATCATTATATTGGGACACCTGCCATGCTTGGCTGTAGATATAAGGCAAGAAACGGTAACGCAACTTCACAGCATCAACCATAGCCTCATAAACAGGTTCACCCGGCTTGCCATACAGATAGATTTCACGCTGCGCGTCTGTGCCATGACTTCGCATCATAGGCATGAAAGCACCACACTGCATCCAGCGTACATATAATTCCTTGAACTGCGGGTTGTCTTTTGCCGAGTTCCAACCGTTGATATTGTAGCAACCGGCAAGGAAGCCACCAATATCAGAATGTACATTCGGATTGGCAGTCAATGTAAAGTTCAGACATCCCGGAATCTGTTTACGGAAACTGTCCCAGGTTGAGGTAATGTCACCACTCCAAGTATTGGCGCCGGTTCTCTGTTGCCCCGCAAAATAAGATCTTGTAAAGATAAAGACACGTTTAGTTGTATCTATTTCTCTCTGATGGTTATATACCCCTTCTACAGACATCAAAGGATAGATATTACGCACGGAACGCAATGATCCCATAGCAGTAGGAACATCAAGGTCCGAGTCATCATAATTATAAAAATCCGGTTCAGTAGAATCCATCCACCAGCCGTCAATGTTCAGACGATGCAGTCTTGAAAGATTACGCCAATAAATGTCCCTTGCCTCTTCACTATATGCATCATAACATCTGGAACCACTTGGATAATCGTCACGTGGCGGCCACCCATCTAATCCGCTTGGTGGGAAAGTCTCAAAATCAAGCAAATGATTCTTTTCCTGAAATTCTCTGAAACCTTTGGTACCGATACCGAAAGACGACCAGAATGATATACTGAGATGAGCATTCTGATTATGGATTCTATCCATCATTTCCTGAGGATTCGGATAGCCACTTGCCAGAAACTCCATCGCATTCCACAAATAACTATGTCCCCAATATTGCCAGTCCTGCACGATTCCATCAAACGGAATCTTTAATTCCCTATATTTATCCACCACTTCGAGTAATTCAGCCTGTGAACTATATCGTTCTCTACTTTGATGGAAACCATAGGTCCACAACGGAGCCATTGGCACTTTACCCGAAAGATGTCTCATCTCTGCAATCACACCATCAGCATCACCACCATACATGAAAAAATAATTGATTGCATCACCTACCTGTGACTCCAAAGTCAGCTCGCCGGCAACCCCTTCAACAGGAGAATTCAAGTAAGTTACAGAATAATTATCCCAATAGACACCATAACCTTTTATGCTCTGAAAGCAATTTGAATAATCTTCTGTATTTCCTTGTTCCATACGCCTATTTTCACCACGATGACTCATTTTGCCGTTCTGAAGTATACCGAATCCATATATACCTTCATCAGCATCAACCATAAAACCTTGCTTGATTTTATATGACCATTTATCTAGTCCTCTTACTATTGGAGAAAATGAATAAGAACCTTCTCTCATAATCAGATTCCCTTTATTATCCAAGAAAGAGATTCCATTTTTACCGACAATTACCGTAAGTTCACTTGAACGATAGATAGTAGCCGTATCATTGGAAGTTACATTCACCTTTACCTTTTCAGGCTCGGCTGTAACCACAAGAGACTTCTTGTTAAACACCGTCCCATTCTCTTTTACTACTTGAACCGTTCTTGGCGTGTAAAATCGAATTTTCTGCGCTAATGAATATTGCCCTATAATTAACGTAAGGCATAATAATAGTACTTTTTTCATATCACATATTTTTATGAATAATGCGAATCAGGAGTAGAAAATAGCTTCTGATTCAAGTTTTAAAAGTTTGTAATTCAGTTAATTATCTCATTGTTTTATTTTGCAATCTCCTTGAAAATCAGTATATTAGAGTAATAATTCCCGTTATTTTCCAATTATGATTCCCAAGGAGAAAAAGTTAAAACTAATAGGTTTGTATATGTATATCTGTGATGTCTATAAGTCTACTCTGCGTTTCTACTGCCAGAGATTCAGCAACAACTCCAATCCTGAATTTACGAATGAAGAGGTTCTTACCATCTATCTGTTCTGTGGTTACTGTCAGAGATACTTCGGCATCAGCCAGATACATACTTTCGCCAAGGAGTATCTGTCATCATGGTTTCCAAGACTTCCGGCTTATCAGACGTTCTGTACACGCCTAAATATGCTTTCAGAAGCATTTAAAGTATTAGTATATACCATGATACAATCATTCAGACCCAAGGATTGCGACTCTCTTATATCCATCGTGGATTCCATGCCGATTGTAACCTGCAAGGGAAAGAACCGGAAAGGAAAAGTAGTTACGGAGATAACCTCAAAAGGATATTGCTCCACCAAGAACATGTACTACTATGGCATGAAACTGCACATGGTAGGACAGCGCAGGGAGGGAACGATACCTTTCCCTGAGATGATAGCCCTGACACCGGCTGCGGAAAACGACCTGACCGTATTCAAAAACGAATGCGTGCCATACCTGTCCGAAAAGACCGTGCTTGGAGATAAGATTTACAGCGACTTCTCTTTCTTTAATGAAAGTAATCCGGTCAAGATGATTACTCCACATAAAGAGATTAAGGGAGAGCCGGAAGTCCTCAAACAGAGAGAGAAAGCTGCCAGAGACCTTTTCTCGCAAGCTGTTTCCAAGGTCAGACAGCCTATCGAATCCTTTTTTAACTGGCTGAATGAAAAAACAGAAATTCAAAGAGCGTCTAAAGTAAGAGCTACCAAAGGCCTGTTGGTACATACCTTTGGAAAGTTGGCTATTGCTCTACTTACATTCGTCAATTTTTAATCTTTTGAATCAGGAAGCCAACTCCTGATTCGCATTATTAACTATTAATTATTAACTATTAACTATTAACTGCTTAAAGTTTTACCGAAATCTTCTTTCCCGAATAGCTGACTTTCTTATCCGCATTCACGATAACGGTTTCTGCTGTCTGCTTGCCGGGCTGCATCAGTGTGATGCGGAAGTTGCGGCGTTTCAGCATATCGGGATATTCCCCTTTACGGTCTTCGATGGTAAGTGTGCGGGTAGCATCGTTCCAAGTGAAACGGATGGTAGAGAACATTCCCTTTTCGTAATTGTAATTGTTACCTTCGTCTTCGTACAACGTAAACTCACCATCGGCACCCGGATAGATGCAGAGGTCGAGGTTATTCCATTTCTTTTCATCCGAATATTGCACTTTCGGTCCTAACGGAAGGATACTTCCTGCCTTGATATAAAGCGGAAGAATGTCAATCGGGCATTCACGGCTGATTTCCTGTCCGCCTTCTACGGTTTCATTCGTCCAAAAATCAATCCATTTCGCACCTTCAGGCAGATATACTTTTACCGGAGCGGATGCTTTGGCTATATCGGGTACGATAGCTACTCCTTTATTACCTTCCGTTTTCTTAGTATAAAGCGGTTCGGTCACAGGACATACTAAGATGTTCTTACCGAACAGGTATTCATCGTCCAGTAAAATGGCTTTGCGGTCTTGGGCAAAATCCATCACGAGCGGACGCATGATCATGCCGTCTTCCTGTACTACCGCCCCACTTAGACTATAAATATAAGGTAAGAGGCGGTAACGCAACTCGATGAAACGTTTCTGCACATCGTATGCCCAGTCACCCTCTTTGCCGAAGAGCCAGATTTCATTCATCATCGGCGAAGAACAGTGGTTGCGCATCAACGGCATGAAGCAACCCCATTGGAACCAACGTGCGTGCAGTTCCTGATAAGCGACATTGGTGCAATCATTATCGTACTCCCAACCGAAGAAGCCGCCTAAATCAGTGTTCCAGAAAGGAATGCCGCATAAGGTGAAATTCAGTCCGGCAGGAATCTGCTGGCGCAATACGTTCCAACTGGAAACGACATCACCACTCCAGCTTAATGCGCCATAATGCTGCTGACCCAAATAGCCTGAACGGGTCATCTGGAATACACGTTTTTCATCTGATACACTGCGCTGACGCTCATAAATGCCCCGGTTGTGTACCAAGGGGAAAGCATTGTGGTTCGAGCGGAACGACCCGTCGGCGGTCATCAAATCGAAATCACTCTCTTTCGGGTTCAAGTGGTCAGGTTCAGTCGAATCAGTCCACCACGCATCGATACCCATCCCATGCAAATGACTAAGGTAACGCCAATACAAGTCGCGCGCGTCTTTATTGAACGGGTCATACGGATGCGCACCCGACTTGGGAGGCCACGTCTCAAACTTCAACAAAGCATTCATCTTATCCAATTCCTTGAACTGGCCGGTCCACGGTCCGAAGCTTGCCCATACCGAAATCATCAGGTGGGCATGGTTCTTGTGCACGTATTCCACCATCTCCTCAGGACTCTTGATGCGTGGTTTCGGATATTCCGCTTTCGGGTCTTCTCCATTGGGCAGATAGCGCATGGCTTCCGGGTCGCCCATTTTGTTGATGTAACGGGGATTCATGAACTTCATCGCGTTCCAGTTCGAATCGCATCCCCAGTATTGCCAGTCCTGTACGATACCGTCAAGCGGAATCTCCAACTTACGGTACTTATCGAGCACATCGCACAACTCATCGGGGCTTTTATAACGCTCACGACATTGCCAATAACCCAACGTCCAAAGCGGGAACATGGTTGCCTTTCCTGTCAAGTCGCGTACACAAGCAATAACCCCGTCCTGCGTCCCGTCACGATACAGGAAATAATAATCCGAGCAATGCCCTACTTGCGAAGAGAATGATGTTTCGTAAGGCGTATCGCTGAAATCCGAAATGCCCGGATTGTCCCAATACACGCCATATCCTTTTTCAGAAGTAAAATAAGGAATACAGATATTTGTGTTCCCGTTCGAAAGATGAACCTGCTGATTCCGATGGTTCATCGCTCCGCTTTGGCGTTGCCCTAATCCGTAAATGACTTCTTCGGGCTGAAGGATAAACGACTGGCTCACGGTATAAGCGTCTTTAGTCACATCCTTGCGGGGAATGAAGTTGGTTCCCCTTTCTTTTTCTTGTAACAAGGTCTTCCCTTTCCCGTCTGTATACACCACTTTCCCAGTAGCAATATCAAGCGTAACAACCATGTTAGAAGTAGCCATACGTACCTCATTCCCATCCTGCGTATAAGCAATATCTACCTGTTCGGGAGTCTTGATAACGGGATAACTCTTTTTCTCGGGCATCTCTGCCGACGGATACTTCACTACACGCACGATAGAAGGCGCATAGAATGTCACTTCTCCGTTCAGTGCAGGTGAAGCGGTCTGGAATTTCACTCCGTGTTCGGTCTTTTCATAGGTCTGTGCCCAGGTTGCCATGCACGATGCCAATGCGGTGAGCACAATCAAATTTCGTTTTTTCATGATAATGATATCTTATATAAATACAAACAAAACAAATCTTACAATTTTACAGACACCTTTTTACCGGTATAGTTCACGGTCTTTTCTTTACCATCGGGCATACGAACAGTAAACTTGCGGCTCTCTAACATACCCGGATATGAACCTTTACGGGCACCGATGGTCAGACGACGGGAAGACTCATCCCATGCCATCGGGATTTCGGTATAAGCACCTTTTTCATAATTGTAATTGTCAAACTCATCTTCATAGAGAATAAAGCTGCCGTCGGCACCAGGATAAACACAAAGCGTCAGCGCATCCCATGTCTTTTCGGTTGCATACTGCACATCGGGACCTAACGGAACGATGCTACCTGCCTTTATATATAAAGGTATAAGGTCGAGCGATGTCTCACAAGTAATCTCTTGTCCGCCTTCCAGCTTCTCATTGGTCCAAAAATCATACCATGCAGTTCCTTCGGGTAAATAAACAGAAGCCGATTTTTTCTGTGTGAAATCAACACCAGCCACATTTTCTTTTGCCTTTCCGGCATTGTCACGATTCCATCCGCTTTGCTCGTCGACTTTCACCACTTTTTCAGGCGTATATTGCGCCTCGAGTACCGGAGCCACCAAGAATGCCTTACCGAACATATATTCATCACCCATATCCCAAACATTCTTATCTTCAGGGAAATCCATCATCAGGGCACGCATAATCGTAAATTGGCGATGGGTCACTTCCCACGAAGTAGAATAAATATAAGGCAAAAGAGAATAACGCAAGCGAATCATCTTTTCAATAGCATCGTATACCGGTTCACCCTTCTTTCCGAACTGATAAATCTCACGAGGCGTATCTGCCCCATGCGAACGCATCATCGGCGTAAAGGTACCAAATTGCAACCAACGAACATAAAGTTCCTGATAAAGCGGGTTCTTCGGAGCAGTCCCGTCATTCCAACTCTTGTTGTATTGCCCGGCAAAGAAACCACCTATATCACAGTTCCAATGCGGCATGCCACAGAGTGAGAAATTCAAGCCTGCGGGCACTTGCTTGCGCAGGTTTTCCCAAGATGAACCTACATCGCCCGACCATACATTAGAACCATAACGTTGCTGACCCACAAAACCTGAACGGGTAAGAATAAACACTCGTTTATCTGAAGTGACCGCACGCTGGTGTTCGTAAACACCGCCTACAGCCATCAGCGGATAGGCATTGCGCACCTTACGGAACGAACCCAAATAAGTCTTTTGGTCAAGGTCGCTGGGCTTAAAGTCAAGATGGTCAGGATCAGTAGAATCCATCCACCAGGTATCCATCCCATACTTGAAAATACCGTCATTCAGGTATTTCCAATAAATATCGCGGGCTTCGGGCGAATAAGCATCGTAGACCTTTACACCTGACGGATACTCAGGGTCAGGCGGCCAGTTGTCTAATCCCGATGCAGGCCAAGTCTTGAAATCGTAAAGCAAGCCTTTAGGAGCCAGTTCACGATAAGGCTTCGTAGCTGGTCCGAAAGAAGACCAGATAGAAATGCTCATGTGCGCATTCATCGCATGGACATCGTCCAACATCTGCTTCGGGTTGGGATAAAGCGGATTGGTGAAATCCATCGCATTCCATAAATAGTTATGCCCCCAGTATTGCCAGTCTTGAATGATGCCATCCAAAGGTACACCCAATTCGCGGTACTTGCGCACTACATCCACCACTTCAGCCTGGCTTTTATAACGTTCCTTACTTTGCCAGTAGCCGTATGTCCATAAAGGAAACATCGGTACTTGTCCGGTCAGTTCGCGCATCTCCGCCACTACCCCGTCAGCATTTCCACCATACATGAAATAATAATTCACACACGCACCCACCTCGAAGTCGAACGAAGTGCCTTCTGCATTATCAGTAAACGTAGTAGGAGAATAATTATCCCAATATAAGCCATAACCTTTAATCGACTGGAAAAAAGGACTGGAGTCTTCCAAATTACTTTGGATAAGATACTTCTGCTGATTCCGTTGGTTCATTTTACCGGTCTGAAGCTGACCGATACCATAAATAGCCTCTTCCTTGTCTAACCGGAAAGCCTGACGGACACGATAATACCCTTTGTCGACTTCGTTTTCACAAGGCTTGAATGAAGGTGCCCCCTGTTCCGCCAGCAAAGGTGCACCCTGCTTATCTGCAAACGCCACCGTTCCGCCCTGCTTATCAAGCGTAACGGTAAGCTCGGAGCTCTTTAACGTCACAACATCATCTGCCACCTTTACATTAAACTTGACTTCCTCCGGAGCAAGCACTACTGCCAAACTCTTCTCCTCGGGCATTTCAGCCTGTGGATATTTTACCACCCGCACAATAGAAGGAGTATAAAACTGCACTTCACACCGGAATGTTCCGCCCGGCACCTCCAACTTCACACCGTGCTCCGTCCGAATCACTTCCTGAGCCATCAATGTCCCTGCACTACATAGCATCAAGACTAACCCTACCAATCGAAATGTTTTCATAAGCATTTATTTTTTATCGTATTAATGATTCACAAAGGTAGTACGTTTCCTCTTTCCACAAGAAGCACACATGTTGAAAAGAATAGCACACATGTTGAAAACCACTTGTTTTTCAGTGTTTTTTCTTTCCTTTCAGATATTGAGTGGGACGCATACCGAATTCTTCATAGAAGCACCGACTCAGATAGTTTGCCGTACTGAATCCCACCATATCCGCCACTTCCGCCACCGTATAGCCTTCTTCCAATAAACGGGCAGCTTCTTTCAAACGGACAGAACGGATAAAGTTTGTAGGCGTCTTGCCCACTACCGCCACCAGCTTACGGTATAATCCGCTACGTTCCATTCCCATATCACGGCTCCATGCTTCTACCGAATAAGCCGGGTCATCGAGATGCCGCTCCACACAGTGCAAGGCTTTACGGATAAAAGCCTCATCGGATTCGGAAAGCAAATCATCGGCTCCGCACACAGAAGCGTTCGCCTCCGCCTGCCGTTTCCGTTCCTCTTGTTGTTTCAGCAAACGGCGCATTTCCGCCAACAGCACATTCAGGTCGAGCGATTTCTCGTCCGTAGGCAAAGGTAACAACACTCCTTCGGCCAACTGCCCTATCAGACTTTCCAATCCTGCCGCTTCTTGCCTTACCACCTGAAGCCTATGTTTTATTTTTCCTTCATCCAGCGAAAGCAACGCTTCGTCTAAAGGAGGAAGCATCTTCTTTACCGGTGCCTGAAGTTCCTGATTGATATTTTGCAGGAAAACACCTTTCATCTCATCTAACTTTTCTTTCTGCTCACGTACCAGACAACGTTTCTTATGGCGTAAATAACCGGTTAACAACCCTAAAACCACCCCTGTAATTACCAGAACATAAAGCACGTATGCCCACGGAGTCTGCCAAAAAGGCGGCTTGACTATAATCAGCAATCCTGCATAATGCCCCAGCCAAACCTCACCATTCCGAGATGCCTGCACCCGAAAACGATAAGTGCCCGGAGGCACATCGGTATAAGTCGCCCGTCCACGTCCATCGGAAGCGCGTATCACCTGCTCTTCTTTATCTACTCCTTCCAGGCAATAGCGATAATACGTTTGTGTAGGATTGATGTAGTTCAAAGCAGAGAATTCCAACGAAAAGAAATTCTGACCATATTCCAATACCAATTCTTCCGTCTGCGCCAAAGGCCGCTCCAATATGACCCGTCCATCGTATACCGCTCCGGTTTCTACCCGCTTCCCATATAAATTGAAACCGACAAAGAGTGGGATAAAAGAAGAACGGTCGGTCGCCCTCTCTTCAGAATAAAGACTATTGAAACCATTGATACCTCCCCAATAAAGTGTGCCATCCGAAGCCTGGAAAACCGAACGGGAACAAAACTCATTCGCGATGACTCCATCCCCTTGATTGAAATTAGCAAACGAATAATGCTCCCTCCCTTCTTTATCCATACGAACAGTCAGACAAGAAAGCCCGTTGGCGGTCGCAACCCAAAGTGTAGAGTCGGATGTAGCGATAAGCGAACGGATAGCATTATTCACCAATCCATCGGCCGTATAAAACGTCCGCCGTATCCCCTTGTCCCGGTTCCACAATACCAACCCATCTTCCTGCCCCATCCATACACGGCGCTTCTTGTCGACACAAACATCGTTGCACCGGTGCAAAGCAGACAATAGCGAATCACTTATCGGCTCTTTTTCTGTTACGGAAACAGACGAAGGAAGCTTTTTCAGCGGTGAGACGACATCGTCGGGAGTGTAACAGAAAACACCTTCGGTAGTCTCCACCCATATCTGGTGGTCGTCCGTCTCCCGGAAACCGGTGACTTGTAAGTCCACACCATCCAAGACTGGGAATAAAGACCGTCCGATATTGCGGAAACGGAAACGGCCGGGATGATAATAAAGCATCCCTCTATTCAATGTACCTACCCATAATCCGCCGCAGGCATCATTGTACAGCGTACTTACTTCAGTCTCTATCTTACGCCCGTCTACCAATTTCAATACAGGAATGTAATACTTTTGGCTCAGGTCGGAAGAAATAAACCACAAACCTTCCAGACAACTCAGCCAAATATTACCTGCACGATCGGGCGAAATGTAATTGAGCCGGTAAGGAGCACGGAGTACTTCCGTCCATCTGTTTGCCGCATAGTCGTAACGAAGCAACACACCTCCCCTCCATCCGTTGCAAAGCTGATAAAATCCTTCATCATCCGCCACTACATAAGAAGTATGCCCATACCATCCGTCGGGAAGGACATCGCCCAACCGTTTCCGGTATTCTTCACGCCCGGCAACCAAATCATAGCAAAGCAAGGCACCCGACCGATAAAACAAGTAAAGCTTTCCTTTAGCCATCGCCAAATCGTAAAGCGAATCTTCCTCCCAGCCAGACAAAGAAGAAACACCGGTAAGGATGCGCTTCGCCTGCAAGCCGGTCCCGTCAATGCAAAGCAACTCATCGTCCTCTGTCACTGGCCACAAGTTTTTCTCCCTATCCATGAAGAAATCTTTCAAGCCTCCACACACTCCCCATTGCGCCAGCAAACTATCGGGACACTCCAACATCCGTTCGTTCGTGATATCCACCGCCATGAGCTTGTGCCAGTTTTTCATCCATACATATCCCCTATTGTCTATATACTCATGATGATAGCCCGCATAAGCGGAAAGTGTGCAGATGTGAGCCGGTTTGTAATGCAGATAAGTGAATCCCGTGCCGTCATACAGATTGAATTGTCCCGCCGTGGTAATCAACATACGTCCGTCGGGCAGTTGAGTGATATTACGCACCTGATTGCCCGACAAACCTTGCGTGGCATCAATGGGTGTAAAAACCACAAAAGGCACTTCGGCCCAAGCATATCCTGCCGCCCATGCCATATACACATATATAATAAGGAGCAAACGCTTCATCTTATTTTTCCAATTTTCTCAGGTTAAAAAAGTTACAACAAAGATATATGATTCTTTCTCCATATCCAAACAGATTCCTTCAAATCAGATTTTTCCACGCTTGATTTAGCGCAAGATTTTCAATAAAAATCCGATTATTCCTCTTTCGAAAGAACACAATAATCGGCTTTCACTTAATTTTGCACCCGATTTAGTTGGAGTAGTATGGCACAATCAAAAGAAATGACTTCGGGGGCTTCCTTACCGTTGATATTCAATTTCACTTTGCCCCTATTATTAGGAAACTTATTACAGCAAACCTATTCCCTGGTCGATGCGGCTATTGTCGGTAAATTTCTTGGCATCAATGCTTTGGCTTCGGTCGGGGCAAGCACTTCCGTGGTATTCCTGATACTGGGATTCTGCAATGGATGCTGCGGAGGTTTTGCCATTCCTGTGGCACAGAAGTTCGGTGCACGGGATTATGTCACGATGCGCCGTTATGTTGCGGTCAGCCTGAAAATTGCAGGAGTCATGTCGGTTGTAATTACGATTATTACCAGTTTGCTTTGCGCGTTCATCTTGCGAAGCATGCAAACCCCTGAAAACATCTTCGAAGGAGCCTATTACTATTTACTCATCACTTTCCTCGGCATACCTTGTACGTTTTTCTACAATCTTCTGTCAAGCATTATCCGGGCATTGGGAGACAGCAAAACCCCGTTCTGGTTCTTGCTCCTGTCTACCGTGCTGAACATTTTTCTCGACTTGTTCTGCATTTTGGTATTAGGTTGGGGGGTAGCCGGGGCTTCCATCGCTACGGTTGTTTCACAAGGCATTTCCGCCATACTGTGCTATATCTACATGAACCGCAAATTCGAAATACTCCGCACCACGGCTTCCGACAGACGTTATCGTCCCGAACTGGCAAAACAGCTTTTGTCAATCGGAGTGCCGATGGGACTTCAATTTTCGATTACCGCCATTGGCAGCATCATGCTCCAAAGTGCCAATAATGCATTGGGCACAGCATGCGTAGCTGCATTTACGGCAGCCATGCGCATCAAAATGGTCTTCTTATGTGCCCTCGATAGTTTAGGTATGGCAATGGCTACCTATAGCGGGCAGAATTATGGTGCCGGAAAGCCCGACCGCATCTGGCAGGGCATCAAGTCTGCGGTGATTATGATGATGATTTACATTGTAGCGGTAAACATCATCATTTGGGGATGGGCAGACAAGATTGCCCTTTTATTCATTGCTCCCGAGGAAACAGAAATCATCCAGGATACCGCTCTTTTCGTCCATATCAATGTATCCTTCTTCCCTTTATTGGGATTGCTCAGCGTTCTTCGTTATAGCATTCAAGGAGCAGGTTATACCAAACTGGCGATGTTTTCGGGTGTGTCCGAAATGGTTGCCCGCATCCTGGTGAGCCTCATCATAGTCCCGATGTTCGGCTTTATGGGAGTATGTTTCGGCGACCCTACCGCCTGGCTTTTCGCCTGCCTCTTCCTGATTCCTGCTTTCTCGTATGTCTATCGACGTCTGCATCTCATCGTGGCGAAAGAAAGAAATTAGTTTTTTCACCACAGATTACACGGATTGCATACCCCTACAGGTAACTTGGCGAAATGAGGATATTCAATCTGTATAATCTGTGGCAGACTTCAAATTTGGTCACTTTTACATTTTTCGCTATCTTTGCACACAAAACGCTGTAATCAAGTAAACTATATGAAGAATATCCGAAATTTCTGCATCATCGCCCATATTGACCACGGGAAATCTACCCTTGCCGACCGGTTGCTGGAATATACACAGACCATCAAGATTACCGAAGGGCAAATGCTCGACGACATGGACTTAGAACGGGAACGCGGCATCACCATCAAGAGCCATGCCATCCAGATGGAATATACATACGAGGGAGAAAAATACATCCTTAACCTGATTGACACTCCGGGACACGTTGACTTTTCTTACGAAGTATCCCGTTCCATCGCCGCTTGCGAAGGAGCCTTATTAGTGGTAGACGCTTCACAAGGTGTACAAGCACAAACCATTTCGAACCTCTACATGGCACTGGAACACGACCTGGAAATCATTCCTGTAATGAACAAGTGCGATATGGACAGCGCAATGCCCGAAGAAGTAGAAGATGAAATCATCGACCTGCTGGGATGCAAGCGTGAAGAAATCATCCGCGCTTCGGGAAAGACCGGCATGGGAGTGGAGGAGATACTGAAAGCAGTCATCGAACGTATCCCCTGCCCTACCGGAGACGAGAATGCCCCACTCCAAGCCTTGATATTCGACTCTGTATTCAATTCGTTCCGAGGCATCATTGCTTACTTCAAAGTAGAAAACGGCATTATCCGCACAGGCGACCATGTGAAATTCTTCAATACAGAAAAAGAATACGATGCCGATGAAGTGGGTGTACTGAAAATGGACCTGGTTCCACGCAAAGAATTGCGCACCGGAGACGTAGGTTATATCATTTCAGGTATCAAAACTTCACGCGAAGTAAAAGTAGGTGACACGATTACCCATGTAGACCGTCCGTGCGAAAAAGCAATCGCAGGTTTCGAGGAAGTAAAACCCATGGTGTTTGCAGGTGTATACCCCATCGAGGCGGAAGACTACGAAAACCTGCGTTCTTCCCTTGAAAAACTGCAGCTGAACGATGCTTCGCTCACTTTCCAACCCGAATCATCTTTAGCGTTGGGCTTCGGCTTCCGCTGTGGTTTCTTAGGACTCCTCCACATGGAAATCATACAAGAACGGCTGGACCGTGAATTCAACATGAATGTCATCACGACCGTGCCCAACGTATCATACATGGTATACGACAAGCAAGGAGGCGTACAGGAAGTGCATAATCCCGGCGGTATGCCCGACCCGACACTTATCGACCACATCGAAGAACCTTACATCGACGCGTCTATCATCACTACGACCGACTATATCGGCCCGATTATGACACTCTGCTTGGGGAAACGAGGCGAACTGGTACGCCAAGACTATATTTCAGGCAACCGTGTGGAACTGCACTACAAAATGCCGCTGGGCGAAATCGTCATCGATTTCTACGACAAGCTGAAAAGTATCTCGAAAGGATATGCTTCCTTCGATTACCACACCGCAGGCTTCCGCCCTTCAAAGTTAGTGAAGCTGGACATCCTGTTGAACGGCGAACCGGTGGATGCCTTATCTACGCTCACCCATGTAGACAATGCCTACGAATTAGGAAGACGGATGTGTGAAAAGCTGAAAGAGCTCATTCCACGCCAACAGTTCGAAATAGCGATTCAGGCAGCTATCGGCTCGAAAATCATTGCCCGCGAAACCATCAAAGCGGTACGCAAGGATGTAACGGCCAAATGTTATGGAGGCGACGTAAGCCGCAAACGCAAATTGCTTGAAAAACAGAAACGCGGAAAGAAACGCATGAAGCAAATCGGTACGGTGGAAGTACCGCAAAAAGCCTTCCTGGCAGTGCTGAAACTGGATTAAGAAACTGTTTTGAATTTATCGTGTGATGATTTGGGATGAGTTTTTGAGGCATTTCCGCTTCTGTGATGAGGAAGATAGCGGGCTATCTGACGAAGGACAGAAGCGGAAAGGACCAAAAAATCGCCCAAAGCACACACGAAAACGGATACATCAAGACAAGAAAAACTTTTTGGAGAAATTCAAAACAGTTTCTAAACCAATAAGCCGGACGCAGAAACACGAAAATCAACCTTTGTTTCTGCGTCCGATTCATCACATCACAAAATCTGGAGAGCTATCTGTGCGCATGCCTCAGCATCAGCAAGCGCATGATGATGTTTAGTCAAGTCGTATCCGCAACAAGCCGCTACGGTCTGCAACTGATGATTGGGCAACTGCCTGCCAAACACACGCCGCGAAGCACGGCACGTACAATAAAACCTATACTCTGGATAATCCATGCCATAAGCGCGAAACGCCGCTTTCAGACATCTTTCATCGAAAGGACTGTTGTGAGCCACTAAAGGCAAATCTCCTATAAGCGGAACAATCTCCGCCCACACCTGCGGAAAAAGCTGTGCATGGGCTGTATCTTGGGCAGTCAATCCATGCACACGTGTATTCCAATAGGCATAATAATCAGGACACGGACGTATCATGCGGTAGAACCGGTCGGTTATCTTTCCTTCACGCACCACTACCACCCCTACGCTACACACACTGGACGGACATTCATTGGCTGTTTCGAAATCGATGGCAGCAAAATCTTCCATAAAATAAATACCAAGAAAAAAAAATAAAGGATTAGCTTAAATGGAGTGGGCGTTGACGGATTCGAACCGCCGACCCTCTGCTTGTAAGGCAGATG
>URCM01000048.1 GCA_900546355.1 uncultured Bacteroides sp.
GGATACATCAAGCCAAGAAAAACTTTTTGGAGAAATTCAAAACAGCTTCTTATAATAATGGCAAGTGGGAGTAGTGTTATTATTGTATCCATTTGATTTTTAATAGAATAAAATCTGTGTAATCTGTGGTGAAAACCTCAAGAACTTAAGAAACCACCATGAAATACTTAGTAGTAGGAACAGGGGGCGTGGGAGGCTCCATTGCGGGCTTCCTCGCATTGGCAGGGAAAGACGTGACCTGCATTGCCCGTGGCAAGCATCTGGATGCAATGAAACGCAACGGGTTGCACCTGAAATCAGACTTGAAAGGAGAACATTTCCTTCCCGTCAAGGCTTGTACCTCCGAAGAATTCGAAGGGAAAGCCGATGTGATTTTCGTCTGTGTGAAAGGTTATTCCATCGACTCCATCAAAGAAGTGTTAGAGCGTGCCTCCACTCCCGATACATTGGTTATTCCTATCCTGAACGTATATGGAACGGGACCGCGTATCGGACGGCTTGTGCCTTCGGTTCATGTGCTCGACGGATGCATCTATATCGTAGGTTTTGTTTCGGGAGAGGGCGAGATAACCCAAATGGGAAGCATCTTCCGCCTGGTATTCGGCGCACGTCCCGAGCAAGGCATTGCCCGTGAACGCCTGGACTGCATAGCCGAAGCATTGCAAGCGTGCGGCATCAAAGCCGAAGTATCGGACGACATCAACCGCGATACCTTCATCAAATGGGCATTCATCTCCGCTATGGCCTGTACAGGAGCCTATCACGATGTGCCTATGGGTGAAGTGCAGCACGAAGGCGAAGTACGTGATACTTTTATTGGTCTCTCGCGCGAAAGTGCGGAGATAGGACGGCGCTCAGGTGTAGTCTATCCCGAAAACCCCGTAGCGTATAACTTGAAGGTTATCGATTCGCTCGACCCGCACAGCACCGCCTCCATGCAGAAAGACATCGCCCGCGGACACGAATCGGAAATACAAGGCTTGCTCTTCGACCTTATCGACTTGGGTGAACGGCTCGGAGTGGACTTGCCTACTTATCATAAAGTGGCATTAAAATTCAAATGACAAACACATAAAATCATAACAAACATTTGGTTACTACGAACATTCGTAGTAACTTTGCATAAACCGATGGGGAAATATAAAAAAATCATCGTAACAGAAAAGGAAGAGGACTTGATTATGAGCATCCGCAACTATCAACGTTCTTATCCGAATGGGAATCCGCAAATGGACTGGTATATCCGTCAGTTATTCGATGAACTGATGGACATGCCGCCTCAGTACATTCCAACTATCCCAAGTAGAAAGAAACTAAAACCATAACATTATGGAAACAATCGTGAAAGAAAACCGTACTGAATTGGCAACCGATGTGAAGGCAAAGCTTTCAGACATTTTGATGCTGGTGACATGGCGTGATATCGCACGTAACTATTTTGGCAAATCTTCTTCGTGGCTATATCACAAATTAGACGGTATTGACGGAAACGGAGGTAAAGGAGGGTTTACGCCCGAAGAACAAGAACAATTACGGAACGCTTTATTCGATCTGTCAGAACGTATCCGTATCGCAGCAGACAAACTATAAAAACAAATGAAACACATCATCCACATCGACACATGGGAACGGAAGGACAACTACAACTTCTTCCGCGGATTCGCCAACTCATGGATTGCCGTAACAAGCGAGGCGGACTGCACCGAGGCATACGCCCGTGCCAAGGAACGGGGACATTCGTTCTTCCTCTATTACCTTTATGCCATCACACGGGCGGTAAACGAAATCAAGGAATTGCGCTACCGGTGGGACAAGAACGGGCAAGTGGTTCTGCATGATACGGTGGACGTGATTACGCCTATCGCCGTGCCGGGACGCACCTTCTATACCGTGCGCATCCCCTATCATCCCGACTTTGATACGTTCTACCGCGAAGCACGGCGTATCATCACCTCGATTCCCGAAGACGGAGACCCGTATGGTACAGACAAGCAAATCGCAGAGCAAGGCGATTTCGACGTATTCCTGCTCAGTGCCACGCCGAAACTGTTTTTCACCTCCATCACCTATACCCAACAATCGGTAGGGCATCCGTTAGATTATCCGTTGATGAATGCAGGCAAGGCAATCACCCGTGCCGGACGGCTCTACATGCCGATAGCACTTACCGTAAGCCATGCCTTTGCAGACGGAGCGCACATCTCGCTCTTCTTCGAGAAGGTGGAACAGACGTTGAAAGAACTTGCTTAAACTTATGTAACGTGAGTTCACGTTAATTTTATATACTACAAGAATATGACGGAGAAAACATCACAGAAACTGTTAAGAAGCTGTTTTGAATTTCTCCAAAAAGTTTTTCTTGGCTTGATGTATCCGTTTTCGTGTGTGCTTTGGGCGATTTTTTGGCCCTTTTCGCTCCTGTTCTTCGTCAGATAGCCCGCTATCTTCCTCATCACAGAAGCGAAAATGCCTCAAAAACTCATCCCAAATCATCGCACGATAAATTCAAAACAGCTTCTTAACAAGTAGGATAAAATAATAGCCTCTGCCCTTGCAAAAATCATTCGCTATGCAATAAATTTTTGTAAATCTGTATAAGGAATATACTTCTTTGAAAATCAATGAAGTTCTTCACAAAACTCTACATATAAAACAAAGTTAAATCAAAGTCTTTTCCCAAAAATAGTTTTGCCTGTTCCACTAAAATATATAAATTTGCCTATCTGACATATGTGTCAAACTAATATATAAAACATACATGATAATATAATTGATTTCCGATTATAAAAGTTATTACTATGGTACGGATAGGGATTAATGTAGGCTCAACAACGGTCAAGTTGGTTACAATAGGGACAACTTACATCACGTTACTTAGATGAAGAATGAAGAACGGCTTCGTCCGCATGGAAATTCTTTTTTGCGCAAAACACGATTTTCTTCATTCTTCAGTCAAAAAGTTTCTTCATTTTCCAATATTATCCGATACATAAATAAGCGCGTTGCATAAGGCGGGACGCCAGTAATTCCAGTCATGGCCTCCTCCTTTTATGCGAAGTTCGTAAGGGATGGCACGCTTCCGGAATGCGGCTATCAGGTCGATATTGGCATCGTAAGTGAAATCCTTGTCACCGCAATCAATGAACCAACGGACGGTGCGCCATGCAGTCACATCGCTTTCAGTTCCTTCCGCTATTGTGTGTATAGGATTATAATCATCCACTAACTTCTGACGCCATGGTGCGGAAGGGTCATTTTTCAGAAACTCCAATGGCTGGCTCCGGAGGTAGCTGCTCATTCCGTAAACCACATTGAATTTATCCGGATGAAGTACACCGTAGACCACCGATGCGCCTCCTCCCATCGAGAAGCCTGCTACCGAACAATATGCCTTCCCAGGCTTTACCCGATAGGCGCGCTCTATATAAGGCATGAACTCACTGAAAAAGAAATCCTCGTAACGCCAATGGGGAGCGTTGAACCAAATCATATTGTCTTTATTGGCTTCAGGGCATACCACAATCATTTCCTCTATCCGCCCGCAAGCAATCAAGCTATCCGACAAGTGCGAAAGCCCGCCATATTGTTCCCAATCGGTATTGGAACAGCCTCCTCCGTGCAGCAGATATAACACAGGATACGTGCGCACCGTATCCTGCCCGTAACTTGGAGGCAAATAGACGGTATATTCACGTTCGGTGATGCCTTTCAGCAGGGTACAAGGCATCGTGGTATGACTCACTGTGCCCTGCGCAAAAAGATGCAGACAACACAGACACCACACAATATAAAAAACAATGTATTTTTTCATGATTTTCAATTTTACAGTTAATTATCAAACTTCCACCAGTCGAGGTTAAACAACGTATGGGGTTTCTTGCCACGGAACACGAGGTAGAGGTCGTGTACACCCGTCACAGCTTTTACCGAGGTTTCAAACTCCCGCCAGTTCTCCCATTCGCCGGTATAAGGGACATGGAGCGTGCCTATCACCTCGCCTTCCTTACTATCTAAACGTAGTTCTATTTGTCCGCCGAAATAACGGGACGAAGCGCACGCCGTGAAACACGATGCTCCCTTATCACCGAAATCAACGCAGCGTACCTTGATGTAATCGCCATCATGAATATCGGTCACATATACACCCCGTCCGGCATCGGTTCTGGTAGTTACACCTTCCGACCAAGCAATAGTCTCCGCCTCAGTGCGCCAATAAGGACAAAGCGTGCCCACGGGTTCGACAATGCCAGTATCACTCATGTGCAGTTCGGGAATCTTCCCATCGGATGCATAGCTGAACTCCTCCACACATACCGAACGGCAATAGCTATGCCCACCGGGCAAAGCATCGTTATGGTAAAAGAAATAAGAATGCCCCTTGTAATCGATGATAGCGGGATGATTGGTATTGCTGCCCCGCTCAGTAGGCATCAACACGCCTTGCGCCTTCCATTTCCCGCCTGCCACATCGCTCATCGAATAATGAATGGACTCGGGGAAACCTGCCGCATAGAGCAAATAATAATGTCCGTCTCGTTTATAAAGCCACGGAGCTTCAGTAAAACCTCCCGAAAAGGAAGAAGCATCCATACGGTCAATCGCTTCTATCCCGCTCCCGAGGCTTATCATGTCATCGTTCAACTTGGCACGATAACACACACCATTACCCCAGTAGAGCCATGCCTGCCCGTCATCGTCAATAAATACGGTAGGGTCGAGATCGTCCCACGAATGCTTGGCATAAGTAGTCATGTCATTCGTCACCAACCCGCGACCCAACGCATCCTTAAAAGGTCCGTAAGGAGTATCACCTATCGCTACACCGATAGAAGAACCGGGACTTTGGGTGTTCTGCGAAGAGATATACCAATAGAACTTCCCGTTACGAGGAATGCATTGTGCCGCACTGGCATCACCTGCCGACCAAACAAAAGCACTTGTACGGAGCGGCGCACCATGGTCGGTCCAGTTCACCATATCGGTCGTGGTATACAAACGGTATTCACGCATGAGGTAAGATTGCTTCGGCGCATCGTTCTCGTCACAACCCACATACAGATACAAGGTATCACCATACACCATAGGAGCCGGATCGGCTGTATAATGGGTCTGAATAATAGGGTTTTGTGCCTGCACCGAAAACACACACATCCCCAACAGGATAGTACAAATCGTCTTTTTCATAGCCAGAATTTTAATCGAACGCAGAGATGCAAAAGCACAGAGAAACAATTTTAGAAAGAAAGGACACGGATATCCAGTGTTGTCCGCTGCGTGGTTCCGCTATCTCTGTAAAGTTAGAGCTTTACGCATCTCTGCGTTCCATAAGAAACAATATTTAGTTTTGAAACATCCAATAGTCGAAATACATCAACCGTCCGGGTTTTTCGCCTTTACATACGAAATAGAGGTCGTGTACGCCGCTTATCTTCGTTACATCTGTAGTCACCACCGCCCAACGGTCATCCCATCCGGTCATAGGAACCTTAATAGTGGCAAGCAGTTCACCTTCTACCCCATCGGCACGCACTTCCAGCGTTACGCCTCCATTATGGGTGGTGCCTACACGTGCGGTCAGTTTCGAAGCCCCTTCCTTGCGGAAGTCCACGCCCTTCACTTTGATATACGCCCCATTACGCATGGCGTTGACAAATACACCCACCTCTTTGTTCTGACTTGCCTTCATGCCTTCGGAGAAAGCCATCGTCTCGGCCTCTGTCTTACGGTAAGGATTCAGCGTTTGTAACCCCTCCCGGACGCCTTCGGTCATTTTCATCGGCTTAATCGTTCCGTCGGAATTAAATTCCGCTTGCTCCACGCATACAGAACGGGTAAATCCTGTACCTCCAGGCAATGCACCGTTATGATAGAACAGGTAAGTATTACCCTTATAGTCAGCAATACCCGGATGGTTGGTAAAACTCCGTCCTTCGGTAGGCATCAATGTTCCGGCGTACTTCCACGGTCCTGTAGGAGTTTTGCTCATCGAATAACCCAGATGTTCGGAGATAGGCCCTCCCGCCCACAACAGATAATACCAATCATTATGTTTGTAGAGCCACGGACCTTCCTCGTAAAGCGTAGGACGTTCGGGAACATTTCCTTCACGTTTGCCAAAAGCCTCTTCGGTCATAGGCACTTTCACAATGTCACCCGCATACGAAATCATGTCTTCATTCAACTTTACATAATAACAAAACGGATTGCCCCAATACAGGTAAGCCTGCCCGTCATCGTCTATCATTACAGTAGGGTCGATATCGCCTTTACCACTACTCACCAATGGTTTGCCCAAAGGGTCGTAGAAAGGTCCGTAAGGACTGTCTGCGACTGCTACACCGATAGCACCACCACCTTTCTTCATCGTGACGGGAACATAAGCATAAAACTTGCCTCCCCGTTCTATGCACTGCATCGCCCAAGCATCGCCTTTCGCCCAGTCGAAAGTTTTGTAGGAAAGCACTATCCCATGGTCGGTCCAGTTTACCATATCCTCGGTGGAATAGAGCTTCCAATTATTCATTGTAAACCAGGTTGACTCGTCTTCATCGTGACTGGTGTAGAGATACATTTTGCCGTTGTAAACCATGGGGGCAGGGTCGGCAGTGTACATGGTCTGTATTATCGGGTTTTGTGCTGTAGCGGAAAGAGCGAACACACCCAACACCATTATGGATAAATATTTCTTATTTTTCATTTGCAATGATTTATTGAAGTAATTCCTGTTATCATAGCACACAGATGACATAAATCTTATAATTGGCCATCTGCGTGCTATCGGTTTCTTATTTATTCGAACTTCCAGTAGTCCCAGTTCATCAGTTCCTTTTTGCCGTCGCCCTTGAAGCGGAACACTAAGTCGTGTACACCTTCCGCGTCTTCTATCGGGCAGGTGAATTCCTTGTAGCTTTCCATGCTTCCCGTAGCGTCTATTTTCAGTGTACCGACCAACTTGCCTTCAGCACTGTCAAGATGTATTTCAATGGAACAATTGCCTGCTTCCGAAGCCGTTGATGCGGTAAACAGCTTGGCTCCTTTTCCAAAGTCTACGCCTCTTACCACAAGTGTATCAGCATCATCAATGCTCGTGACGTAAATACCTCCGTCTGCTTTTTGTTTGGTCTTCAACCCATATCCCCATGCCATAGTCTCAGCTTCTACACGGCGATACGGATTAAAGTTCTCTATCGGCACCAGTTTTGTGTCTTTGAAATAAGGTACTTCCTGTATGGTCCCGTCCGCATTGTAATGCATCTCGGCAGCCGAAATTGAACGGCGTTCGTGATGCTCCTTCATTTCAAGGCGCAACAGGTCGTAGTTCTGTCCGAATACATAGCTCTTACCTTTATAATCAATGATGCCCGGATGATTGCCACGTGTGCGGTCGGTGGGAGCCATGATGTAGCCCTTCACCTCCCATGGTCCCGTAGGACTGTCGCTCATAGCGTATCCAATTCCTTCGGGGCAACAAGTGGAAGCGTATGCCAGGTAATACTTCCCGTTGCGTTTATAAAACCATGGTCCTTCCTGATAATGTTCCAGCTTACCCACCTTTACGATATCGCCCGAATACGATATCATGTCTTTGTTCAGTTTCACATAATACAAGTTCGGGTTACCCCAATACATATAGGCTTGTCCGTCATCATCAATCCAAACAGTGGGGTCGATGTCTTCCCAGTGTTCTTGTTGCCATACAATAGGCTTTCCTATGGGATCCTTAAACGGTCCATAAGGCGAATCGGAAACCAATACGCCAATGCCATTCCCATGAAGGGGGCAATACATATAAAACTTACCATCGCGCTCCACCACCTGTTGTGCCCATGCACCGTTATCGCGCTTACGCCATACAAAGTCTTTCAAGGAAGCCACAGGCCCGTGGTCGGTCCAGTTCACCATATCGGTAGAGGTATATAGCTGCCAGTCGAGCATCTTGAAGTCATAACCTTGCGCATCGTCCTCATCGTGACTGGTATACAGAAAAATCGTGTCATTGTACACCATCGGTGCAGGATCGGCGGTGTATTTGGTCTGAATAATCGGGTCTTGGGCATTTGCACCAACAGCATACAAGCCCATCATCATAAATGCTAATTTTTTCGATTTGTTTTTCATCTTTTATTCTTGATTTAATGAGTTATTTTACAATCAAAGCTCCTCCATTACATGGAATCATCAGTTCGATTTCGCCTTTTTTGTCCAGCTTCTGGGTTTTCACGCTTCCTTGCAGCTGGGCATCATCAGCATAAAGCGTCACTTCTTCTTTCGGGGAAAACATCGGCAAAGCTACTTTCACTTTCAACGGTTCTTTGCTGGCATTGATTCCAGCCACGTACCACGTTTCTCCGTGCCGACGTGCCAATATTACATACTTGCCGGGATAACCATCGATAAAACGCACTTCATCCCACAGCGTAGGTACTTTCTTCATAAAGTCCACAGCCCATACAGGAGCATCGGTCAGATTATTAGGAGCCAAAGCAAAGTGCTGGACCGGACTTTGAAAAAGCACCGCTGTGGCAAGCGCAAACACATCCGATGTAACACGGCGGCTACCTCCCGGCTGATTCTTCGCATTGTAATACCGGTTCAATGTACTGCCTCCGAAATCCATACTTCCCACCGTGTTACGGATGAAAGGATGCAGGCAGGCATTGAAAGCTTCGGCATCACAACTTCCTTGCGAGAAGTTCATGTTCTCGCTTGCCAGCACAGCTTCGCTCGATGCATAATTGGGATACATCCGTTCCCAGCCGCGCGGAAGTGTACAACCGTGGAAGATAACCAGCAAACCATAATCGTTGGCATCGGCCAAGATATCTTCATAAAGTTGCATCGTTACCTGCTTGTCGCTTCCGATGAAGTCCACCTTAATGCCTCGTATGCCGACACTCTTCATCCACTTCATTTCCTTGCGGCGGGCAATCGTGTTACTCATCTTTCCACGCGGTCCTTGCGGAGCATCGTTCCAATAGCCATTGGAGTTATACCACAGATACAATGCCACATTCTTCGTCTTGGCATATTGCGCCAATTCAGCTATTTTATCGTATCCCACGCGCGAATCCCAAAGCGCATCTACCAATACCGACCCGTATCCCATGTCGGCGGCAAAATCTATGTAGCGTTTCTGTTCGTCGTAAGTCATGCTTGCGTCGCCACCGATAATCCAGCTCCACGTACCGCATCCATACTGATACTTCTGAGATGCTTCGTAAAGAGGAGCTACTAAGTCGAAAGCAACGGTAGTTTCTACGATAGGAGCCAAGGTAGTACCTACCGTCACGGTACGCCAAGGGGTTTCACCCGGAAGCACAATACCTGGAGCCGTAGTTCCATTCCCGTTATATTCGCCCTCTTGCGGATAACCCACAGTATAAAGCCCTCCCTCGTGTCCGATAAGGCGGCTTGCGCAATAGCGGCTGTCTACACCCGTTTCCGAAACCAGTGTCCAACCTTTAGTTCCGTTTTTGAACAAACAAGGGAAGGTGTAACCTTCACCCCAACCATTCTTCCCCATTTCGTCATCGGCGGTGTATGAGGTTTCGTAACTGGGAGAAGTGCGGGCGAAACCTCCCATTGGTTTGGCTTGGGGACAAAGGAATGTAGTACTTCCTTCAGGCAACACAAATCCCGTTTTTTCCTCTTTCACCACACAACACAAGGTATTTCCTTTCGGGTAGACCTTATACTTGAAAGCCACATCCCGGTTACTCACACGGAACACGATGTCGTACACCCGCTCTCCACCCTGCACGACGGGGCATACGGCTTCCGTCGCCTCATAACGCACCGTGCTCTGCTTGATGGTGGCGAGCGAATAAGTCTCGTCCACCCGTCCGAGTTTCATCTCTTCACCCAAAGATACACCTTGCGAATAATCGCCGATATTTGTTACCAACCCCAATGGAGATGGTTCCAAAAACGTCACGCCATCATACTTTACACTATACGACGGGCGTCTGCCTTCATCAGACACGGTCACCTGCACACGTCCGTCAGGACCTGCAAAGTTCCAGTCCTTAGCGTATGCTGAAAGAAAGCCCCCTACCAGAAGAGCCAATAATGCTTGTTTTTTCATGCTCAACAATTTTATAACCTATTAAAAATCATTCTTTTCCTATTGTTCCGCTATAAAGCTTCTCCTTCTATCAATCTGATATAGAACACCCCACCGGCTATCTTGCCCGGCTTGGGACGGAATGTCAGGGTCACTTCCTTTTTCCCTTCAAGCATATCCACCGGAAGTAAATAGTCCACGTCGAAGAACGCTTGCTTCTTCCATTTTCCTACCAAGTTTTCCGTAGCAAGTATCTTGCCGTCTATCAGGATGTCGAACTCACGGTCGGCAGTCTCATTGCCCCAATAAGTTACCCGCAATGTCAACCCGGACTTTCCTTCGGTAGAAAGTACATAGCTGAAATAACCTCCGTCTTTCGCATCACGCCAAGCCCTGCCTTCGAAATTACCTTTTGTCGAGTTCTCGCTCTTCATCAGGTGGTCAGTCTCAGGCTGCTGTTCGCCCGGAGCAATGGCATCTACCGTACGGCGATCCAGCGCGATACGTGCTTCCTCTTCCGCCTTACGCTCTTTCAAGTAACGGTCGTATCCTGCCTCATCCATCGAGAGCCAATAAATCGAATAACGGCTATCGTGTATGCCGTAGAAAGGCTCCAACTCCAAGTCCTTGTATTTCGGGTCGCGGAACAACCCCGGTACGGTATAATGCAACGGCTTGCCTTCCACCGGTTTCATCCCTTCCAATTTGGCAAGTATGTCTTTACGTTCCCCGATGATGAGGGGAGTGTCATATACCGGCACCAACGCTCCCGAAGCAATGTGGCTCCAGCGTCCGTCATCCGCTATCAGCCCGTCCAGATTCTCCGTACCCATCCGTGCACCCAGCACAATCGGGCCGCGTAAGATTGAAATGTATTCTGGTACATTGACTAACTCTTCCACTTCTACGTGCATGGGGGTACGGACTTCCACTACATCCCCGTCTTTCCATTCGCGGTCAATGCAAACGTATGAAGACGGTTGTGAGCCAGCCGCATAGTTTTTTCCGTTGCACAATACTTGCATTTCAGAAGCTTTTACCCACCATGGATGGCGTATAAGCAACTTGAATCGTTTGTTCTTCTTTGTTGATATGGTAATCTTACTTCCTTCTTCTATGGGGAAACGTGTATCCTGACGCAAACGTACACCTGTTTCTTTCCAGTTTAATTCTGAAGCAATAAACAAATTGACAAACAAAGAGTCATGTGTATGTGTATAAATAAAAGCTCCGTATTTGCCATGATTCTCCATACCTGTTCCTACACAGCACCACATGGCTTGATTGGGTGCTGAATATACCCGGTAATGGGCAGGGCGTGCAGAAGTAAAATAGACATATCCTCCGTGTTCTGGATGCTGGGTGGAAAGAATATGATTGAACAACGCACGCTCGTAGAAATCAGCATAATGGGCTTCGGGGTGCATACGGAACAAACTCTCGGTGAGTTTCAGCATATTATATGTATTGCATGATTCGGGACCTTCACGTTCTTCGGCGTAACTCTTGCAATCTTCTTTCGTGGGGAAATGCTCACGCCGGCTGTTTCCTCCGAATGATAAAGAGCGGTTTCCGACCACCGTACTCCAGAAAAATGTTGCCGCATTCTCGTATGTACGGTCTCCGTCTAACTCGGCAATGCGTCCGTAACCTATGGCTTTAGGCACTTGTGTGTTGGCATGTTTGTTATCGAGGTTATCCACACCTGCCGCCATACTGTCCAATAGCCAATGATGTGAGAAGCGTTTGGCGGCATCAAGATATTTCTTGTCTCCCGTCATTGCGTAAGCGTCGGCATAGATTTCATCCATACCTCCAAACTCATTGCCCAACATCTGTTCCATCTGCTCATCGCTCAAAGGCGAGATTACCCCGATACCCCAGTCACAATAATCCAAGAACATCCGACGTGCTTCTTCACTATCGGCATACAGCCAGGCATCGCGCAATCCCGCATACATCTTGTGCAGGTTATACCAGGGTGCCCACCATTTCCAGATGGCTTCTATGTTGCCTTTCTTTATCTCGCTCCACAAAGTGGCTCCGCCGGGCACACCACCGATATATCCATCGCCATTCTTCTCCTGACAGCGCTTCAATTCGGAAAGCATGTAATCCATGCGGCGTTTACATTCCTCATTACCTGTAGAAGCATAGTGGATGGCAAGTGCCGACAAGTAATGCCCGCCCATGTGGCCGTCCAATCCAGCCCAGTTGGAAAACACTTCCGCCTTCTTAGGCAAACCCGCCTCTTTCAAGAAAGGAGCCAGCAAACGGTCTACATCATACTGTAACAAAACCTCCACGTTCAAATCCTGTGCATGTTTAAACGGCCCGTCCAGCAGCGTGACATCTTCCAACGGAAAGGCGTTCGGATACAGTTTCTCTTGTGCCTGCACGCTTCCCAAGCAAGCCAGGCAAGCCATCAGCATCCATGTTTTCTTTTTCATATTTTTCATTCTCAAATTTTCATTCTTCATTCTTGATTCTCTTGTAGTCGAAATAGTCTACATCTACGTAACCACCCGTTTCTTGTGTGGCATAATTGAATATCGCATACTTGGTTCCCATGAAGAAACGGCGGTAGTCGAAGCGCATCTTGAAGTCGGAACCTATCTTTGTCCACTCCTTGCCGTCCGTACTATAATAAAAGGTAGCGATGTCTTTACCCGGACGGAAATCGCCGTCGATACGCAGGTAAACCACATCTTGATTCCATTCGATACGGGCTTTCTCTTCTTTTTTCATGCCGGTAACGGCTTTGCTTTGATCATCCAAAGAAACCATTTGCTCCGACATAGTGAGGTATTTCTTCCCGTTCTCTTTCGATATTGCCAGCACACCTGCATCGCCGTTAAAAGCACTGAACCCTGCTACATCTCCGTCTTTCATGTGCGAAAGTCCGATAGCCACATTTGCCGTACATTTCGGTCCTTCCATACGCTGGGTCAAGGTATTCGGTGCCCAGAACAGGTTTTCCACCACACGTCCGGCCTTCAGGCGCAGATAACCGGGACGTTCTTCGAGCGACCATGCGCTGTGAATCGGATTATGATTCCATTGCCAATGGATTTTCATCCGCTTGTCTCCAAAATCATCGCTTACCACCAACGGGATAGCCGGACTGCCCTGTACGGGTTTCTCCATTACCGCAGGCACCTGCCCGTCCGCATCGCCCAACATGGGCCAACCATCTACCCAACGACAAGGCATCAACGTCAATACACGTCCTACGCCACCACGGTCTTGGAAGATGACGCCATACCAATTACCTTTCGCATCATCAACGATACATCCCTGTCCCACGTAAGGGAATCCGCCGAAGTCGGCTTCCAATATCACCTTTTTCTCATACGGGCCGGTAATCTTGTCGGCACGATAGCACACTTGGCGGCGCTTGCCTCCGTTAGGCCATGAAATCATCAGCAAATAATATTTTCCATTATGCTTGATGGCACGGCTCCCTTCCAGCAATCCTGTCTCAGTACTGTCCCGTTCAAAGATGCGCATATCCACGCCACCAGGCTGTACACCGCTCAAGTCGGGCTTCAGCTCACGCAGCTGCCCCGTACCATAAAACATATACACCCGTCCGTCGTCATCGAAAAGCAAGGATGCGTCATGAAAGTGTGGCGTGCGTGACACCAGTTCCCATTTCTCTTTAGCGGGATCGGTAGTGGTATACACATAACCCCGGAACGGACGGTCGTTGGGTGAAAAATAAGCGTAAAACTTCCCGTCATGATAACGGAGCGAAGTGGCCCATTGCCCGCGTCCGTAAGCGGTGCATCCGTCCATATCATAGTTAGGCGTGTCGGTCAAACGGTCGAACAGATAACTCACCGTTTCCCAGTTCACCAAATCCTTGGAACGCATCACGGGAGCCCCCGGCATAAGATGCATCGTGGTACTCACCAAATAAAACCAGTCACCCACACGGATTACGTCAGGGTCGGGCACATCTGCCCATAACACAGGGTTGGCAAACGTACCGTCGCCGTTGTCGCTCGATTGAGCCTGCACTTGTCCGGAAAAAAGCGCGCACATCGTCAGTGCGCACAAGATTGAATCGCGTATTTTCATAATCGGTTAAAAAATTAAATAATGTTCTGTCTGCAAAATTAAAAGAAAAGCTGAATATTCCTATACTCAAAATCAAACTATTCAAGCTGATGTTACATACGTGCATGAATAAAACACATGATGTAACATACGTGTATGAATTAAACACACAATGTAACATAGAGAATAAAATATGTAACATACGGAACAATCTTTTTCATTCTAAATTCTTACCTTTGTAAACATTCAAAAAACATTTTTTTCATTCTAAAAACATTCCGCTTATGAAAAACCCATTCAAGACATTTGCGTTGGGTGCGCTGGGACTGATGGCGTGCTCGTGCGCAAGCAATCAGGTAGAAGTAACTCCAGGCATTCCGGTATTCAGCAACTTCACTTACACCGGACAAGACGCCGTGTATGACAAGAACCCGCTCGGCGCGGACGAATTTTACTCACCTATCTTGCAAGGATGTTATCCCGACCCCAGCATTTGTAAAAAAGGGAACGATTATTACTTGGTATGCTCCTCGTTCGCTATCAATCCGGGCGTACCTATCTTCCATTCTACCGACCTGGTAAACTGGAAACAAATCGGGCATGTGCTCGACCGTCCTTCGCAACTGAAGGTGGAAGACACAGGAATCAGCGCAGGTGTATACGCGCCTACCATCCGCTATAACCCGAACAACGACACCTTTTATATGATTACCACCCAGTTTGCTGGCGGCTTCGGCAACATCATCGTCAAGAGCAAAGACCCGATGCAGGGCTGGAGCGACCCTATCAAACTGAACTTTGAAGGCATCGACCCGTCGATTTTCTTCGATGATAACGGCAAAGCCTATGTCGTACACAACGATGCACCCCAAAAAGCACTCTATGAAGGTCATCGTGTGATTAAAGTATGGGAATACGATGTAGAGAAAGACCAAATTATTGCAGGTACCGATAAAGTTATCGTCAACGGAGGTGTGGACATCAAGAAGAAACCCATCTGGATTGAGGCGCCACACCTTTATAAAAAAGACGGGAAATATTACCTGATGTGTGCCGAAGGAGGCACGGGCGATATGCATAGCGAAGTGATTTTCATCAGCGACAACCCGACAGGCCCCTTCAAGCCCGCTCCCGAAAACCCGATTCTTTCGCAACGTCACCTTAACGCTGACCGTCCCGACAAGGTGGACTGGGCCGGTCATGCCGACCTTGTTGAAGGCCCCGACGGCAAATATTACGGTGTATTCCTCGCCATCCGTCCCAACAACGCCAACCAAGTGAACACCGGACGTGAAACCTTCATCCTCCCCGTAGACTGGACAGGCACGTTCCCTGTATTCGAAGGCGGAATGGAACCTCTGCAAGCAAAACTGAAAATGCCGGCAGGTGTCACGAACCAAACAGGACAAAACGGATACTTCCCGAACGGCAACTTCACATTCACCGAAACCTTCCCGTCGGACACGCTCGACTACCGCTGGGTGGGCGTGAGAGGCGCACGCGAGAAATTCATCTCCGTATCGCCCGACGGACTTTCCATCAACCCGTATGACGTGAACATCAAAGTGGCTCAGCCCACCTCTACCTTGTTCTATCGCCAACAACACCTGAACTTTACCGCCACTACGACGATAAACTACATTCCACGCTCAGAAAAAGACCTGGCGGGCATCACGTGCTACCAAAATGAAAACTTCAACTACGTGTTTGGCATAACCAAGAAAGGCGAGGAATATGCATTGGTACTGCAACGCACCGAAAAAGGCAACTCTACCGTATTGGCGAGCACAACCGTGAAAGAAACCCTCCCGATACGGTTACAAGTGAAAGCCGTGGGCGACCAGTACACATTCAGTTATTCGGAAGACGGCACTACTTTCCAGCCTATCACCGACCCCGTTTCGGGCGATATTCTCTCCACCAATGTAGCGGGCGGATTCACCGGAGCCATGATCGGACTCTACGCTACGGCGGGAAATGACGCCATCGCGGAATAAAAACAGCGCAGACACAAAGACAAGAAGCGCAAGAGACCAACCGGAAAGAGGCGGAAACACAGCAAAAATACGATAGAAACGCTGTGTTTCCGCCTCTTTGGGCATGGGATTGTCTCATGTTGAAAAGGTTTCATGGATTCCGCATCCAAAACCAATAAGCAGAATCGCCAAACGAATATAGCTGGCACAACTCACGGAGATAACTTCATCGCCAAAGCAAGTATAACTGCAACATTGGTACGATTACTAATCGTGCAGCGTGACGATTACTAATCGTGCAGCATGACGATTATTAATCGTGCCAGCAATGCAGTTATATTTCATCCGAAGCACACCCCCATGCGGCGCCCTTGCACAATCAGGTCGTTATCGGGAGTAACCAGTTTCAGTTTGCCCGCCACTTCCACCAACGGGACTGAAACGATATCATCGCCCTGCAACGAAACCATCCGTCCGAATTTTCCTTGCGCGATGAGTTCGGTAGCGTGCCCACCCATCCGTGTGGCAAGCGTACGGTCGAATGCCGTAGGGCTTCCTCCGCGCTGGATGTATCCCAATACCGTTTCGCGGGTTTCAAAGCCTGTTTCATACTCGATTTCCTCGGCTATGTACTGAGCGGCTTTCTTTCCGTTCACGGTAGGAATGCCTTCCGCCACGACTACAATCGAGTAAGGCTTGCCTTTTTTCAGCCTTTCGATGATGACATCGCCTATATTGTGGATGTTGAAAGGGAGTTCGGGAAGCAAGATGATATCGCCTCCGCCCGCCATGCCCGAATGGAGGGCAATCCAGCCAGCCTTATGCCCCATGACCTCGATGACCATCACACGCTGATGCGAGCTTGCCGTAGAATGCAAGCGGTCGATGGCTTCGGTGGCGATACTTACCGCCGAATCGAAACCGAACGAAGTATCGGTGCCCCACACATCGTTGTCGATGGTCTTGGGAATCATCACTACATTCACGCCCGCTTCCACCAATCGCGCCGCGGTATTCTGCGTACCGTTCCCGCCAATGCACACCAGGCAGTCCAATCCATGCTTGCGGATGGTTTGCATCAGGATAGCGGGCTTGCTATCCGAGTCGGAAACCCTCCCTCCGCGGCGGAAAGGCTTCACGCGCGATGTACCCAGGATGGTCCCGCCCATGGTAAGCAAACCTCCCAACGAAGCTTCGGTAAGCGGGGTCACATCATCATCGAGCAACCCGCGGAAACCGTTGTGGATGCCATACACTTCCATTCCATAATAATTGATAGCCGTCTTACACACACCACGAATGGTGGCGTTGATGCCCGGGCAATCCCCACCTGCTGTCAATATTCCGATTCTCATAACCTTCAAATTTAGTCTTCACGTGGTAAAGTTATAAGAAAAAAGCGTAGATTTGTCTTTTCTAACATAAAAAATATATCACCGATAAGAGAAATGTCTAACTTTGCGGAGCAGAAAATAAATAAACCAATGGTTTCAACAAAGTTAATCGAAAAGCTATTCGTTTCCCGTCAGAAGGAAATAAAGACATACATTACACAGACGGAAGCTATCCAGGAGAAAGTCTTCCGGAAATTGATTGAACATGCCTCGGAGACGGAATGGGGCAAGAAATACGATTATGCGCACATCCGTTCGTATACCGATTTCCAGCGTGTGCCCATCCAGCAATACGATGACATCAAGGAATATGTAGACCGTATGCGCCACGGTGAGAAAGACATCCTTTGGCCCGGACGGGTCATCTGGTATGCCAAGTCATCGGGCACGACCAGCGACAAGAGTAAATTCATCCCCGTAAGCAAAGACGGGCTGAAGCACATCCATTACAAAGGCGGCACCGATGCCGTAGCGCTTTACCTGCGCTCGAACCCCGAAAGCCAGTTCTTTTCAGGCAAAGGATTGATATTGGGCGGAAGCCATAGCCCGAATTACAACGTAAAAGACAGTCTGGTGGGCGACCTTTCCGCCATATTGATACAAAACATCAATCCCTTGGTGAACCTCATCCGTGTGCCAAGCAAGGAAATCGCTTTGCTGGGCGAATTTGAGGAAAAAGTAGAACGCATCGCCGATACGACGGTACACGAAAACGTGACCAACCTGTCGGGTGTGCCTTCGTGGATGCTGGCGGTCATCAAGCGTGTCTTGGAAAAGACAGGTGCCACGCACTTGAACGAGGTATGGCCCAATCTGGAAGTGTTCTTCCACGGAGGTGTGTGCTTCACCCCTTACCGCGAGCAATACAAGCAGCTGATAACCAGCCCGAAGATGCATTATATGGAGACCTATAACGCCAGCGAAGGATTCTTTGGGTTGCAGAGCAATCTTGCCGACCCTGCCATGTTGCTGATGATAGACTATGACGTGTTCTACGAATTCATTCCGTTGGAGGAAATCGACAATCCGAATCCTCACATCGTGCCTCTGACCGGCATCGAGGTGGGACGCAATTATGCGATGGTCATCAGCACCTCATGCGGATTGTGGCGCTACATCATAGGCGATACGGTGAAGTTCACCCAAAAAGACCCCTACAAATTTGTCATTACGGGACGCACCAAGCACTTCATCAATGCCTTTGGCGAAGAATTGATGGTAGACAATGCCGAAAAGGGGCTTGCCAAAGCTTGTGCCGCCACGGGCGCGCAAGTCCTTGAATACTCGGCGGCTCCGGTTTTTATGGACGCGGACGCCAAATGCCGCCACCAATGGTTAATAGAGTTCAGCGTAATGCCCGACTCGGTAGAGAAATTCCGCCACACGTTAGACCAGGCCTTGCAGGAAGTCAATTCCGACTATGAGGCAAAACGCCACAAAGATATTACGTTGCAAGAACTGGAACTGATTGTGGCACGTCCGAACCTCTTCCACGACTGGCTGAAGCAGAAAGGCAAACTGGGAGGCCAGCACAAAGTGCCTCGCCTGAGCAATAACCGCGACTATATAGAAGAAATGTTGAAACTAAACTCGTAAGTCCAACGCATGAAGCCCATACCTAAATACCTTGCCCTGTTATTGGTTATCCTCGGATTCTACGCCTGTGCCGGCACAGGCTGGTCGCCCGACGGTGGTCCTTATGACGAGGAACCGCCCAAATTCGTACGCTCCAATCCGGTTCCCAATGCCACCAATAATACCCGCAAGGCAGTATCTATCGAGTTCGACGAGTTCATCAACTTAGAGAATGCTTCGGAAAAAGTCATCATCTCGCCTCCTCAACGGGAGCTGCCCGAGGTGAAAACCCGCGGCAAACGCGTAGTAGTGGAATTCTTCGATTCGCTGATAGCGAACACCACTTATACGATTGACTTTGGCGATGCCATCGTTGACAACAATGAAGGAAATCCGTTGGGACAATTCTCGTATGCCTTTTCTACAGGTCCTGAGATAGACACCATGGCGGTATCGGGTACCGTGCTCAACGCCGAAAATCTGGAGCCTATAAAAGGCATTCAAGTAGGATTGCATAAAAACCTAAACGACACGGCTTTCACCAAACTGCCATTCGACCGTATCTCACGTACGGACAGCCGGGGACAATTCACCATCCGTGGTGTAGCACCGGGCAAATACCGTATTTATGCCTTGCAAGATGGAAACCAAAACTATATGTACGACTCGAAAACCGAAACGGTAGCATGGTCCGACTCGCTTATCATCCCCGACATGACCCCGGCGGTACGCTTCGATACCATTTGGAATGAAATCGACACCACCCACATCGACACTATTTTCGAAGTACACTATACCCGTTTCTTACCCGACAACATCATGCTCCGCGCCTTTAAAGAGGAAAACTCGATGCAATATCTGGCAAAAAGCGAACGTCCCGATATCAAGAAATTCAACCTCTACTTCAGCGCGAAAGCCGATACACTTCCCACGTTGCGCGGACTGGACTTCGACGAGAAGCAACTCATTGTAGAAGCCAACCAGCGCAATGACAGCATTACCTATTGGATAAAAGACACGACTCTATGCGAACGGGATACGTTGACCATCGAACTGAAATATCTGGAAACAGACACGTTAGGCCAGCTGGTACCCACTACCGACACGTTGCGCATGGTAAACAAAATCCCGCGCGAGCGCCGTCTGGCCATGCAGAAAGAAGCTGATGAGAAAGCCGAAAAAGAACGCAAAAAGCGGGAAAAGAAGGGCGACACGATAGCCGTTGAAACCAAATTCCTGACGATGAGCGTAGACGCGCCCTCTGAACTGGATATCAACCGCAACATCGTCCTCAGTTTCGACGAGCCGATAGAAAGCATCGATACCTCGGCTATCCACATGCAAACCATGATAGACTCGGTATGGCAGGATACCCCCTTCATTTTCGAAGCCGACACGATAGCTCCGCGCCGGTACATTATCCTTGCCAACTGGCAACCGGCACAAGAATACCAACTCACGATAGACTCGCTCGGATTCAAAGGCATCTACGGGCTATATACCGACAAGGCGGAAAACAAATTGAAGGTCAAAACCATAGAGCAGTATGGAACCCTTTTCCTCAATATCAAGGGAGCCGCGCCGCACGCCATCGTCCAGCTATTGAACAGCAACGATGAAGTGGTACGCCAGCAACCCGTAAGTGAAAAGCAGACCTGTGACTTCTACTTCCTCCAGCCGGGTACGAAGTATTACATCCGCCTGTTCAACGACACGAACAACAATGGACGTTGGGATACGGGCAACTACGAAGAAAAGCGCCAGGCAGAAGAAGTGTTCTATTTCCCCAAGACATGGGAAATGAAAGAAAACTTCGAGTTCGAAGAAAACTGGGATCTCTATGCCATACCGCTCGACCGACAAAAATTGGACGAAATAAAGAAACAAAAACCCGACGAGACCAAGAAAATAAAAGATAGGAACAAAGAAAGAGCCAAACAATTAGGACGAACATGATAAAGAAAATCTTACTCTGCCTCTGCTTGCTTACCGGAAGCGTGGCAATGAAAGCCCAATGCGGCGCGCCCAACAATGCCATCAAACCAGGCGAATTGTTGAGTTACGAACTGAAGTTCAACTGGAAATTCATTTGGTTCAACGTGGGCTGGGCAAAAATGACCGTAAACGAAGACACATACAACGGACGACCCTGTTTGCGTACCGACCTGAATTCTTACACGAATAAAAGATTCGACCGCTGGTTCAAGATGCGCGACACGTTGACTTGCATCACCAGCCAGCAACTGGAACCGCTCTACTTCCGTAAAGGAGCCGAAGAAGGAAAACGATACACGGTGGATGAAGTATGGTTCGGATACCGCAATGGCAAGTGCATCGTCGACCAGCAACGCACCTTGCGCGGAAACACCGTCAAGAAGCACGACGAAATGGACGTATGTGTCTACGATATGCTGAGCATCTTGCTTCAAGCACGTTCATACGACCCCACAGATTACAAAGTCGGAATGAAAATCCTCTTCTCGATGGCTACCGGCAAAGCCGTAGAGAAACAAACCCTCATCTATCGGGGCAAGGAGAACTTCACTTCCGAAAACGGCACCACTTACCGCTGCTTGGTCTTCTCACTTGTAGAATACGTGGACAACAAGGAAAAAGAAGTCATCACCTTTTTCGTGACCGATGACCTCAATCATCTTCCTGTCCGTCTTGATATGTATCTCAACTTCGGTTCCGCCAAAGCGTTCCTTACCGACATCAAAGGCAACCGCCACCCGTTGACTTCAATTGTAAAGGAGTAAGCAACCGCCCATAGAGCCTGGTTTAGATATTATATCCACACAGAGGACACAGATGCTTGATTTTAAGAAACTGTTTTGAATTTATCGTGCGATGCTTTGGGATGGCACACACGAAAACGGATACATCAAGCCAAGAAAAACTTTTTGGAGAAATTCAAA
>URCM01000049.1 GCA_900546355.1 uncultured Bacteroides sp.
AAAAAGGCTACGCACGCCCGTATGCTTCCGATAAAAGACCGGTATATAAAATAGGTGTCAGCTTTTCATCGGAAACCGGAACCATTGATGGCTGGAAAGTGCAGGCCTAATCTTCCCCGGCCAGCCGGAACTCTGCCATCAACAGCACCTTCTCACGCTTTTCTCCAACAGACACTTCTTTGAAGTAACGATACCGTCCTGGTTTGTTGGAATGCACCTCGGGATAAAGATCGGCGGTCAATGTGTGCCTGCCCGGACCGGCCACAGTAAGCAAGTCTACAAAATTACCGTTAATCGGTAATTGATACCATTTCCCGTCCCGTTCGTATGCCAATGAGTATCTTTCTCCATAATACGCCATGCCTTCCGAATCTTTATCATACACATATCTTGTATTATGCAGAATAAACGTTACGGTCTGCGTGCTACACGGATAAACACAGCGTTCCGGTTCCAGATGTATACCTAACGTATCATTCGTTCCGACTTGGGTGCAAAGTTCATCCATTCCACTTCCTCGAAAGTGCAAAGCAGGCGAATCAACAATCTTCTCCCGAAATTCTTTCTGCCTCTCAGGGGTATTCACAATCAAATCTACCGATAAATGATGTATCCCGACACCATAGCCAACTACATTCTTGTTAATTTCCGCATTCTCAGGAAACGATAACCGCTTGCTCACTTCATCCCGTAAAAGCCTTAACCGTTTTTGTGAAACCACCGAATCATTGGTCTGTTCCAACCGAAATGCACTACTTCCTATTTTTTGTTCCAATTCTTGACGGATAAGCAGGGTATCGCCTTCCACTTGAATTACCAACCTGCCTTTGTCTAAATAAGCTCCCATAAGGAAAGCCGGACAACCAGGGTCATCCATCCAATCGCCCGATAGTCCATACGCCTTTGGCAAACGCCGGATAAGCATCCAGCCCTCAACCTGCTCTTTCACAGGCGAATCTTCTGCCTGTAAGGTCTGGATGGATTCGGCTTTTTGCCTCCATTTACTTCCGCATCCCGCTAAAGTTAGCAAGCCAATAAATGCCAACGTAAAAACTCTTGTTTTCATTATCCATCAGGTTTTTAGCATGAACAAAGATAAGAAAACCTCTCGGATTATGCAATAGAATGTATGCGCATACATTGCATATAAAAACAAAAAGCGCAAAGAACGTTTCTTGTCTTTTGCGCTTTTTTTAAGGTCTAATATAAAAAGGTTATACCAGATGTGCCACCCATTCATCACGGTCGCCCGGAAGGAGGTCTACTACCGGAATCTCAATCATTGTGTAGCATCCCGGTTGTTGGCGCATCGAAGCGCGGGCTACACATACCAACACCTGAGCCGTCAAGGCAGGATTGTTGATTTTCATATCAAACTCGAACAACTGGTTATGCGTCTTGCCCGATACACCTTTGCGAACCAAGTTCACGCCGTGGCCTACATCGTTCAGGTCATCCACACAAGCTACTTGTTTCACGTGCGTTTCGTCATTCACGAAATACGGGTCAGCCTTGATGGCTGCTTCTACCTGCTTGAAGTCGGCACCTTCTTCCAGTTCTACATACACCATACGGCGATGGATTCCTGTACCCACCGGAATGGTCATTGACAAAGCATCCTTTACTCCTTCGATAGCACGTACAGCAACCGAGTGTCCCATGCTACGTCCCGGACCGAAGTTGGTATACGTAATGCCTTTCGGAGCAATGGCTTCCAACAAAGTACGTACTACCGAGTCGCTTCCCGGATCCCAGCCTGCCGAAATAACCGATACGGTATTATTTGCCTTAGCCACTTCGCCCAATGTATGACGCAAGTCGCTGATTTGCGTATGGATATCGAAGCTGTCTACGGTATTGATACCAAGTGCGAGGATTTCTTTCGCATATTGTTCTACACTACGGGTCGGAGTGGCAAGAATGGCTACATCCACATCCTTCAGTTCCTTGATGTCTTTCACCACTTCATAGTTTGCCAATTCGGCAGGTTTGTTTTCCGCACCATGACGACGCACGATACCTGCCACTTCAAAATCGGGAGCTGCCTCCAACGCTTCCAGCGTAAATTTTCCGATATTGCCGTAACCCACTACGGCTGCTCTAATTTTCTTCATTTTCTTATTGGTCTTATTGAATATGCTGTTTTTATTTCTTTGCAAAAATACGAAACTTGGAATAAATTCAACGAATAAGAGAGAGGCGAATTTGCAAATATTCGGGCCGAACTTACAATTTATAAGTTTTTTATGGCTATTTTTGCCATGAAACTTATAATTTGAGAAAGAAACATGATTGAATATATCAAAGGAGAACTTACAGAAGCGACACCGGCTTTTGCGGTGATAGATTGCAACGGAGTAGGATACGGCATCAACGTATCGCTCAACACTTATTCTGCCATACAAGGGAAAAGAGACGTGAAACTGTTTATCTACGAAGCCATCCGCGAAGATGCATACGTACTCTACGGGTTCGCCACCAAGGAAGAACGTGAATTATTCCTTTTGCTCATCAGTGTGCCGGGCATTGGAGGCAATACCGCACGTATGATTCTTTCGGCACTCTCGCCGCGCGAACTATGCGCTGTCATCAGCACAGGCAACGATAAATTGCTGAAGACGGTAAAAGGTATCGGACTGAAAACCGCCCAGCGCATCATTGTAGACTTGAAAGACAAAATAGCTTCTACAGGTATCGAAGCAGAAAGCGGAACGACGGTATCATCACTCGCTCATACCATCCATACGGAAATCTATGAAGAAGCTGTAGCAGCCCTTGTCATGTTAGGATTCATGCAGGCTCCCTCGCAAAAAGCGGTAGCAAGTATCTTGAAGGCCGAGCCGGACGCCACCGTAGAAAGAGTGATTAAACTGGCTTTAAAAATGCTGTAGGCAGCTGCCTGGCAGCTGTCTTGAATTTTTCATATCAGCTTATAAATTATATCCATAATTATATAAAAGGATACCGGAAAGGCTTGCTAACTTTGCATCCGAACCACTAAGAGGAAATGTATTTATGAGCCAATCAAATGTAAACAAACAAACCTTTCCCGTATTAGGCATGAGTTGTGCCGCTTGTGCCGCACGGGTAGACAAGACCTTGAACCAGCAACCGGGCGTATGTTCGGCAAGTGTGAATTATGCCGCAGCAACCGCTACGGTAGAATATGACGCTTCGCAATGCTCTCCCGAAGCATTGAAGAAAGCCGTTCAAGATGCAGGGTATGACCTTGTGACCGATACCGGAAAAGACCGTGCGCAAATCGCTGAGGAGGCCCATACACAACGTTATCGGGACTTACGTTTCCGCACCCTTTGTGCCATTACCTTTGCTTTGCCTGTTGCCGTCATCGGAATGTTCTTTATGGATATGCCTTACGCCGACTGGATCATGTGGATTCTCTCCACTCCCGTTGTCTTTTGGCTGGGAAGAGGATTCTACATAAATGCCTGGAAACAACTCAAGCACCATTCCGCCAATATGGATACCCTGGTGGCAAACAGCACCGGTATCGCTTACCTGTTCAGCTTGTTCAATTTATTCTTCCCCGAATTCTGGCTGGAACGAGGCGTCACTCCTCATGTCTATTTCGAGGCGGCCAGCGTCATCATTGCATTCATTTTGTTAGGACGCACCTTGGAAGAACGTGCCAAGGGACGTACATCCGACTCCATCAAGAAACTGATGGGACTCCAACCCCGCACCGTCACCCGCCTGAACGCAAAAGGTGAATGGGAAGAAACGGCAATCGGACAAGTCATGCCAGGCGATATCCTGGCGGTAAAGCCGGGAGAACGTATCGCCGTAGACGGACAGGTGACCGAAGGCTATTCATACATAGACGAAAGCATGTTGAGCGGCGAGCCGGTACCGGTATTGAAACAAGTATCCGATGAAATCTACGCAGGCACTATCAACCAAAAAGGAAGCTTCCGGTTCCGTGCCGAAAAAGTGGGAGCCGACACCATGCTGGCACACATCATCCACATGGTACAAGACGCACAAGGGAGCAAAGCCCCGGTTCAGAAACTGGTGGATAAGATTGCAGGCATATTTGTCCCCACCATCATGGGAATCGCCTTGCTTACCTTTATCGGCTGGTTTGCATTCGCTCCCGAAAACGGATTTACCCACGGATTGCTTTCCGCCGTTACCGTGTTGATTATCGCCTGCCCTTGTGCCTTGGGGCTTGCCACTCCTACCGCTATCATGGTAGGCATTGGCAAAGGTGCCGAACAGGGTATCTTGATTAAAGATGCCGAAAGCTTGGAGATAGCCAAAAAGATAGATACAATCGTACTGGATAAAACCGGCACCATCACCGAAGGAAAACCCGTAGTGACCGATGCCGTATGGGACACGCAAGACAAGTGCCTGCAAGCCGTTTTCTATGCCCTGGAAAGATGTTCCGAACATCCGCTGGCAAGTGCGGTCGTACATTATGCCGAAAACCTTTCCGATATCCTGCCACACATCGCCATCGAGCATACGGAAAGCCTGACAGGGCAAGGCATCAAAGGCACATCGGACGGCAAGACATTCTATGCCGGAAACCTTCGCCTGCTTAACGAAAACCACATCAGGATTCCTGCCGGACTACAAGACCAGGCCAAGACATTCGCATCCGAAGCCAAGACCGTCATCTGGTTCGCTGATGCCGAAACCGCCTTGGGAGTATTCGCTATCGCCGACCGCATCAAACCGACTTCGAAAACCGCTATCGAAGCATTGCAAAAACGGGGCATAACCGTACTGATGTTGACCGGAGACAATCCCGTTACGGCAAAAGCCATAGCCGAACAAGCGGGTATCAAAGAATACCGTGCCGAGATGCTTCCCCAGCATAAAGCGGAAACTATCAAGCAATTACAAGCGGAAGGGAAATGCGTGGCAATGGTAGGTGACGGCATCAACGACAGCTCGGCATTGGCACAAGCCGACCTGAGCATCGCCATGGGACAAGGAAGCGACCTCGCTATGGATGTAGCCAAGATGACCCTGATTTCTTCCGACCTTAGCAAGATAGTCGATGCCATCCAACTTTCGGTTTTCACCACACGTACCATCCGCCAGAACTTGTTTTGGGCATTCATCTACAACCTGATAGGTGTACCCATCGCCGCCGGTATCCTTTACCCGATAAACGGTTTCCTGCTCAATCCCATGATAGCCGGAGCCGCCATGGCGATGAGCAGCGTGAGTGTCGTGACCAACAGCCTCCGCTTGCGGAACAAACGCATCGGGAAAGCGAACGAGCCTGCTCCGGCTCCGCTTATGGAACCGGATTCCATAGCGGTTAAATCCACTGCCCCTCACCAGCCTCACCCCGCTCCCGTAAGCCGTACCTACCGGGTGGAAGGCATGATGTGCAACCATTGCCGCACGTACGTGGAAAAGGCATTGAACTCGATAGAAGGCGTACAGGCAAGCGTCACGCTCGACCCTCCTGTCGCAACCCTCACCTACGCCGAAGGCAAAGTGCTTCCGATAGAAACCTTGCAGCAAGTGATAACGGAAAAAGCAGGCGATTACACGATAAGTGAAACCGAGAAGGTGGGATAATTGGTTATAGCACGCAAAATGACACGTTTCCTAACGGATGGCCACAGATTTATCCCGCTATCAATACGCTACCTGTGGCCATCCGCTTTATCTCCGCTTCATTTGGAAGCAGTCCGATAAACCGGTTGCAAGAAGAGCGCAATCTACATGATTTATCCATAAACGACAAGCAATATTGCCGCAACGCCGACACGATTAGTAATCGTACAGCGTGACGATTAGTAATCGTTATGCCGTACGATTACTAATCGTGTTGGCATCGCAGTTATATTGCTGTATCCGTCAGTCACGCGTGTAGCCCGGATTTTGTTCCATATCCGGATTAAACGTAAATTGTGTACGGTCGATAGGCAACACACACTTAAAATAATCCCAGTTCACTTCCGACGGAGTGCTCAACAAATGTTTCCCTCCCGAACGGTAAATAGTCTTTCCGTTCCGTAACATATCAAAATAGCGGTGTCCCTCTCCGACTAATTCTTTCCTTCTTTCATCCAACACACGGTCAAGGGTGTATTCGTTATCTGATACCAACTTATCAGGATTAGCCCGTTGTACAATCGCATTCAGATAACCCAGTCCTGCACTCCGCGCCATGCCGCCTACCTTCAATCCCGCTTCAGCCGCTATCAGGTAAACTTCCGATAACCGAATCACGGTATAATTGTTTTCGAAGGACGGCGTTTCTTCGTCTGTTCCCGGATATTTCAGCAACACATCGTAATACAAATTATCACTCCCATTCAAATACGAACCGATTAACTGATTACGCACATCATCCGGATCCTGCCGCATAAAACCGGCGAAATCTTCAGTCAAAACCACGGCAGCGTATCCCCACCAATGCAATAAATACGAAATGCCGTCACGTCCCGGATTATTGCTGGCTGTATTAGCTATCTGAAACAAAGCTTCCGGTCCGAACTTGTTATTCAACGCGAACTGCGCTATGTACTCATCATGTCCTGCCAAATAATACAATCGGTTCGCATCCAGCTCCCGAATCAGTTCGTCCGCACAATCAAAAGCTTTCTGATTTTCTTCGCAATAAAGATAAACACGGGCAAGCAATGCCTGAGCCGCATACCGGTTGAAATGCCCGTCATTCTTATCTGTGGAAAGCATGGATACGGCTGATTCCAGTTGCCTGATGATAAAATCGTAACATTCGGCTACTGTTTTCCGGTCGGGAAACTCATCAAAACCGATAGCATGGTCTACAACAGGAACACCCAATGAAGCTCCCCGGTCCTTAGCATAAGGATAACCATACGTCCGGGTCAGATCGAAATGACAAAGTGCGATAATAGCCAGTGCCTGTCCTTTATAATCATCCAGCTCTTCTATCGTGGCATCCGTTATTTTCCCTGTATCAATCGCGTCAATCAGGTTCCATGCATTCCGGATAATATAATACGGCCTTCCCCAAATACCTCCCGAATTCGGGACTGCCGCAGAATGCTCATACATATAATATTTATAGCAGGTACGTCCGCTTTGCCAGGATGTAGCCTGCATATCATCTCCTTTAACGTCTCCATACAAAAACATAGAGCCATTATAATAATAGGTAGAAGCCATCAAGGCATACAACCCGTCTGTTGCCACTTTCACATCCTGCAAAGTAGTAATAGCCTCATCTTTGGTAATTTCATTCGATGGTACTTTGTCTAAGAAACTTTCAGTACATCCCGTTACCAACAAGCACACAGACAATAATATAATATATTTTTTCATCTTATTCTTTTTATTAATGATTTAAAACTCAACCTCTAATCCTACAGAAAACGTTTTAAGCGGCGGAATGTCAAAACCTACGGTCCCCTGCAATTCCGGGTCATATTGGTCATACTTTGCCCATGTCAACAAATTTGTCCCCGAGAAATAAATCCGAGCCATTGACAACCCTACCGGATTCAACCATTTACGTGGAGCGTTTACCCCCAAAATCAGACTTTTCAACCTCAAATGGTCGGTGCTGTGAATACCTCTTGACGAATGCCAATACCCACCGAACTCCTGGCCATTCACGTATCTCGGCACATCGGTGATATCACCCGGCTTCTGCCAACGACGGCGCAATTCAACGCTTTTAGGCGCATAAGACGAATAGCCGTCGTCTTGCAGCGCCCACATACCCGCGTCATACGAATGGCCGCCCAAGCTATATGACAAATTGAAACTCAAGTCGAACATCTTATACCGGAACGTATTAGTCAACCCACCTGACACTTTCGGATAAATGTTTGCCAAGGGAACGGAAACCGCCTCATTCGGGTCGTACACGATTTCCCTGGAACGTTCTCCGTCGACCAACACATTCGAATAATACATCGGCTTTCCGTTTTCCGGATCCACTCCCGCATATTCACGCAAGGCAATAGTGCCTAACGAATATCCTTCTTTTACAATGTAATAACTGTCTGTATAATATTCTGACACATCCGCCAACTTTATCACTTCATTCTTATTGTGCGATAAATTAAACGCGGTAGTCCATAAAAAGCCGTTACGGTCGATATTCGTGGAGCTAAGCTCTATCTCCACCCCCTTGTTCCGCATTTTCCCGATATTATCCGTAATCGAAGAGAATCCTGTTACCGGATTCACCGAGCGGCTCAACAAAAGGTCCTTCGTATTCCGCACATACCAATCAACAGACAAGTTCAACCGGCCGAAAAGAAAGAAATCCGCCCCTACATTGAGCGCATAATTCTTTTCCCAGCTTAGTTCCGGATTGGCCAAATTGCTTTCCACCATCGCCGGCTGGTCATTGTAACTATACGACATATCATACAAGCCGTAATAATCATACAAGTTTCCCGGTATGTTTCCGTTCACGCCATAGCTGACACGCAATTTGGCGTCGCTCAGCCATGACTCCAATGGTTTCATGAACTTCTCTTGAGAAAAACGCCAAGAAGCCGAGACGGCCCAAAAGTTATCCCAACGGTTCGAAGGGTCAAGCCGGGAAGAGCCGTCGCGGCGGAAACTTACAGATACGTAATACTTTTTCTTATAATCGTAATTGGCACGCAACACATACGAAAGCATGGCGTCGCCACTCACATTGTGCCCTATGTAAACAGGGGTGCTGGCGTTATCCAGCACATTCTTTTTACCCGTAGAATAATTCTTGGCTTCACCTTCCATGTACTCCCGGTCCCAACGCTGTATTTCATAGGCGGCCAGCACGTCTATCGAATGGTCGCCAAACGTATGGGTATAATTCAATCTTGTATTCGAATTATAAGTCAGATTCTCTATGCTGTAGATATCCCCCTGCCCATTGGGCGATTTTCCATCCGAACTTTCAGGCGAAAAATAACGGAAATCTTTCGTATGAGTATAATCCACGTTAAACACGGTAGACAGACGAAGCCCCTCCACAATGGTATATCCGGCTTCAATGGAAGCGAAAGTACGGGCCACCTGCGATTTGTGCTGGTTTATTTCATTTTCATAAACCGGATTCATGTTATTGATAGAGGTTATATCCGTGTTATAAGATCCGTCTTCATTATATATAGGTATAGAAGGATTCAATGCCGTTTTCAGCGCGTACATCGGATTGCTGTAATACGAACCTCCCGGCAAAGGCTTCTCTTTCGTCAGAGAAAACAAGGCGTTCATCCCTACATCAAACTTCTTAAACTTATTATTAAAGTTCAAATGCCCGCTATACCGTTCAAAACCGGAATTGTACGCCACATTGTCCTGCTTCGTATAATTCACGCTTCCCGCAAACCGGGTATTCTCGCTTCCTCCCCGCAAAGAGAAATCGTAATTCTGTTGTTGTGCCTTACGGAAAAGCGCATCATCCCAATCCGCATAACCATTTGCCGGCTTAGGAGCGTAAACATCGATCTGACTGTCTGCATATCGGGCTGCTTCTTCCATAGAAGAACCACTGTCCACCATACTGTTTCTCAAACCTTCCCATATCAGCTCCCGGCGTTCGTCTCCACCCATTGTCGGGCGAAACTGATATGCCAAATCCGAAATACCGAAACTGGCTTTTACATTATAAGTAGTTTTACCCTCTTTGCCTTTCTTGGTAGTGATTAAAACAACGCCATTGGCCCCTCTCGCTCCATACAAGGAAGAAGAGGCGGCATCTTTCAGTATCGTGATATTTTCTATATCCGCCGGATTCAGCGTATTAAGGATACCCAATCCGCCTGTATTCATCTCATTGGGACTCATATTCCCCGACTGTACCGGAACGCCATCGAGCACATACAAAGGCTCGTTGGAACCGGAAATAGACCCAATACCACGGATACGGATGGAAGTGTTCGATCCTGGAGTCCCGCTCGCACTGCTCATACTGACTCCAGGCAGATTGGCTTCCATCATCTGCGTAACAGAAATGACCGGCAAATCCCGCTGCTTTTCTGTAGACAAGATAGAAGCGGCTCCTGTATAGGAAGATTTACTCACATTACCGTAACCCGTTACAACCACTTCCTCTAAAAGTTCAGAATCCGGATGCAAGTAGATAATCATTTCCGGTTTTGCTTTTACCTTTTCCATACGCATACCGATAAAACTTACCTGCAAAGTAGCATCTGCAGGCACTTTTAACGAAAACTTGCCGTCCATATCCGTCACTGTCCCTGTATGGCTTCCTACAACAAGGATGGTAGCTCCGATAACAGGCTCTTGATTATCAATGCCCAAGACTGTTCCATTTACTTGAATGTCTTGTGCGACAATCTGATTTACTCCTAACAGCAGAACAAAACAAATTGATAGTAATTTATTCATACGACTTAATTTTTAAAATTCAATCCCCTACATACATTTCATTTTGATTCGTTTGCAAATGAAACAAATTTTATCCTTTTGTACAAGAAAAATTCATTCTTTTTTATAAATCGAAAGAAAAAACAATACCAAACAAACATTTTGAACACAAACAAAAAGGAAAACATTTCCTTTATCGGAAGCAGCGGATACTTGATTCAAGAAACTGCCTTGAATTTAAACAGGCTTTAATGAATCAAAATAAAAACAAGGCAACGTTGCATACATACGGAGAAAATCGTATCTTTGACTCCCTGATAACACCTAAAAAGACTTATAGCTGTATGAAAAAGATTATATTACAAAGCATTTGCTGCCTTGCTTTATTGGCAGGCATCGTTTCGTTTACTTCGTGCAAGGATGACAATTATGCTCCTATATCACTTGTGCTTGCACCGGACAGCAGCATCAATTTCTCCAACAACGCTTTATCACTCAGTCCCTTCAGCCCGGGAGTAACTTTTCATATCCAGGGTGGAGACGGATCGTATATCATTGCCTCCCCCAATACAGCGGTCATCGACTACCGCTACAACGGTGACGAATTAACCGTAATTCCTAAAGGATTAGGAAAAGCCACCCTGAACATATCCGACCGTTCGTGGAATACCTACTCCTTGCAAATTACTGTGGCATATCCGGAGACCACCTACGGAATAGAAAGTGTAGAAGGGATAGTCGACGGAGGCGAACTCACACAAAACCAATTGCTTGCCATCAAAGCCGACATCGAAAGCAACTCATTGGTACAAGCTGGAGGAAAATATGTATTCACCTATACCGAAAAAGACTTCTCTGCCGGTATCGTCACCATCTATCCTTCCGCTTCCGACAATCATACCCTACACGGTATCTTTACGAAATCGGTCAACGGAAATCAAGAACAAATACATATCGAACTAACCGATGGAAATGTTTACGATTATATCCTGACCGTCTCCCCCATCCTGTCGGGATATCATGCAAGCCGTACGGAAATAATCCCCGAACGGGTATTGCTGCAAGACGTAACCGGTACATACCAATCTACCTACCCTGCATTGGAAAAAGCTTATTGCGTACTACATATTCCTGGCGAAGCTATCTGAATATGGCGGAACATATCGAATTGCAAGCGTCCGACTTGTTCAAACGCATCGGGCACATACATGGAAAGGCATCCGCAACTGACTGCAACCTGCGCGCCAAGTATATCGCTTTTTATAAGGTATTAGAAGAAGCGTGTTACGAACAGACCCGCGATAGTGCCCTTTCGTTCTCCAACCTGTTTTCACGACTGGATTATGTATGCAAGGAAAAAGGCATGACTCCTTCAGACCGGTACGCCATCCAGACGATGCGACGCAATGCCAAAGCCGCGACAAATCCTTCGTTTTCGGCAGATAAGGAAACTTACCGGTTCGACCTGCGTGCGCTTTGCCAGTTTGTATCGGTTGTGTTCGGCGAAGAAATCCCCTCATCCCTGCTTGCCGATATCCCCAGCCACAACCGTCCTTATCATGATGTCGCTCCAAAACGTCTTCCCTATGTACGCGCCATCGTATCAAGCTGGACAGAAGAAAAAATTTTCGCCGCTACCGACAACGAAGAAGACCCGTTTATTGTCATTCATTATGGAAAGGGAGGCTACAACGGCGACCTGCAATACCTGTACGGCCTGCTGGCTGAAAACATGCAACTGAATCTGCTGGATGTATACATCGATGAGTGCCACGAATACATTCCCAAACTGATTGTAGTCCATCCCGACTACCTGATAGACATCAGTGCGCTGGCAACCTGCTTCCGTGAGTACGGACATCACCCGCTCAATTATTTCATCAATAAAATAAAGCCGAAAGCCAATACCCATCACATCCTGCTGGGAAACCTTGCCGGACAGTTCCTCGACGATTATATCAATGAGCAAGCGGACGCTCCCGTCACGTATGCGAATACAGTAAAGAAGTTTTTCGCCTCTTCGGCACTGGAGTTTTGCACTTGTTCCATACCGGAGGATTTCCACAACCAAGCCCGTATGCAAATGCAACACATCCGCACAGTCGTACACGATACGCTTCCGCAAAACATCGAGACTTTCGACCGGCCAAATGCCTGGCTCGAAGCTTCATTCATCTGCGAAAGCTTAGGGCTTCAAGGACGTGCCGACCTGTTACAGAAAGACCTGAAAGTACTTATCGAACAGAAATCGGGCAAACGCGATGAATACAATCACCGGCACAAAGAAGACCATTACGTGCAAATGATGCTCTATCAGGGCGTATTGATGTATAATTTCGGACAAGCTGCCGACAATACCCAAACACTACTGCTCTATTCGAAATACACCGACGGACTGATGCCGGAACATTTTTCCGAAACCTTATTCCGCGAATGCATCTGTTTGCGTAACCGCATCGTAACGACTGAAATTTCCTTGGCCAACGGAGGCATCGGCTCCATCATCGACCAACTGGATGCAGAAGTATTGAACGAGAAAGACGAACACGGGAAACTCTGGACAGTTTACCAAGAACCGGAACTGAAACATTTGATCCAGCCCCTTAAACAAGGCACGCCCTTAGAGCAAGCCTACTTCCGCCGGTTCTTCACTTTTGTATCCAAAGAACAATTACTAAATAAATCCGGAGGGAACAACGACTCCTCACGTGGCTTTGCCGGATTATGGCATACCCCTCTTGCCGAAAAAATTGAAGCGGGCAACATCCTGCTCGGCTTGAAAATCACTTCCCGCAAACAAAGCACACCGGGAAGAGGCTACGACCTGATTACATTAAGCGTCCCCCGGCAGGGAGATGATTTCCTGCCCAATTTCCGGACAGGAGATATTGTCATACTGTACGCATACAAAGACTTGCCAGATGTACGCCGCCATATACTGATGAAAGGCTATCTGACAGAAATCCGTCCCGAACAAGTAACTGTACAACTCCGCAACGGACAACAGAATCCCGACATCATCGGCACAGATACAGACATTTTCGCAATCGAGCACGATACGTCAGACACTTCCGCCGCCAATGGCATACGAGGACTCTACGCTTTCTTGTCTGCTTGTGAAGACCGGAAAGCACTGATATTAGGCCAACGGACTCCTACCCGCGACACGACACGGAAGCTAAACGGAACGTATGGAAGATTCGACGAACTCATCATAAAAGAAAAGCAATGCGATGATTATTTTCTGTTAGTAGGCCCTCCGGGCACAGGAAAGACTTCGTGTGCATTGCGCTATATGGTAGAAGAAGCATTGACCGAACCCGACGGATCTCTTTTGTTGCTGTCATACACCAACCGTGCCGTTGATGAGATTTGTAATATGTTGGTCGAGTCGGGCATCGCAGCCCGCCATCCGTTTATCCGCATCGGCAACGAAGCGTCATGCGACAAGCGTTTCACCCCTTACCTGATGAAAAATAGCCTGGCAGACTGTCCCAAATTAGAAGACATCCGTGAAAAGATTCTTCAGACACGTCTTTTTGTCGGTACAACTACTGCCATCAACGGAAGGCCCTATTTGTTCCAACTGAAACAATTCGCCCTGGCTATCATCGATGAAGCTTCGCAAATAGTGGAGCCAGACCTTATCGGCATTCTTTCAGCACGGCACAAAGAAAAAAACGCCATCGGCAAATTCATCCTGGTAGGCGATTACAAACAATTGCCTGCCATTGCCTTGCAAAGTGAAGCGGAAGCGAAAGTCACCGACCCACTCCTGCTCGACATAGGCCTGACCGATTGCCGGAACTCGCTATTCGAGCGGCTGTACCGCAACAGCAAGCCAGAGTTCCGCAGCGTACTGCATAAACAAGGGCGTATGCATCCCGCCATTGCCGATTTTCCCGACCACGCTTTCTACCTTCGCGAACAGCTGGAACCGATACCTCTTCCACACCAACAAGAGGAATGCCCTTATCCATCCGCCAAACCCGAAGACAACCTCGACCGGCTGATGTTGCGGCAACGAATGGTATTCATCGCGTCTGATACGCCTGCCGACACCGTACATTCCGAAAAAACCAACCTCGGCGAAGCTCGCATTGTGGCAACCTTGCTGAAACGCATATACCGGTTTGCCGGAGCGACCTTCGATGCAGGAAAAACCGTCGGCGTCATCGTGCCTTACCGCAACCAGATAGCCATGATACGCCGGGAAATCGCCGGTTCAGGCATTCCCGCTTTAATGGATATTTCCATCGATACCGTAGAACGCTATCAAGGAAGCCAACGCGATGTCATCATCTATTCGTTTACCGTACGCGACTTTAACCAGTTGAATTTCCTTACCGCCAATACGTTCCGGGAAGGCGACGCATGGATAGACCGCAAACTGAACGTAGCTGTCACCCGTGCCCGCAAACAACTTTTCCTTACAGGCAACCCGCGCATATTGGGGGCTAACCTTACTTTCTATAAACTGATGGAGTACATCCGTATCCACAACGGATACCTGGCTGTCTCCCTCGAACGCTTCTGCCAAGGAGACTTTGAATTGCCCTGCCATGCTGCGGGGTGGGATTTACACTCCGAAAACTATCCGCTTTCGAGTGCATTCAGCCAGGCGTTCGACTGCCTTGCGGCAAGCCTGCTTCCCGATGAGGCCAACCAGCCTGCCGATGACACCCGCCTTCGCGAACTCATCGCCTACGGCAGATACGATTTCCGACATACCGACCAGCTTGCCCGCAAGGCACAACTCTATACCTATTATTATATGCGGCGCAGCTACTGTGCCGCCCGTGCCTTTTACGAAACGGTAGGCAGCTGGCTGTTTACAGCTATCCGTAACGTATCGGGACGGGTCGTGTTCTGCGACCTGGGTTACGAAAGCGGAGCTTCAGGTTTTGCTTTTGCCGATGTATGCCACCGGCTGCCACACACCAGCCTCACCTATGTAGGCATTTGCCCGGTAGAAGAAATGAACCAAACCGCCAGCCGGCTGTTTCAAGCCGCCCCCTATCAGCCGATACAAACCCATTTCTATCCGCAACCATCGGCTGTCCCTTCCGCTTTTTGGAAAACCCATGCCACGGTATCCGAACTGGTTATCATCAATGTTTCAAATCTGTTCGACCGCATTTCTCTTTCCGAAGCAAGGCAGTTGGCCATGTGGCTCAACCAGCTTGTCGCCCACAACCCGCTCAACCGCTATGCCGTGTGCTACCGCGATGATGCGGGCGAACGTGCCAACGAGCGTGCCTATCAGGCATTCTGCACTGCGCTCACCCCCGCACTTACCGCACTCAACGAACGTATGCCCTTGTGTGGAACCTTTTATTACAACCGGCGGACGGAAAACATTCCGTTTTCGGAAACCTTTATCTATGAAATACGAACCCATTTACCCGCATCATTATGAAAACCGTTACTCAAAAACGAGCCATTATCGTAGGAGCCACCTCCGGCATCGGATACGAAACCGCCCGCCTTTTATTGAAAGAAGGATGGGCCTTGGGCATTGCCGGCAGAAGAGAGGGAAGACTGAAGGCCTTCCAGCGCGAAGCTCCCTCGCGCGTTTGTTACCGCGTCATTGATATCCGTAAAGAAGGAGCCGAGACAGAACTGGAAGCCTTAATCGCCGACTTAGGCGGAATGGACTTGTACCTGCACTGTTCCGGCATCGGACACCAGAATTTCAACCTGACCCTCGATACCGAAACCGATACGGCAGCAACCAATGTCACCGGATTTATCCGCATGACCGGCACGGCGTTCCACTACTTTGCCCGGCAAGGAAGAGGACATATCGCCATTGTCAGTTCCATCGCAGGCACCCAAGGACTGGGCATCGCTCCGGCATATTCCGCTACCAAACGTTTCCAGAACACTTACCTTGATGCCCTCGAACAGCTTGCGCGCATGCACGGACAAAAAAACATCCGCTTTACCGACATCCGCCCCGGATTCGTCAAAACAGACTTACTGAACGACGGCAAACGGTACCCCCTTCTGATGCATCCCGAAAAAGTAGCGCGCCACATCGTCCGCGCCTTGCACCATAAAAAGCGTGTCGCCGTCATCGACTGGCGTTACCGGCTGTTGGTGGAAGGCTGGCGGCTGATTCCCCGCTGGATTTGGAAGCGTCTACCTATCCGCAACTGAGCGCAGCAGCTTTCTTGCTTCCGCCTCCGAAGAAGGAAAATCCATCAAACCGATAATCATCCTCCCGTTTTCGGGATCTGTAATGGTGGGTGCCAATATACGCAACATCTGCAAGCGGTCGTCATCGAAGGCGTTCAAACGAAGCAGGCGTACGCATTGGGCGCAAGTAAAATCGGTCCGGCCGGCTTCCTCCTTCAACAGCTTCAGGCGGTCGTCATCGAAAGGTTCATCCTCTATCCGCTTGAAGAAAGCGTCAAACTGTTTATCGTTCAGCACCATGGAATGACGTGGCGGAACCGGATGACCCGGATGCGCAGACGGACATACCGCCACGACAGGCGGCACCGGATGTGCCGGATATTGGGGTGTATCAAACGAATCGAGCGCAATGACCTTCCCGTCATTGAAATCAACGATAACGCTGACCGGCTGATTGCCATACGCATAATAACAACTCCGGTATTCCCATTGCTCCACTCCGCCGTCAAAGCGTTTGTAATCGGGACTTCCCAGCATTCCTTCCACCTGCACTTGTGTCATGCCGGGACGTATGTTGCTTACTTTGTTCTTATTCGAAGCCGTAAAGAGTGAGCCGCATCCGCTTGCCAGCATACATAAGGCAAGTGCCCCACACACGTTTTTCACTAACTGTTTCATCTTTCTTCATTTTAATGTGATACAGCAAAAGTAGGAAAAATCCATTCCTGTCCCGAAAGAATCCGACTATTTTTCCTTAGGGAACCGCCTATTTCCGATAGGGAATTTCCTCTTTTAACGAAAATCTGCGCTACTTTTATCCATACAAACCGGATTTACCTTATTTTTGCACCGTTTTTCAACCCAACGGACTATGATTGCAATAGACTTTACTTCTACCGCCACCATCATGGCGGGTATATGCGCCGTCGTTTTCGTCATACAGATGGCGTTTGCATGCGGACTATACAGCCGGCTTCACCGATATTTTCATCAGCAAAAGGCAGAAGAACCTGCCCAATGGCCTCCACTCTCGGTAGTGGTCGTAACCAAAGATACAGGGGAAGCGCTGGAAAAGAACCTGACCGCTCTATTGGAACAAACGTATCCGGAATTTGAAGTGATTGTGATAAACGACCAGTCGGCAGGCGAAGACGAACTGACGTTGAAAATTCTGGCTGCCCGGTATCCGAACCTCTATCATACGTTCATCCCCGAATCTGCCCGCTACGTCAGCCGGAAGAAATTGGGCATAGCGATGGGCATCCGTGCCAGCCATTACGACTGGATTGTGGTTACCAGCCCTTTCGCCCGACCCGACAGTGACCAGTGGCTGAAAAGCCTTGCCCGCGAGATGACCCCCGAAACCGATATTGTTTTAGGCTATAGCGGTTACATCTGCCAGAAAGGACACTTTGCGCTACGTGTCCGGGCCACTTCATTCTTCGGCTCGCTGCGCTACTTGAACTGGGCGCTTGCAGGACACCCGTATATGGGAGTAGGCACCAATCTGGCATACCGTAAAAGCGTTTATCAGGCACATAAAGGATTCAGTGACCATCTGCCACTGCAACGGGGTGAAGACGACTTGCTGGTAAACGCCCTCGCAAACAAACGGAATACACGGGTGGCACGAGGCACGGAAAGCATCGTACGCCTGCCCGTACCCACCTTCAAGCGGGCTTGGCGGGAAGAAAAGATGGGGATGATGGCTACCGCCCACTTCTTTCGGGGCATGGCACCCCGGCTCAACGCGCTCGAAACACTCACTTGCGGACTGTTCCACCTGATGTGTCTGGCTACTCTTGCCATAGGATGGACAGACAAACAATGGATACCGGCAGGCGTTACGGCGGCGTGCTGGCTTATCCGGCAACTGACCGTGATGCATATATGGTATCACACCGCCTGGGACTTGAAAGAGAAATTCGGCTTTTTCCTTCCGGTATTCGATGTATGCCGCCCGTTAGAGAGCCTCATCCGGCACCTACGCTTCTGGACGTGCCGCAAAGACACGTTCTTACGGAAATAAGGCTGCCCCACGACTACCGGTTGAACAACTCGAACGTGAATTTGCAGCCTACCGAAGTAAACTTTCCTTTCTCGTTCCCGATAAAGACACCGAAATCGAAAAGATGTGTGCCCAAGCCATAGCCCAGTTCAATGTAAGGATTGAGATGCGGCATAAAGAGAATACCCGCGTAAATACGCTCCTTCTGCACGAACGAAAGCAAACGGCTTACCGGATAAAGAAGTAAAAAAGGCGTTTCATACGTCATGTTTCCGCGGAAATAATGACGCGACGAGTTATACCAACGCGAATCAAGCATCTGGAAAGTGCCGCCGATGTCATCGTTCCATCCTTGCGGCAAGTTACGGTTGGCAAAGTCTACATAATCTACAAAATACACATTGTCCCGGTTCGTAAAAAATCCTCCGCCTATGTGATAAGCGATGGTGTGCAAGCCGCGTATGCGGATTCTTTGTTCGGCGGAAATCTCAAGACGCTCGTATTCGCCTGAATAGTCGAGCAGCCGGATGCCCTGCTCGTAATCGAGAATGAACGTAGGATAACGGGAACCGACATTCACCTTGCGGTTGCCGTTGGCGTAATAATAATACATTCCCGGCGTCCATTCCACCCGCACACGGGGAGCGAAACTGTTGTATTTCAGTTGCACCCGCTCTGCCACTTCAGGCGTACCGTTTACAGCGTGCCTCCAGTGCATCGACACACCGGTCCACAGCGTAAGCCCGTTGATTATCTCGATGTTATGCGAAAGGTTGAGATACACGTCCTTAAAATAATCAAGTTCGAGTCCGTCGAAACTGAACGTGCTGTCGGGTTGCGCCTGAAGCTGGTCGAGCACGACGCTGCTATAGATACGGTTTCCGTTTCCTACGCTCAGGTAAATGGCTCCATGCTTGCGCGGATTGTAGACATATTCGCCGTCGAGCTTGGCGTAAAACTCTTTCTTGGTAAAGTTGTAACCGATTTGCGGCACCAGGTGGAGCAGCCTGCCGTTGTGGAACAGCTTGTTGTACTTGAACTCCTGCCGGTAGGCAATTCCGTTGCGGTGGCTGTAACTCACCAACAACGGATTGATGAGCGGCGAACAGGAAATGTTTCCCACCTTATTAATATCGATGTTATAACTGCTGATTAGCGCGTCGCCCATCTGTCCCAGCAGCACCAGGTTCCGGCGGAACTTGGTAGGCTCTACCCGCAACGTGTCTTCCGGCCTGACCCGATGCCGTTTGTCGTATGCCCGATACAAGCTGTCTTCCCTGTCACTGAGCGGAAGCGGACGGATACGGGCAAACGAATCACGGTCATGCATCAGCCGCGTCGTATCACAAATCAAGGTGTACGAATTGGTCAGGTCATAATGGCTCTGGTCTTTTGTCCGCCAGGTGACAGGCTCGGCGTCCTTATCGCGGAATTTCACCTCCTCATAGTCCAGCCAGCCGGAGTAATCCATCTCTACGTTATTGCGCAAGAACTTGAACACCACGTTGAGGGTCATCATCTGCGGCAGGTACTTCGTCTGCGGCGTATCGCCCATGCGCATGGTCACATGAAAAGTTACCAGGTCGTACTTTCCCCGGAAATCCAAGTAACGGATAGTCCAGTCGTTCGATGAAATCCAGCACGAGCCTTCCAGCAACTGGGTACTGGGATAACGCGGAGTGATGCGCAACTTATACACTTTGCCATCGCGATGGTAAGCTACCGAGTCAATCAGGTAATTGTAGTGCACACTCGACTCTTCGTTGAGCGGCGAAAGCACCTTGTCTTCCATGATGGAAGGGGCATACAGATTGAATTTCAGAAAATCGACGACATCCAAGAAACGGCTATCCCCTCCGGGAAAAGTAGAAGCTGCCGCCAGTATTTTCCGGTCGTAAATGCTCGGAGCGGTGTAATGCAGCTTGCTGATAGACTCGTGGATGTAATCGTCCACCCCCTTTTCGAAACGGAACATAGAGGGAATATACTTCAAGATGCGGTTCCTTTTATGGATTTGCACCAACCCTTTCAGGTAAAGGTCAGCCTTATACTCTTCTACTTCGGTGGCATACAGGGTAGCTGCCCGGAAGATGTGCGTCAAGACTGAATCGGGGGCATATTCCTGATGCGGCGAAGACGCTCTGCCTACAGAAACTTCTCCCCGCGCCGGACACACTGCCAACCCTAAAAGCAAGCCTATCCAACACACCAAACCATATACAACTTTCCTTTTTGCCATTGCAAACGCAAATATATAATAAATCGCTTGCCCAAGCGTGATTTTTTAGGCTTTAAAATAAAGATTTTCATTTTTTCTTACTACCTTTGTGCTCCACAACATCGTTTTATAGCACCTATGGTAAAGAAGGAACTGACAGAAGCTGAGATTGCCGAGAGTATTCCCGATTTATGGCAACCTCTTACAGAGGCGCAACGTGACTACCTTGCGCAAAACTTTACAATTCAGAAATACAAAAAGAACGAAATCATCTATTGCGAAGGCGAGACTCCGCAGTACATGATGTGCTTGCTGAACGGCAAAGTGAAAATCTATAAGGACGGAGTAGGCGGACGCAGCCAGATTATCCGCGTGATAAAGAACAAGGAGTATTTTGCCTACCGCGCTTATTTCGCCCATGAAAACTTCGTGACGGCGGCGGCGGCTTTCGAGCCTTGCACCATGTGCCTCATCCCGATGACGGTCATCACGGAGCTGGTAGAACAAAACACGGAACTGGCGATGTATTTCATCCGCCAACTGTCGAAAGACCTGGGCATATCGGATGCACGCACCGTGAACCTGACGCAAAAACACATCCGCGGACGACTGGCGGAATCGCTGCTGTTCCTGAAAGACACCTACGGACTGGAAGAAGACGGATGCACGCTGAGCATTTACCTCTCGCGTGAAGACCTCGCCAACCTGTCGAACATGACCACTTCGAACGCCATCCGTACCTTGTCGAACTTTGCCACCGAGAAGCTGCTCATCATCGACGGACGCAAAATAAAAATAGTCGACGAAGAAAAGCTGAAGAAAATCAGCAAAATCGGATAAGCTCCTTCTTAGGGAGCATCGCTACCTCAAAATTTCCCTGCCACAGATTACACCGATTCCTCCATCCCATAGAGACTCATCCGAACCGATGTAAGCTGTGGCCTTTCTTTTCTTCCTATTCGATTGATTCACATAAATAGACAGTACCTTCAAAGCTATCAACCGAAAGCCTTCCATAGAGAAACTGTTTTCTCACCCTGTTTAGTTATGCTAAAACTGTAGTTTCAGTGCAATAAAACTAAAGTTTCAGTGCAATAAAACTGCATGAAACTGTAGCTTTGTAGAAAAGGTTGATCAATAAAAAATGGGACCGCACAAATCATTTGCCATGCAGTAGAACATCTCGGGCACACTTCCCTACACT
>URCM01000050.1 GCA_900546355.1 uncultured Bacteroides sp.
TATTAATTAACTCGTTTATTTTCAACGGATTAGATATTAATTTAACGAAGTATTAATTTATATAAAGTGTTTTCTGTGTTTAGAGCGATGATTGCTTAAGATGTTCCAATAATCCGCCGCAAGCGTCTTCCAAGATATCTAATACATTCTCAAAACCTTGTGCGCCTCCATAGTAGGGGTCGGGTACATAGTCGACCGCTTTTGTACGGCAGTAGTCGGTCATCCGCTCTATCTTCCGTTCGGTTACTATATCGGGAGCTTTTTCACGCAACGCATCGATGTTGGTATCGTCCATCCCGATTATCAGGTCGAAATCGTAAAAATCATCGGTGCGCACAGGACGCGAACGGTGAGTGATGTGATAATTACGCCGTGAAGCGTGCATCCGCATTCGTGGGTCGGCAAGGTCTCCTTCGTGATATCCGCTGATGCCAGCCGAATCGACGGTTATTTCTTTATCCAAACCTTCCCGTTTCAGATAAGTACGCATGATTTCTTCTGCAGCGGCCGAGCGGCAGATGTTTCCTAAACAGACAAAAAGTATTCGTTTCATTGTTTTTAGTAGTAAAGTATTAGAGTAGTAGAGTGGTAAAGAAGCTTACTTGCCTACAAAGACAAATATGCTTTGAATTTCTCTACACTGGTGTTCATAATCAATTCTTCGGGAAATTCGGTTTCTGCTACAAGCTGCAAAGCATAATCATAGGTGGCGATGTCGAATGAAATGTGTGCATCACTTCCTAAGATGACCGGTACTTCGTATTGTTTACACAGGCGGAGTATTTCTAAATTGTTTCCCCGTGCTTCTGTCTTATGGCGGCACGGACGAAGCGAAGAGTTGTTTATCTCCAATAAGGTGTGATGCTCTTTTGCCGCTAATACGATGGGTTCAAAGTTCAGCTTTGCCGTACCGTCGCCCGGGTGGCTGATGATATGGATGTATGGGTTCGAGATGGCTTGAATCATGCCGTGGGTATTTTCCTCAGGTGTGCCGCCTTTGTAGCATAGTGAATGGATTCCCGCAATGCGCAGGTCGAGCAGGTTCAGGTAAAACTCATCCATATCAATGTTTCCTTCACAATCGAGGATGTTGATTTCCGCTCCCAATAATAAGTCGACGCCATACATCTGGCGGGGGACAACATACAGGTTGCGGAAGTAAATCGGACTGCATGAACCGGGAATGCCCGGAGCATGTTCGGTGATACCCAATAGTTTCAGGCCTTTTTCGGAAGCAGCCTTTACCATTTCTTGCAGGGTGCTGAAAGCGTGTCCGCTGGCTACTGTATGGGTGTGTACGTCTAATTCTATGTTCATATCTTTTTTACATTGGATCTACATCATAATATACTAACAAGGAGCGGAAACGTTCATCTTCCGCAAACATGCGTTGCACTTGGCGCAAGTATGTACGCACTTTCGATATCGAAGCCTGCTGCTCCACTTTTATCATAATCTTCTTTATATATAACGTTTGGATACGGGCTACGGGAGGCAGGTCGGGGCCTAATATCCGTTCGCCTAATCCCTGACGCAAAACGTTTGCCATGAGGTCGGCGGCCTGGTCGAGTACCTCTTGTTTGCGGTGCTTGAGGTATACGTAAATCAGACGGTAGAAAGGTGGATAACGGAACAGCCTCCGTTCTTCTATCTGCTCGTGGAACAAACGGGCGTAATCGTTTGTCACTACCTCGTGTATCAGAGGTAAGTCGGGTTGCCTGGTTTGTAATACAACCAGCCCGCGTTTGTTTTTTCTTCCTGCTCGTCCTGCCACTTGTGCCATCAGTTGGAAAGCTCGTTCATAAGAGCGGAAATCAGGATAATTCAGCATCGAGTCGGCATTGAGGATACCCACTACGCTTACCCGGTCGAAATCGAGCCCTTTCGATACCATCTGTGTCCCGATAAGAATGTCGGTTTTTCCAGCCTCGAAATCATCGATAATCCGTTCGTATGCGGTACGGGTACGGGTAGTGTCAAGATCCATCCGTGCCACACGGGCATCGGGAAATATCTCCTTGATGCTGTCTTCTACCTTTTCGGTGCCGAATCCGCGGCTTACTAATTCTACACCTCCGCAAGCCGGACACGATTTAGGGACAAGCTCTGTATAACCGCAATAGTGGCATGCCAGTTGGTTCAGTCCTTTGTGATAAGTCAGGCTTACATCGCAATTCTTACATTTCGGCACCCAGCCGCACGTGCGGCATTCTATCATGGGCGCGAATCCCCGTCGGTTCTGGAAAAGGATGACTTGTTCTTTCTGTTCCAATGCTTCCCGAATCTTTTGTAAGAGTAGGGGGGAGAACTGGGCGGTCATCCGTTTCTTTCGTGTCAATTCCTTGATGTCAACCACTTCAATTTCGGGCAGTTGAATCTGCTGGTGGCGTTCGGTCAGTTCTACGAAGCCATATTTGCCATGTGTAGCGTTGTAGTACGTTTCGATGCAAGGCGTAGCTGTGCCCAACAAAGTCTTTGCTCCGGACATCGATGCGAGTACCATCGCCGCGTTACGGGCATGATAACGGGGGGCAGGGTCTTGCTGTTTGTATGTGTTTTCGTGTTCTTCGTCCACAATGACCAATCCTAACCTGCGGAAAGGGAGGAATACCGATGAACGTACGCCTAAGATGACATCATAATCGTGTTCGGACAATTGTTTTTGCCAAATCTCTACCCGTTCGGCATCAGGAAATTTGGAGTGGTAAATGCCTAACCGATTGCCGAACACCTTCCGGAGACGTTCGGTGATTTGGGTCGTCAGGGCGATTTCAGGCAATAAGTATAACACTTGTTTTCCTGTGCGGAGCACTTGCTTAATCAAGTGAATGTATATTTCGGTCTTGCCGCTGGAGGTGACTCCATGCAACAAGCAGACCTGTTTCGATGCAAATGATTGTATGATTTCATTGTATGCCTTTTGCTGGGCCTCGCTCAGCGGATTGAGTGGCACCGTGTGTAAGATGCCTTTTGCCAATCGTCCTACTTCTTGGTGGTAAAGTTCGAAAATATGTTTCTCTACCAGTCCCGAAACGATGGCTGGAGTGACATTGGCTTCTTGTAGCAACGTCTTGCGGGATACTTCTCTCAATAAGCATCCCGGACGCACCCATCCCGAAAGCTCCACGTATTTCATCAGGGCGGCAAGCTGTTTGGGAGCACGCGTTAATGCGTTGAATAACTGATGCAGGTCGTTCTCATCCCGCACCGATTCCGAGAAGCGGATAAATACTTCGGTGCGTGGTTTGTAGCTTCGTTTCAGCTCTTCTTTTATGTAGAGTGCGCCTTTCTCCAATAACCGGTTGATAACGGGAAGCAGGTTTTTTACTCCCGTGGCTTTTTCTAACTGGGTGATGCATTGTTCGGTGTCGTGACTTAAAGCGTCCAGTACCCGTTGCTCTTTTTCCGTAAGGGTAGTTTCTGCTTCATAATCGGGATTGTATTCCACCAATGTCTCGCTTTCGAGCTTCATCCCCGAAGGCAATGCTGCCTTATAGACATCGCCTAAGGTGCAAAGATAATAGTCGGCTATCCATTGCCAAAAGTCGTATTGCCGCTTCAGTAGTATCGGTTTTTCGTCAAGCGTTTCTACGATTTCCTTAGTCTCATATTCTTCGGGAGCTTCCTCGTGCACACGGGTTATGAGGGCGGTGTAGTATTTCTTCTTGCCGAACGGGACGATGGCACGGATGCCTGCGCATACCTTTTCTTCTAACTCTTCGGGAATGGCATACGTATATTGTCCCATGATGGGCAACGGCACTATGACATCTGCAAACTTTTTCATGCCACAAAGTTACAAAAACCTGCGCATCTTGACGGGATATTGGAGAAACTTTTATACTTTTGTTTTTATTTCAGTAGCTTATGAAGGTATATAACATTGGTATTATCGGCTGTGGATGGATTGCTGGGAAAATGGCAATCACTTTGGGAGGAATGAAAGGCGTGGCACGTTACGCTGTAGCTTCCCGAAGCAAAGAGAAGGCGGAACAATTTGCCCGCGAGTGGGGATTTAAGAAAGCGTATGCTTCATATGAAGAACTTGCGGATGACCCCGAAGTGGATTTGGTTTATGTGGCTACACCGCATTCGCATCATTATGCCCACGCACGGATGTGCATCGAGAAGGGGAAACCAGTCTTGTGCGAAAAGGCGTTTACCGCCAATGCACGCGAAGCGGAAGAACTGTTAAGCTATGCTAAAGAGAAAGGAATTTTCATTACCGAAGCCATTTGGACACGGTATATGCCGCTTTCATTCAAGATACAAGAGTTAATTCAGAGCGGTATCATCGGTACACCCCATACACTTTCGGCAAACCTCAGCTATCCCAGTTCGCACAAAGAACGCATTCTTCGTCCTGAACTGGCAGGAGGTGCATTGCTCGACTTAGGCGTATATGCGCTCAATTTTGCCGCTATGGCTTTCGGTACAGAGGTTGAGCGGATGGAATCGGCTTGCCAATTGACCGATACCGGTGTGGATGCGCAAGAAAACATCACTTTATTTTATAAAGATGGGAAAATGGCATCGCTTCAGTCGAGTATCTATGCCAAAAGCGACCGCATGGGAGTCATTTCAGGCGATAAAGGTCAGTTGATTGTGGAGAACATCAATTGCCCGCAATCGGTATGCGTAATAGATGGCAATTATGACGTCGTTGCGGTGTATCGTGCTCCGCAATGCATCACGGGATATGAATACCAGGTATATGCCTCTATCGAAGCCATAGAGAAAGGCTGGCTGGAATCTCCCTATATGCCACATGACGAAACACTCCGCATAATGCGCCAGATGGACAAATTGCGCAAAGCGTGGGGAGTCGTTTATCCGTGCGACTGATGCTGTTTTACCCAGGTTGCAGAGATTTATTGATTAAACAAACCTCTGTAACCTGCGGGAAAGGCAAGACCTTAGAACAAGTAAGCGAGCGAAATCTGCCAAGTATTCTTTTTCATGTCAATCGAGCCTTCGTAGTCATCAATATAAGCCTTTGCCATCTTGTTGATACTAAAGTTGTAGTTCAGGCCCACCTGTAGGTGCCGGATGAGTTTCACACCTGCTCCGACATTGAAGGTGGTATAAGATTTCTTCATGTCGAACGCTTCTGCAAAATGTCCTTTTCCTACATTGAAACCGAACTGAGGGCCGGCAGCAAAATAAATTCCCAATGTGCTTCCTAAGCCTAATGTCCATTTTAGATTGATGGGAACTTCAACGGTTTTCAGTGTTTGGTCTACACTCTCTATCCGGTTGTCTACCGGAACGTCCAGTTTTCCTCCCGCTTGGTTATACAGAGCTGCTACATCCAGTCCCAGTCCGATAACGGGAATTGTAAACTCAGCCATCGGTCCGATGAAGAATCCTGTACGGTTGTCTCCCTTGAACACATCATTCGAGAAAGACAAAGTGGTAATGTTCAGACCGCCTTTCAATCCGAACTGAAGCTGTGCTTGTGCGGGTATAGCCATGCATAAGCAAGCCGCTACCATAAGAATTGATAAAAATTTTTTCATAAAACAATGGTTTTGGGTTTCATTGGACAAAAATATGCATTTGCTTTGTGGTTTACAAGTATTTGTCCATAAATATAGAAGCTTTTTTGAATTTCCCCAAAAGTTTTTCTTGGCTTGATGTATCCGTTTTCGTGTGTGCTTTGGGCGATTTTTTGGTCCTTTTCGCTCCTGTTCTTCGTCAGATAGCCCGCTATCTTCCTCATCATAGAAGCGAAAATGCCTCAAAAACTCATCCCAAATCATCACACGATAAATTCAAAACAGCTTCTAAATTTATAAGTTGCCTGTTTTGTTCATTCGGGATTGAAAAAGGCTGCATTGCAGGTACGATTAGTAATCGTCATGCCGTACGATTAGTAATCGTCACGCTGCACGATTACTAATCGTGTCAGCAATGCAGTTATATCCGTATTGCAAACATATAAGCTGACTTTGTGGAAAAATTGAAGAAGATAACATTATGAATTGTAGGGCTGGTTTATTTAATACCTTATATTTGAGGGGAATAGTCCTTTTGCATGGATAGAACTTCTTGAAAACGCTGTTGCGAGGAGGTACCAGTCAATCGTTCTTTGGGCGGGAAATGAGCATCGAAAGTCATTACTTCCGTTTCGTCCACGTTGTATATTTCATCTTCAAAATAACGGCCAGCCGCGTTCTTCAAGGCATCTGTATAGAGTGGGTAGGCGTGCAAGGCAGCGAGATATTTGTTTTCGGAGGAGCGAATGTTAAAACGCTCTGCTGCTGTAAAGCCGACTTTTTCATAATACCGTGGGGCACCACCACGGAGCAGAACGGCGCGGTGGCCTGCGTTTTTGGCGGTAGTGCAGGCATGTTCGATCAACTTCCGTCCTATTCCTTTTCGTTGGAAAACTGGAAGTACGGCTATCGGTCCCAAGGTCAATACGTCATAGCGTTTGCCGTCATCTCCTAAGATAAACGACTTCATAAAAACTACAGAACCAATGATTTTTTTATTTGCTACAGCGACAAAATCCAATTCGGGAACGAAATTAGGCGAATTGCGCATCACGTGTAATAGGTAATGTTCTGTGCATCCAGGAGAGTAGTGGTTCCAAAACGCTTCTCGTGTTACTTGCTCTGTCTCACTGTAATCCGCAGGCTGCTCTAATCGAATTTGTATATCCATATAGTTGATTTATTGTGAAACCCGGAACGAAGATAAGAAAAAAATGGGAAGCGGGACAAATTACATCCTTTAAAATCTTACCGTAAACCGATGCATTCCTTTCTCGTACCGATAACTGATGTTTTTAAGTCGGTTGCAAAGTTATTATATCCGCGCAAAGGTAGGAGCGGATTTTGTAGAAATTTTGAAGAAAGAAGAGCAGTTCTCGGCAGGCGTGCGTTATATTTCTTTTTTTGTCTTTTTTTAGCGTAGACTTTCACAAATATTTGGGAACTTTGCCGCGCAAAAAGAAAAAATGATTGTATGAAAGAAAATTCCAAAGTGTTTTTATTGATTCTGTTGGGCATGCTGACAGCATTCGGGCCGTTTGTGACAGACATGTATCTGCCCAGTCTGCCCTCGATGGGCGAATATTTCGGTGCAACATCCTCACAAGTCCAGCTTGGTCTGACCACCAGTATGATTGGCTTGGCTATGGGGCAGGTACTCTTCGGTCCGTTAAGCGACCGCTACGGCAGGCGGCGTCCGCTGGTGGTGGCCATGTGGCTCTTTCTGGCATCGGCGGGTACGTCTTTATTTTCCGGTAGGCAAGCTTGCCAGACATTAAAGCCTATGCTTGTTCCGTTCTTATAACCTTCCAGCTCTATCATCCGTACAGCAGGTTACGTATCAGGGGGCAGGGTTCGTCATCGATGGCTAAAATTTCCTCGATTTCTATCCGTATTTGGGCGAGTTTGCCTATATTTGCCTCTCGTATTATCAACTAAATACTATTGGAAATGAAAAATGAAAGGTATGAGCTGAACAAGAATTTGGCTCAAATGTTGAAAGGAGGCGTCATTATGGATGTGACTACTCCGGAGCAGGCAAAGATTGCCGAACAGGCAGGCGCAGTAGCTGTCATGGCATTGGAACGGATTCCGGCTGATATCCGTGCAGCGGGTGGAGTTGCCCGTATGAGCGACCCGAAAATGATACGGGGCATTCAGGAAGCGGTCAGCATTCCGGTAATGGCCAAAGTGCGTATCGGTCATTTCGTAGAGGCACAGATACTGGAAGCCTTGGAAATCGACTACATCGATGAAAGTGAAGTATTGTCACCGGCCGACGGTGTTTATCATATCGACAAGACCAAATTTAAGGTGCCGTTTGTATGCGGGGCCAAAAACCTGGGCGAAGCCTTGCGCCGCATTGCCGAAGGCGCTTCGATGATTCGTACTAAAGGAGAGCCTGGTACTGGCGATGTGATTCAGGCTGTAACTCACATGCGCAGCATGATGCGCGACATCCGCCGGGTACAGGCACTTGCCGAAGACGAACTGTACAACGAGGCCAAAGAACTGGAAGTACCGTTCGACTTGTTGCAGTATGTACACGAGAATGGTAAACTTCCCGTAGTGAACTTTGCAGCAGGTGGTGTAGCCACTCCTGCCGATGCTGCGTTGATGATGCAGTTGGGTGCGGAAGGTGTATTCGTCGGTTCAGGTATCTTCAAGTCGGGCAATCCCGAAAAGCGTGCGCGTGCCATTGTCAATGCCGTGACCAACTACAACGATGCAAAACTGTTGGCCGAGGTTTCTACCGACTTGGGAGAAGCGATGGTAGGCATCAACGAGGATGAAATCACTTTGTTGATGGCAGAAAGAGGGAAATAACGGAAGACAAGGATATGCTTAGAATAGGTGTTTTGGCTCTGCAAGGAGCCTTCCTTGAGCATGAACAGATGCTGGACCGCTTGGGCGTAACGCATTTCCAGATTCGGCAATTGCCCGATTTGTCCCGCCCTATGGACGGGCTGATTATTCCCGGAGGCGAAAGCACAGCCATCGGCAAGCTTTTAAACAGTCTGGATATGATGTCGCCGCTTAGGGAAAAAATCAAAAAAGGATTGCCTGTATTCGGCACATGTGCGGGTATGATTCTATTGGCAAACGAAATAGACAACGATCCGAAACGTTACCTGCAAGTGATGGATATCTGTGTGAAACGTAATGCATACGGCCGCCAGTTGGGAAGCTTTTTCACGCACGACCTGTTTGCCGGACAAGAAATACCCATGACTTTCATCCGTGCTCCTTATATAAGTAAGGTAGGCACGCAGGTAGAAATCTTGTCAACGGTAGGCGGGCATATCGTGGCAGCACGTGAAAAGAACATACTGGTCTGCTCGTTTCATCCCGAATTGACAGAAGACACAACGGTACATGCTTATTTCATCGAGAAGATGGTAGAAAAGGCATAAACAGCCGACCAATATAACTGCGTTGCAGATACGATTACTAATCGTACCTGATGCGCAGTTATATTATTTTGCCGATGAAGTTATCTTCGTGAGTTGTTCCAGACAAGTCCGTCTTAAACTTTGCCTAAGTTTATTTTGAGGATTGCTTTCGAAAAACATTTCCCGAATACCTTTGGGGAATGCTAAAACGTTTCTTTAAATAATATGAAAAAATAAGCCGATAATTACACCGAATGCTGAAAAAATATAATTTTGCACCGGGTTTTTAAGGCATGCTTCTTAACGTGTACATTCAAGGGGTTGGGTGGAAACGGTTCATGAATAATTATTGAGTTTAATATATAATTTATGAAAGAAGCATTTTTCTGATTTTGTACTGGTGGTGTACTGTGCAACTAATGGCGCAGAGCCTGACTGTAAATGGAGTGGTTTTAGACGAATCCGGTCAGTCGGTTATCGGAGCTACTGTACTGGAAGAAGGAACCGAAAACGGAACCATTACCAATTTAGACGGCAAATTTACTTTACAAGTAGAGAAAGGCAAATCATTGGTGATCAGCTACATCGGTTTTGAGACACAGCGTGTACGGGCTGTGAACGAAAAGCAACTGAAAATCATTCTTCACGAAGATTCCGAACTTCTGGATGAAGTGGTTGTAGTAGGTTATGGCGTAAAGCAGAAACGTTCCACAATGACTACAGCTATTTCAAAAATGGACCAAAAAGTCTTGCAGAACGCAGCTTTTTCGAATGCAGCACAAGCTTTGCAAGGAACAGTTAGCGGACTGCGTGTAACAAACACTTCCGGAGCACCTGGAAGTGCGCCTACCATTGTTCTGCGTGGCGGTGCAGGAATAGAAAGTGCCGGTTCGCCGCTCGTGGTGGTAGACGGGGTAGTGCGTTCCATGAGCGACATCAACCCTTCTGATATCGAATCGATTCAGGTATTGAAAGACGCGGCTTCTACCGCAATCTACGGCGCACGAGCCAACAACGGTGTAATCTTGGTACAGACCAAGAAAGGGAAAGCCGGACACACCCAAGTTTCTTACAAATTCAAGGGCGGCATGAACTTTGCCCGCAAAGGTTACGAATACATGGATGCTGAAAACTATATCCGTTTCGGACGATTGGGACGTATGTATTCGGGTGGTAGTATTACGGATATTGACAATACAAGAGGATACGGTGCAGTGTATGGCGCAAACAATCCTGACCAATATTCCATCCGTTACCTCGACGGGAATGAAAACTTATTGCAGGAAGGCTGGAAGCAAATGACCGACCCGGTAACAGGAAAGCAAATCATATTCAAGGACTATGGGACTACCTTGCGGGATGAGGTATATAAAGACCCGGCATTTACACAAGACCATTACCTGAGCTTTAACGGAGGAAGCGAGAAAGGTACTTTCGCGGCTTCGTTAGGCTATTACGCCGAAGACGGAACGGTGAAAGGAACGGAATACCGCCGTTTCAGCGGTACGCTGAACGGAAATTACAAGGTATTGCCTATCCTGAACATCAAAGGAGGTGTAAGTTTCTCCACTTCTACTGCTCCTGAATTGTATTACGATGATATGGCAGACCTCTTCGAGCGTATGCAAAGTATGGAACCAACCTGGAAACCTTTCTTTGATGACGGTTCGCCTAACTACGGTTATGGCAAACGGGACGGAAATCCGCTCTATTGGCTGGACAAACTGACCAACAAGAACAATACCCGCAAGACAACGCTGAATATCGGTGCCGACCTGAAACTGATAAAGGATAAATTATTCTTGCGTGAGAACAGTTCGATTTATTACGAAGATTATACGAGGGAACTGTTCGATAAAGAATACCGTGACTACTGGAACGTGAATACCGAACGTAAGGCTTCATTTGACTATCAGCGCACCATCCAGCAACAGCATAGCGTGCAGCTGGAATATACTGATACGTTCAAAGAAAACCACAATTTCTCTGCCATGCTGGGAGGTGAATACTTCGAGAATCAGTATACCGAATACAGCGGAAGCGGGCAGGGAGCGCCTTTCGACGATATTCCGACCCTGAATGCTTCGGGTAACGAGAATATGACCGCTTATTCATACCGTGAAGGATACCGCATTGCTTCGTTCTTCGGTCGGGTGACTTATGATTACAAGCGTCGGTACTTGTTTACGGCTGTAGCCCGTTATGACGGTATTTCCCGTTTGTCGGACAACCGTTGGGGATTCTTCCCAGGTGTGTCTGCCGGCTGGAATATCCACGAAGAAGCTTTCTTCCACGACAGCCCGCTCGCCAATGTGGTTTCTACGTTAAAGCCCCGTATTTCGTATGGCATCAATGGTAACGTGAACGGCATCAACAATTACGATGTATATGGACTTTACGGACAAGCCAGTGGCACACATCCGTATAACGGAGTGAATGGCATTCTAAATACGGCGGTCATCAATTCGCAACTACGGTGGGAAAAGAGTAAGTCATTCGAGGCAGGCTTGGACCTTGGTTTCCTGAATAACCGTTTCAACTTGATTTTGGATTATTACAACCGTACGACTTCCGACTTGCTGACTGATGTCAACCTGCCGGGCTATACGGGATTCGACTCGTTCAAGACCAATTTAGGGACCTTGCGCAACAGCGGCTTCGAGATAGAAGGCAATCTGAACCTGATTACCAACCCGAAAGGTTTCAACTGGAATCTCTCGTTCAATGCTTCGTACGTGTTCAACAAGATTGTGAAATTGCCGGATAATGGCAATGAGAACAACCGCCAAGGCGGTTCTCAGGTGTGGGACCCTGCTTCTCAACAAGTCATCTGGGTAGGAGGATACCAGGAAGGACATACGCTGGGAGATATTTATGCCTATCAGCAAGTGAAAATCCTGAGAGATGAAAACGAAGTGGCACAACTTGCCGGAAACCGCATCGATATGATTGCCGGACTGTACGGACCGAATGTCAGCGAGGCAGACCGCCAACGCTACGGGCTGACCAAACCGATTGAAGCCGGTGATGTGCTTTGGGCAGACTTGAACGGTGATAACATCATCGACCAACTGGACCGTGTAAAGGTAGGCAATATCTATCCGAAATGGACCGGAGGTTTCAATACAACGCTTTCTTATAAAAATGTTTCACTTTACGGACGTTTCGATTTTGCCGTCGGACATACGATATTAAATATGGTGGCAATGCGTTCCATCGGACAATCGGTCGGATTCAAAAATATCATCGCAGATGGCTTGGATTGCTGGACGGCTGATAATCCGGATACCGACTTGCCCAAATCATATTACGATGATTCTACGAACAAGAAAAACATTTACCGTGACACGGCAGGAAGTGACATTACAAGCGTGGACAACCGAAGTTCCCGTTTCTATGAAAAAGGAGATTACCTGGCTCTGCGTGAATTGACTTTGAGCTGGAAACTTCCGGTGAAATGGATTTCCAAGATTCACATGACCGATGCTTCGCTGTATATCACAGGACAAAACCTTTTCTATATCACCGGATACAGCGGCACTTCTCCCGAAGCTCCATTGGTTTATCCGGGAGTTGATACAGGACGTTATCCTACTCCACGTACCGTATTGGTAGGGGCATCCATTTCTTTTTAACCGACAACAAAAAACGACGTATAATCATGAGAAGAAAAATACAAATAGCGATACTGGCGGTCATGACAATGGGCTCGTTAAGCAGTTGCTTGGATATGACCCCGATCAGCGAAATTACAGATGAAAATATGTGGAAGAACGAAGGTCACTTCACTTCCTTCATGTATGGCATACATAGCCGCCTGCGTGATGTCGATGCGCAAAATCTGTTCATTTTGGGAGAACTGCGTTCGGACATCTACAACACAGGTATCGGCTGGACGGGCGAAAGCAACCAGGTAGAGGAAATCACTTCAAATACACTGACAGAGGAACGTCCGGGTATTGAGAACTACGGAGGACTGTATTACAATATCAACCAGATTAACTTGTTCATCTTGCGTACTTCGGGTACGGATTTGTTGAGCGAGGCAGACCGGAACTATTACTTGGGGGAAGCGTACGGATTGCGTGCCTTCTATTATTTCCATTTGCTGCGCTCATGGGGAAATGTGGTTTGGAACGCCGACCCCAGTTTAGGCTTCGAAGTAGGGAATCTGGAACGTCCCGCCACCGATGCGGAAACCATTATGCAATATATCAAAGACGATATTACAACGTCTGAGACTGCTTTCGGAGACGATTATGCCTTCCGTGCCGGACGCTCATTATGGTCGAAAGCAGCTACATTGACCTTAAAGGCAGAAGTATATTTATGGTCCAGCAAGCAAATGAATGGTGGAACAGCTGACGCGCAAACAGCGTTAGATGCATTAAATGACCTTCAGACGCATATATCACGGAACGAATTGGATTTGCTTCCTGACTTTGCCTCGGTATTCGATTACGAAAACAAAGGCAACAACGAAATCATTTTCTCGCTGCATGCGGCTTATAACGAAGCCGATTTGTTTAACGGAGAATGGCGCAACCGCATGGTGCCGCAACAGACTACCCTAAGCAGTTATTACGAAAGCGACGGATCACCTATCGACTTGAATTTCAACGGTAATGTTTATTATCCGCTTCGCGAAGAACTGTATGGCCGGTTTGATGAAGCAGACACACGCCTGGACGGAACATTACGGGCTGTTTACAGCAAAGACGAAGCCGGAACGGTTTCCTATAAGGGTTGTTTTGCTTATAAATTCCGGGGCACGACGCCTGCGGGAGCTTCGTATCGGGAGTTTTGCGACGATTATCCCATTTACCGCTATGCCGACGTGTTGTTGCTGAAAGCAGAGGCTGAGGCTTTACTCGGCAATGACCCTACGGACGAAATCAATCAAATCCGTCAACGTGCATACGCCGATGCATACGATGAACAGACGATGGGTTATCCGCATTTGACTGGAGACGATGAAGGTATCAACGAAGTTTTGTTGCGCGAGCGTCTGCGTGAGTTTATGTTCGAAGGCAAACGTTGGTATGACTTACGTCGTTTCGGGCAAGAATATGTCATGAAGTACTCGTCCCTGCAAAATCCGGAACACCTGCTTTGGCCTGTCGACACAGACACCATGACGGATAATCCGGCTCTGGAACAAACACCAGGATACGAATAATGATTGTGTAAGTCGTTGATTTATGAGTTTTTAAGGTTTTGTTTTTTTGCTTTTACCGTATTGTTTGTATATTCGCAAACATAGTTCTGACCACAGAGTACGCAGAAGATTTATAAATGATTCCATAGGAATGTCTTGTGCCCTCTGTGGTAAAACAAATGGATTCACAAACTCAAAAATTTAAATGCAAATGAAACATGTAGTAATCGCAGCTCTGCTTCTGCCTTTAATGGCATGTGGAGGAGGAAACCAATCAACGCAGACAACAGCCGAAGTTGCTCAGGACAGTACAAAGAACCAAGTAGTAGAAACCATCATGACGCGCCGCAGCATCCGCCAATATAAGCCGGAAGCCGTAGAGCGTGAGAAGATGCAGACCATTGTGGAATGCGGTATCAATGCACCCAATGCCATGAACCGCCAGCCGTGGGAAGTGCGTGTAGTGGATAATCCCGACTATATCAACGGAGTGACCGAATTGTATAAGAAAGCCAATCCGCAGGCTGCTGCCGACTCTACATTCCGCAATATGTTCCGCAATGCTCCGACCGTAGTCTTTATCGGACACGATACAAAATCGGAAAGCTCACCTTTCGATTGCGGTCTGTTGGCTGAGAACATGATGCTTTCGGCATGGTCGATGGGCATCGGAAGCTGTTGCTTGGGCAGTCCGGCACGCTTCATGATGACTCCCGAAGCTGCTGAATACCTGAAGAAACTGAACTTCAGCGAGGGTTATGAACTTCTCTACTGCATCGGTTTCGGTTATCCCGATGAAACTCCGGCAGCCAAACCACGCGAAACAAGCAAGATTCAGTTCGTTGAATAACCGGCTTAAATAAATCAAGAGTTAAAGCCAATACTTTTCCTCATGCTAATCATGACAAAATAATTGGCTCTAACTCTTTTAAAATATCATCGTTTCAAGAACTCTTCGTCAGGCTTTTCCAGCAACTCTACGGCTTTATTCATGCTGGCGCTCAAACGATTGATTACCTGAAAATATTCACTCATATCCCAAAGGTCACGGGCAATCAAGGCTTTCAACTGGGCTTTAATCAAAGGCAAAGCCGCCTGATATTCTTCCTCCTTGTATTCAGCACCAAGTGTTTTGCCCAATGCTTTCAATTCTTCTAACATCGCAGGAGTTATCTCAAACTCACGGTCAAAATGACGGAAATCTTTGTATCGTTTCAGCCACTCCGCACGATGTGCGTCTACCCATTTTAAATTCTGCTGGACAATGACTCCTTTGTCGCGTAATGCCAAATAATAATCGGTATACATAGTCGTATCCACCGGTACAAAATAATCGGGCATAATACCTCCTCCACCGTAAACCGTACGTCCTAAACGCAAGGTCTTATAACGCAATGAATCGGGAAAATGAATGCTGTCCGCGCTCAACATTTCGCCCCGGTTATAACGGTCTATCAAGTCGCGATTATACTCTTCAACACTTTCGTATGGCTTCTGAATGCAGCGCCCGGAAGGTGTATAATAACGTGCTACGGTAAGACGAATCATCGAGCCATCGGGCAAATCAACGGGACGTTGCACCAATCCTTTACCAAAGGTACGTCGTCCGACCACAACTCCCCTATCCCAGTCTTGTATAGCACCAGTCACAATCTCGCTTGCCGAAGCCGAAAACTCATCCACCAATACCACCAAACGTCCATTAAGGAAATCCCCGTCGCCTTTTGCATCGAATTCCGCACGCGGATTACGCCGTCCTTCAGTATACACAATCAATTCTTTTCTGCCTAAGAACTGGTCGGCAAGCTCGATAGCCGCATTCAGATAGCCTCCACCGTTGCCTTGCAAATCGAGAATCAAATCTTTCATACCTGCCTTCTGCAAGCGATGCAGGGCATCGACAAACTCCTTGCCCGTAGTAGCGGCAAAGCGGTTGATGCGAATATAACCGATATGGTCATTCACCATATACGAAGCGTCCAAGCTATATACCGGAATCTTATCACGCGTAATGGTAAACGGAAGCAGTTCCTTTACCCCCCTGCGCTGTATTTTCACATTCACTTTCGTACCCCGTTTGCCCCGCAAGCGGCGCATAACATCTTCCGTACTCATCTTTACTCCGGCTATCACCGTATCATTTACTTCTATAATACGGTCGCCTGCCAAGATACCAACCTTTTCAGAAGGTCCGCCAGATACAGGCTGGATGACAAATAATGTATCCGTAGCCATATTGAACTGGATGCCGATGCCGTCGAAGTTGCCTTGCAACGGTTCATTCAGTTTCCGTACTTCTTCAGGATCGGAATAGGTGGAATGCGGGTCAAGTTCTTTCAGCATACTGATGATAGCATCCTCTACCAATTCATCTTCATCCACTTCATCCACATACAAATTGGCGATAGCAAACTCTGCCAATTGCAACTTACGTGAAGGCGAATTGAAAAGCTTGTTGTTCTGTGCCCCTAGCGAAAGCGCAAGACACACACAGACCCATGTTATTAACAAACGATATTTCATGATGCAAAGAAGAATTTATTATACATTTATATCCAATCCTACAGGCAGGAACGAAGACACGTCCTTCCCGTACGACAACAATTCACGCACAATGGTGGAACTGATAGCGGTCAGTTCCGGCTCGGTAAAAAGCAAAATGGTTTCAATGCCGGCCAACTTGCGGTTTATATCGGCTATGGTCTCTTCGTATTCGAAATCGTGTACCGTCCGGATGCCACGGATGATGAACTTCGCCTCCCTGCGGCAAGCAAAATCTACCGTCAGTCCATCGTATGCTTCCACACGGATACGGGGATTACCGGCATACAGTTTCTCAATCATCCGCACACGTTTCTCGGTAGGAAACCACGTATGTTTCTTCTCGTTCACTCCAATCCCAATGATAATTTCATCCATAAAAGTCAAGGCACGTTCTACTACCGAATAGTGCCCTACGGTAAAGGGATCGAATGTCCCCGGAAATATTGCACGCTTCATCTCATCTTTAATTAAAAGTTTATAGTTAATAATTAAAAACGAATTGGTTCCGCCAACTAACGGAAAAACAACTATTCATTATTAAGTATTCACTGAATCAGGTCTTCCTCCACCACCAGATTATTGATAATGAAATTCTGACGCTCCATGGTATTCTTGCCCATATAAAACTCCAACAGTTCACCTACGGCATCGGTCTTGCGTAAGGAAACTTGTTCTAACCGCATATCTTTACCGATGAAATTCCGGAACTCATCAGGCGAAATCTCTCCCAATCCTTTGAATCGGGTAATTTCCGGATTCGGGCTAAGTTTCTCGATAGCCGCCAGACGCTCTTCTTCCGAATAGCAATAAATGGTTTCATACACTCCTTTTTTCCGGTTACGCACCCGGAAGAGGGGCGTTTGAAGAATGTACACGTGTCCTTTCTTAATCAGGTCGGGAAAGAACTGAAGGAAGAAAGTTATCATCAGCAAACGGATATGCATACCGTCTACATCGGCATCGGTGGCCACAATCACTTTATTATACCGAAGTCCGTCCAGTCCGTCTTCGATATTCAATGCTGCCTGAAGGAGGTTGAACTCTTCATTCTCATACACCACCTTCTTGGTCAAGCCGAATGAGTTCAACGGTTTTCCACGCAAGCTGAATACGGCTTGTGTATTCACGTCACGGCTTTTCGTGATGGAACCGCTTGCCGAATCTCCCTCGGTAATGAAGATGGAGCTTTCCAGACGCGGGTCGTTTTCTTCGTCTTTCGGGGCTTTCTGGTCGTTCAGATGCACACGGCAATCACGCAACTTCCGGTTATGCAGGTTGGCTTTCTTTGCCCGTTCACGAGCTATCTTGGTCACTCCGGCTATCGCTTTCCGCTCTTTCTCCGACTCCTGAATCTTCTGCAACATCACGTCGGCTACATCGGAATGCTTATGCAAATAGTTATCGACATTCTCCTTAATAAAATCGCCCACAAACTTATTGACACTGATGCCCGAAAGCGGATACGGATTTCCGTCGGTATCTTTCTCAGGAGCCATCACCAGTGAACCCAGTTTAATCTTGGTCTGGCTTTCGAAAGTCGGCTCGATGACATTGATAGCTATAGCCGCCACCAATCCATTGCGGATATCCTGGTACTCTAAATTCTTTCCGTAGAATTCTTTAATGGTGCGTGCCAGATGTTCCTTAAATGCGCTTTGGTGCGTACCTCCCTGCGTCGTATGCTGCCCATTGACAAACGAATAATATTCCTCACCATATTGCGCCGTATGCGTAAAGGCAATCTCGATATCCTCACCTTTCAAGTGCACAATCGGGTATAACCCCGGCGTGGTCATATTATCATTCAGCAAGTCTTCCAGCCCGTTACGGCTAATAATGCGGCGACCGTTATAATAGATGGAAAGCCCTGTATTAAGATACGTATAATTGCGGAGCATGGTCTCGATAAACTCCGGACGGAAACGATAATTCAAGAATAACATATTATCCGGTTCAAAGAAAATGAACGTACCGTTCTCTTCATCAGTAGCCCCCGTCTTGTCGCTAATCAGGTCTCCCCGTTCGAATACGGCTTCACGCATTTGACCATCGCGCACACTCCGCGCTACGAAACGCGAACTTAATGCATTGACCGCCTTCGCACCCACACCGTTCAGACCTACACTTTTCTTAAAAGCTTTCGTGTCATATTTTCCTCCGGTATTCAGCATGGAAACAGCATCGACCAAACTTCCCAACGGGATGCCTCGCCCATAGTCGCGGACAGATACACGCAAATCGTCTTCCAACTGGATATCAATGCGCTTGCCCGCTCCCATCTTAAATTCGTCGATACTATTGTCTATCACTTCTTTCAGCAAGACATAGATTCCGTCTTCTACCTGCGAACCGTCTCCCAAGCGACCGATGTACATACCCGGACGAGTACGCACATGCTCCATATCGCTCAAATGGCGGATGTTTTCTTCCGTATAAGAAACGGCTGGCTGTATCTGTTCGTTTTCTTCTTCCATACACTTAAAAACTATATTCTCACAACATCTTCTTATAAGCCCGGCGACGCTTGTGTTGTTCCGGATTGAGCACGCTCCATTGCGATTGCACCTTCTTGTTGTCTTCCAGTTCGGGATTGCTTTCGCCGTACTCAAATCCCATCTGCTGATACACCGGAATCAAGTCATAAAAGAGCAAGGCATTTACACCTTTGCTTTGATACTCCGGCTTCACGCCCACTAACAATAAATCCAAGATTTTCGGTCGCTTGATAAACAATGCCTTCAACAGATGATACCACCCGAAAGGCAACATCTTTCCTTTCGCCTTTTGCAGCGCTACGGAAAGAGACGGCATCGAAATGCCCACGGCAATCAGATTGCCCGCTTCATCCTCTATAATCGAAACCATCCGCAAGTCTATCAGAGGCAAATACATCTTGATATACTGGTTGATTTGCCCTTGGGTCATCTTCGAATAGCCATACAAAGGCGCGTATGCCTCATTAATCAAGTCGAAAATACGTTGGCCGTAATTCTTCTCCTTAATTTCTTTCCGCTTCAGCTTTCTTATCTTCAACTTATACTTCTGAAGAATGATTTCGGAAATACGCACAAACTTTTCCGGTATGACATCAGGCACTTTCATTTTGAATTCTACCCAATCTATCTCTTTCTCGAAACCCAACTTTTCCATGTGTTGCGGATAATAGGGATAATTATAAATGGTAGACATGGTACCCAGTTGGTCGTACCCTTCTATCAACATGCCTTCCGCATCCATATCGGTAAAGCCCAGCGGACCTACCATAGCTTCCATACCCCGTTCCTTTCCCCATTGCGCTACCGCATCGAGCAAAGCTTTCGACACCTCCTCGTCATCTATGAAGTCTATCCACCCGAAACGCACTTCTTTTTTATTCCACGTTTCGTTGGCACGATGATTGATGATTGCCGCCACTCGCCCTACTACCTTATTATTATCATAGGCAAGGAAGTAATCGGCTTCGCAAAACTCAAAAGCCGGATTCTTCTTCGGACTGAATGTGCCCAACATATCATCGTATAAATCGGGTACAGAATAAGGATTCCCTTTGTATAACTCGTAATTGAAACGGATAAAGGTCTTCAGCTCTTTCTTCGAGCTTACTTTCTTAATGATAATGGCCATCTGTTCGTTATAGTATGTATTTCAGGGCGTAAATATACACATTTTTATCCGAAATCAGAGATACAAAGGAATAGTTTTTCTAAAATGCAGGAGAATACGAGACAAACCGAAAAAGCAAAATGATTCCGTACAAGCACAAACAACATCAAAAAGAAAGCATAAAGCAAATACCATACAGACAAAAACGACATAACGAAAGCATTCAGCCCACACAGCACACATTTTCCAATTTCCGAGAATCGCGAAAACGGATGCAACCTTTCCCCTTGTACACAAATTCTAAACTCTCGAAGCGTCCAATCACCACCAGTTTTCGGGCAAAGCAAGAATCATGCCTGTCACCTCGCCGTAATTCTTCTTGCCCGACGGAATGCGGTTCCCTTTCAGGTACCAATCGTAAAGCGCATCTTGCACCGTACCTATCCACGGACTATACCGTTCTTCCCAATAAACTTCTTTCGCACGAAGTTCCCGCATAATGTCGGGACGGATATGGTTTGCCCATTCTTTCAAACCGGCTTCACCCAAAATCCGATAGGCGTCCCTATATATATAAGGTAGCAAACCGAAGTATCCGCAATAGCGCACGTACCTGTCTGCGGAACGGATGCAGACCTGATATGCCCAGAAGTTGGCTTCCGCCTCGCTACTTACACCTAATAAATGGGATAACTCGTGCGCGTATGTAAACGGATATTGCACCGGAAGCAATTCGTGATTGACGTGCGACTCATCGAAGAAAGGTCCCATATAGCCCAGTACGCCGACTTTCGAATACAAACCATTTACCAAAGACCGTTTCGGACTCTGATAGTCTTTCGGAACGGTCAGGGCGAAATATCCCGGCACTTGCCGGTAAATCCGTTTCACCTCACGCCGGATATCAGCTTCGGGCAAGAATGCTTCCGGACTATATGAGGCGTTCAAGCTATCGGTATAGGCTTCGAGGAAACGATGAAACCGCGCTTCTTCATACGAAACACGTGCTACGCCCGAACGGGAAAAGAAATCATTCCGGAAGTAATTCATCCCCCAGCCCCAATAAAACCAGACATAAATCCAGCACAACGCTTCCGTCTCGCGCCCCAGGATGTGAAGCCATCCCTGTTTTTTCCGGCGCGCCACAAAAGGATAAGCCAACAGGAAAAAGCAGAACCCGAGAACCGCCACCTCGCAAAGCGAAAACGGAACCACCGACGCCATAGCCGAAAGCATCGTGGAAAGCACAGGATATACTTCCCGTGCATACCACTCTCCCGCACCAGGTATCCAGCGGAACATCCACACGCCCATCAGAAGCAGAACCAGCACCGCCCAACGAATATATCGGAAACGCACGTATTTCATCCGGACAAAGTTACTATTTTCGGAATTAATTCTTTACTTTTGCGGGGAAATAATTAAGAAGCTGTTTTGAATTTCTCCAAAAAGTTTTTCTTGGCTTGATGTATCC
>URCM01000051.1 GCA_900546355.1 uncultured Bacteroides sp.
ACGGATACATCAAGCCAAGAAAAACTTTTTGGAGAAATTCAAAACAGCTTCTTACCCTGCGTTTCGTTTTTCTTTTGTATCTTTGCCTCCATTATGAAGAAGATACTGTTTATTACCATACTGACACTGATATGCGGCGCATTGTCCGCACAGAATACATTACAGAACCAGTTTTCCAACCAATTCGGAAGTTCAGCATCGGGTGTAGACCGGAACGGATACGACCGGAACGGTAATCCTATAGACACAACAGCAGTCAATGATGCCAGCACCATTCCCATCGGGCTGACATCATGGAAAATTGACGCCCGTTTCGGAAACCGTACCGAAGTGCCTGTCGATACTTTGCAGCATGGCTTCCAAAACACGAACGACACAGGAGGTCCTTACGGACATTATACCTATTTGGGGAACTTGGGAGCTCCCCGTATTGCTCATGTATTTTTCGACCGAAAAGATGCCAGCCAGTTCTTCTTTTTCGACCCCTACGACTATACCGTGGCACAACCACAAGACGTGACTTATACCAACACCAAGTCGCCCTTCGTTAACCTGACCTATTACAAACAAGGTAGCAGCCGTGACGGTGAGGAGCGTTTTAAGGCTTATTTTGCCGTCAATGCCAACAAGCGGATGGGATTCGGATTCAACATCGACTATGTATATGGACGAGGCAAATACAACCATCAATCGACCGCCTTGTTCAACGGCAACCTTTTTGCCTATTATTTAGGTGACAAATATAATATGCACTTCAGCTTTATCAACGACAATCTGAAGGTAGCGGAAAACGGCGGTATTACCGATGACCGCTACGTAAGCGCACCGCTTGATATGGCAGAAGGCGGACGTACTTACGCCAACAGTGAAATTCCAACCAACCTGGACGACATCTGGAATCATAATACAGGATACCATGCATTCCTGACCCACCGCTACAACGTAGGATTTTACCGTGACAACCCAGACGAAAACGACACAACGGCCACACAAGTGTTTGTACCCGTCACCAGTTTCATGCATACGTTGAAAGTGGACATCGCACGGCGCAAATACATCTCACAAAACGAAGAACAGAACCAAAAATACTTCCTCAATAACTTCTTACCCGACATTGATCAAGACAAAACCGACTATATCAGTGTAAAGAATATGCTTGGCATCTCATTGCGCGAAGGGTTCAACAAGTGGGCAAAAGCGGGACTGACTGCATTTATCAGCCATGAATTCCGCCGGTTTACCATGACCGACACGCTTGCCAACACGCCCGGCCAACGCATTCCTACCGACTATACAGAAAACGTCATTTCGGTAGGCGGACAACTTATCAAGGAACAAGGGAAAATGTTCCATTACAATGTAACAGGCGAATTTGCCTTGATAGGAGAAGATGCGGGAGCCTTCTCTGTAGAAGGAAACGGCAACATGAACTTCCGGCTTTTTAACGACACTGTACGTCTGAATGCTAATGCATACATCAAAAACCAAAACCCGACGTTTTATTACCGCCACTTTCACTCGAAACACTATTGGTGGGACAACAATGACCTTTCGAAAATGATGCGCACCCGCATAGAAGGGCAACTAAACATCGACCGATGGCGCACACAACTGAAAGCAGGAGTGGAAAATATCACAAATTATACGTATTTAGACAATATTTCTGTAAGTAAAGGCGGAGGCGAAGATACTGAAACACCCGTTTCATACCTGAACAATGTAGGTGTATCCCAACATTCGGGTAGCATCCAGGTTTTCAGCGCGTCACTTCGTCAGGATTTCAAACTTGGCATCTTCCATCTTGACAATGAAGTGACTTACCAGACATCGAGCAATCAAGACATCCTGCCTTTACCGAAACTTGTGCTTTACCATAATTTTTATCTCAGCTTCGGGCTGGCAAAGAAAGTGCTGAAAATAGAAATGGGAGCCGATGTGCGTTATTTCACCGAATATTATGCACCCGACTATGCACCAGCCATCGGACAATTCTACCTGCAAAACAAAGATACCCGTTACAAACTGGGTAATTATCCGCTGCTGAACGGCTATATCAACCTGCACTTGAAACGCACCCGCATTTTCTTGCTGATGTATAACCTGATTCAAGGACAAGGAGAGCACAGCTATTTCTTGGCTCCCCATTATCCGTTGAACCCACGCTTATTCAAGATAGGCATTTCGTGGAACTTCTTCGACTAATAATTTATGAAAATCAAGAAACTTATCCGATATGGAACAGCAGCTGTAATCGTGGCAGTATTCATCATTGTCTTCTGTACACAAAAAGAAGAAAATGTATCCTATGCGCCACGCGACTACGAGGAAATTGTCCAATCAGGTATCCTGCGGGCTGTAACTGAATACAATGCCATCAGCTATCATGTAGCAGACGACACGTTGCAAGGATTCGACTACGAACTGCTACATGCCTTCGCTTCTGAGAGAAAACTGCAACTTGAGATTACTCCCGAAATGAGTTTCGAAGAACGGCTGAAAGGAATAACCGAAGGGAAATATGATATTCTTGCTACCGGTACTGTCATCAACACTCAGTCGAAAGATACACTGCTATTCACTCGTCCATTGGCTCTAAGCAGACAAGTGCTGGTACAACGTAAACCGGAAACAGGACAAGACAGCACATATATCCGAAACCAATTAGACTTAGCACATAAACAACTGCACGTCATCAAAGGGTCGCCTGCCCTACTCCGCCTGCATAACCTTATCAATGAAATTGCCGATACCATTTACATTGAAGAAGTGAAACAATACGGTCCCGAACAATTGGTAGCTATGGTGGCAGGAAAAGATATTGATTATGCAGTATGTGATGAAAGCATTGCCCGTTCGTTGTTGTCCCGCTTTCCGAACCTTGATATCAACACGGCTATCAGCTTCACACAGTTTTATGCATGGGGAGTAAGCAAGCAAGCCCCTATACTGCTTGACAGCCTAAACAACTGGCTGAAACGATATAGCAAAACGGAAGCTTACCGGAAACTACATCGAAAATATTTTAACTAACACAATATAATACCTTGAATACTATGCAATTGGATAAAGTAAACTGGGGTTTTATCGGTTGCGGAGAAGTGACTGAGAAAAAAAGTGGTCCTGCTTTCAACATGATAGAAGGCTCACGCGTAGTTGCCGTAATGAGCCGCGATGAAGAAAAAGTAAAATCGTATGCACGCCGCCATAACATACCACGGTGGTATACCGACGCACAAGAACTTATTGGCGATGAAGATGTGAATGCCATCTATATCGCGACACCTCCCTCCTCGCACGCCACCTTTGCCATCATGGCAATGAAAGCAGGCAAACCGGTATACATCGAAAAACCTATGGCTGCCACTTATGAAGACTGTGCCCGCATCAACCGTATCTCGCAAGAAACGGGAATGCCTTGTTTTGTCGCTTATTACCGCCGTTATCTTCCTTATTTCCAAAAGGTACGCCAACTGATAGAGGAAGGCGAGATAGGCAACGTTATCAACGTGCAAATCCGTTTTGCACAACCTCCACGCGATTTGGATTATAATAGCACAAACCTGCCTTGGCGTGTACAACCCGATATTGCCGGAGGAGGTTATTTCTACGATTTGGCTCCACACCAATTAGATTTGTTACAGGAAATGTTCGGATGCATCTTAGAAGCAGAAGGATATAAAAGCAACCGCGGCGGACTATACGAGGCGGAAGACACCATCAGCGCTTGTTTTAAATTCGAATCCGGGTTACCAGGCTCCGGGTCATGGTGCTTTGTAGCCCATGAATCTGCCAAAGAAGACCGCATTGAGATTATCGGGGACAAAGGAATGATTTGTTTCTCGGTCTTTACTTACGAACCAATCGGCTTGCATACTGAACGTGGACGTGAGGAAATACTCCCACAAAACCCACCCTACGTACAATTACCGCTTATCAAAGCCGTAGTAGAGCATCTGCAAGGAAAAGCCATCTGCACATGCGATGGCATCAGCGCGACCCCAACCAACTGGGTAATGGACCGCATCCTGAACAAACTGTAAGAAAACCAATAATTGAAAAGCGCTGAAAAAACACAGAAACACAAAGACACGAAAACAATCTGATAGATGGATTAAACTCCGTGTCTTAGGGTTTCTGTGTTCTAAGGAAAATCAAATATACTTTTTACTTAATCATATCGAATCCGCAATACGGAACCAAAGCTTTCGGAATACGGATACCTTCCGGCGTCTGGTTGTTTTCGAGCAGGGCTGCCACAATACGTGGCAAGGCAAGTGCCGAACCATTCAGCGTGTGACAAAGCTCTGTCTTCTTATTGGCAGTACGATAACGGCACTTCAAACGGTTTGCCTGATATGTATCAAAATTAGAGACCGAACTTACTTCCAACCAGCGTTTTTGCGCTTCCGAATAAACCTCAAAATCGTAACAGATAGCGGCAGTAAAGCTGATATCACCTCCACACAAGCGGAGAATACGGTACGGAAGCTCCAATTTCTTCAACAAGCCCTCTACATGGTCGAGCATTTCCTGATGCGACTGACGGGAATGTTCTGGAGTATCAATACGCACCAATTCCACTTTCGAGAATTCATGCAGACGATTCAACCCACGCACATCCTTACCATACGAACCTGCTTCGCGACGGAAGCATTCGGTATAAGCACAGTTCTTAATCGGCAATTGTTTTTCATCAAGGATAACATCCCGATAGATATTCGTTACAGGCACTTCCGCGGTCGGAATTAAGTACAGGTCGTCCAAGTTACAATGATACATCTGTCCTTCCTTATCGGGAAGCTGCCCTGTTCCGTAGCCCGAAGCGGCGTTCACCACTGTAGGAGGCATAATTTCCTCATAACCAGCCGCACGAGCCTCATCAAGGAAAAAGTTGATAAGGGCACGCTGTAAACGAGCACCTTGTCCTCGATAAACCGGGAATCCAGCTCCTGTAATCTTCACACCCAAATCGAAATCTATCAGGTTGTATTTCTTTGCCAATTCCCAATGAGGCAGAGCGTCTTTCGGAAGTTCCGTCTCCATTCCGCCCATCTTCACTACCAGATTGTCTTCAGCACCGTTACCTTCAGGCACTTCCTCGTAAGGCACATTCGGAATGGTGTACAACAAATTCTGCAAATCTTCGGCAGCCTGGTCCATCTCAGCTTGTATTCCTTTGTTGGCTTCCTTGATTTCAGCCACACGAGCCTTTGCCGTTTCCGCTTCTTCTTTTTTGCCTTCTTTCATCAACTGACCAATGGTCTTTGACGTGGCATTGACTTCTGCCAGATTATTATCTAATTGTCCTTGTGCGTTCCGACGTTTATTATTCAGTTCGAGTACCCGCGCAATAGTCTCTTTCGCATTAGCAAAATGCTTCTTCTCCAATCCACGGATAACCTTGTCGGTATCCTCTGTAATTTGTTTAATTGTAAGCATATCTCTTTAAAATTTAGATTTTCGTGCTGCAAAGATATTCTTTTATTGAAACATAAACAATGAATCTTACAAGATACTTTGACGAATACGCACCAGTTTTTCCAACAAGCCTTCCAGCAAGTCGAGTTTCAACATATTCGCTCCATCGCTCTTTGCTACTGACGGGTCTTCGTGTGTCTCCATGAACAAACCATCCACACCTACCGCCACCCCTGCCTTGGCTATGGTTTCTATCAGTTGAGGCATACCTCCTGTCACACCAGAGGTTTGATTGGGCTGCTGAAGCGAATGGGTCACATCGAGTATCACCGGATGGCCAAACGACTGCATTTCAGGAATACCCCGATAATCAACAATCAAGTCGTGATAGCCGAAAGTCACCCCGCGTTCGGTCAGCATTACTTGCGGATTACCTGCCTCTACCACCTTGTCAGCAGCAAAGCGCATCGCTCCAGGCGAAAGAAACTGCCCTTTTTTAATATTCACTATCTTTCCCGTCCGTGCCGCCGCTACCAACAAATCTGTCTGACGGCATAAAAAGGCCGGTATCTGCAACACGTCAACATAGGCAGCCGCCATTTCGGCCTCATCTGCTGCATGAATATCCGTTACAACCGGCACTCCAAACGTAGCACGTACCTTTGCCAATACCTTCAATGCTTTTTCATCACCTATTCCTGTAAACGAATCCAAACGTGAACGGTTCGCCTTACGGTATGAGCCTTTAAACACATAAGGTATATGCAGGCTATCGGTTATCTTCACTACCCGCTCGGCAATGCGCAACGCCATATCTTCACCTTCTATCACACAAGGTCCCGCCAACAGGAAAAAGTTGTCAGAACGGGTCAGGTCTTCTATTGTTTGTATCATAAGTTCTTATGTTTGTAAGCTTTCTATTTTCACTGCGGTATTATCAATGTCAAGGCTTCGGGAACAATGGTTACCTCTATCGGGAAATGACGGTCGAACCAGACACGTCCATCCAAACTGATTTCCGCATTTTGTGCCCGAAGTATTTTCACTTGTTTTGTACGGTAAGGTTTCACAGTCTTATGATTCAACAGACGCCCTTGTTGCATCATCCATAAACCTTGAATCAATTGACGCAACTCGGGACGATAAATCAACGACACATCAAGCCATCCGTTATAAGGTACCGCACTGGGAGTCAACCCATATCCACGTCCACTGCCTATCGCCACGGCCATCAATCTTCCGCGGATGTGTTCGTCGTTCACCTTCAGATGCATCCGGTAAAGTTTACGCTCGAACGCCACCAGGAATAAAGAAGACAGATACGAAAACAAAGGTATCCCCCAAAAACGACGTGTTTCATTCGTAATGATGACAATACGTGCCCCCAATCCGATATAAACCGCATTGAGAAAATAACGTTTCACGTGCTCTTTTCCGTCAAAGTAGCTGAATACCCCCACATCCACTTTACGCAGACGGCGGTTGATAAGCACGTCCACCGCTTCCTTATAATCATCGGAATCCAACCCCCAATACTTAGCGAAGTCATTGCCGATGCCGTTCGGGATAATCCCTAAAGCTATGTCGTTTTTATCTTCAGCCTCCGAAAACATAATGCCATTTACAGCATCGTTCAATGCACCGTCTCCCCCTACCACTACAATGGTGCGATAACCATTATTCGCCATCGTACGCGATAAACGTTCCACCGAGCCGAAACCTTCCGACTGTACATAGTCGAACCGGACTTCACGGCTTTCCATGTAGTCCCGAATCTCTTTCCAACGCTTTTGCGCCTTCCGACTTCCGGCTTTCGGGTTATATATCACTCCCCAGCGGGTAGGTTCTATTGCCATATTAATTTTCTTTTAATAAATTCATTATCTTCCCTACCTTTTCTTCCATAGGCAATGTAGCGTCAATCCAATGAATGGTAAATCCGCGTCTTTCCATGCCCCTGAACCAGGTCATCTGCCTCTTGGCAAACTGGTGGATGGCGATTTCAAGCTGGCTGAACATTTCATCGTAACTCAGTTCTCCTATTATATATAAGGTAAGGAATTTGTATTCCAATCCATAATAAATCAAATCTCCGGGCGCGATGCCTTCCGCCATCAGCCCGCGCACCTCTTCCACCATGCCTTCATCCAACCGTTGCCTCAACCGGCGCGATATTTTCTCACGCCGCAATTCCCGATTGATGTCTACTCCGATAATCAAGCTGTGGATTTCAGGAAAATCCCTTGCGTCTACAGGTTGAGTACGGTAGTATTCTTCAATCTCGATGGCACGTATCGCACGTTTTGCCGTATCTACATCCGTAGAGTTATGCAACGTCTTATACGAAGCCAACAAACCGGCCAGTTCTTCCAACGACTTTCCCGCAAGTCTTTCACGCAATTCGGGATTTTCCGGCACGGGAAGCAGCTTGTATCCTTTCAAGACCGACTCCAGATACATCCCGGTTCCTCCGCACAAGATGGGAGTCATGCCTCGCCTGCGGATGTCCTCATAAGCCCGAAGGAAATCGTGCTGAAATTCAAATACATTGTATTTGGTACCCGGTTCCGCGATGTCAATCAGGTGATAAGGAATCCGTTTGCCTTCTACGGTATAGTCCGCCAAATCTTTTCCCGTTCCCAAATCCATCCGACGGTACACCTGGCGGCTATCCCCGCTAATGATTTCCGTATGCAAGCGGTTTGCCAATGCCGCCGCCAAGGGGGTTTTCCCCGATGCGGTCGGTCCCAATATCGTTATCAAATCATATACCATAAAAACATCGGGGTTAATCCATGGTCAACTCTACAATATAATATATTACTTCGCACCCGACGATTTGATAGCCGACACCCATTGACGCGCATCATATATGCCCATTGGGCACCAAGAGACATACACCCCATTCCCAAAAACAGGCATATACCGAATATACGGGCTATGGTTATCTTTTGCATCGTCATTTTCCTTTTCGATTAAAATCCATTTATCGGTGTCAGCCGTTCACACTTGCCGAGCGGACACGGCTCAATGTCTCGGGCGTCATCTGAAGCAATGAAGCAATATAAATCAACGGAGCACGCTTCAGTATTTCAGGATGAATCTGAAGCAACTTGTTATAACGCTCATGAGCTGGTTCGAAGCGCAAAGTGTCGGCTTTGATTTGCGACTCAATGAGCGAAGTCTCCAATATCTTCCGATAGAGGACACCAATATCCGCACGTTCCATCGAAAGCTGGTCAAAAGATGCCTTGTCTATCTCCCAAACGACACTCGGCTCTAACGCCTCTATCATCAGACGGGTAGGCTCCTGGCGGAAATAACTCTCCAGACACATCACTTCACCCTTTTCGTAAGCGATATGTTCGGTCATGTCCTTGCCATATTTAAAATAAAACTGACGGAGCAAACCTTTTTCGATGTAGCGGATGCACGTACAGATCTCTCCCTCATCCAATATCCGCTCGCCTTTCTTATATTTCTTGAAAAGCAACGTATCCGCCAACGCGTGTGAGCTTTCCTTGGCCAGCGTCACACGATGGTCGACGGCCATCTGCCTTACAATGTCAATACTTGTCGTTGTCATAATATAATGATTTAAAAAACAAGCTTATTATTTCACCTTGATACGGTCAAATCCTTCCCCGAACACGCCTATCACCGCACTCTGCGAAACAAAAGCATGCGGGTCAATATCCTTGATCAAGCGGAAAATCGTGTTCGATTCTCTTTTCTTCGCCAAAACAAACATCATTTTCACACCATTATTGGTATAGCATCCCACTCCGTCGATAAACGTCACGCCACGGTGCAAGTCTTTATTGATGCGATGTCCTATCTCGTCGTATTTGCTCGAAATGATAAAAAACTGTACCGACTGGCGCGCACTGTTCACCACCTGATCGATAACAAAACTGGTAATAAACAATACTACGTATCCATAAACCACCCGTTCCCAATCGTGCAACACCAGGTAACTGGAAGAAATGATAATGACATCACACATCAGAATCACCCTTCCGAGCGAAATATCACGATATTTGTTTACGATAGCGGCTATGATATCCGTCCCCCCCGTACTACCATTGGCGGAAAAAGCCAGACCTATGCCTCCTCCGCAGAACGAAGCGCCCAGCACACAAGCCATAAAAGGCTGGTCGTGTATCAATCCATTGCCTGCCAGCTTTTGGATTATTGCCAGGAACACGGTAAGTACCGCCACTGCCCAAATGGTCTTCAAGCAAAATTTCAACCCCAATATCTTTAGCGCAAGCAACAACAGGAGCCCATTAATACCCAGATAAGTATACTGTACGGGGAAACCTGTCGCCCAATAGATAATGGAAGCGATGCCCGGCACGGCACCCGACGGCAAGTTGTTAGGCAACAAAAACACGGTCCACCCTATGCCATACATCATCATACCCAATGCTATAAGCAGATAATCTTTCGCTTCCCTCCATACGGGATTGACCTTTAAAGATGCAAACTGATTCATTTTCCGTTTCTGATTAGCTTTTAAATTTCGAAAGACAAAGATAGTGTTTTTCACGATTACGGCAAAGATAGTGCCCAAACTTTTTAGAAACAATTCCACCTCCCTTCAATATGCTCCTAAGAAAGAAGATACGGCTCATCCGCGCATTCCAACCTGATTGTGTGAAGGCGGCCAGGCACAGTGGCTTTCGGAAGGAATTCAGCCGCTCCGGCAAACAAACCTATCTTTTCCGTGAGTTCAACTATACTGAAACTTCAGTTTCAGTGCATTAAAACTACAGTTTCAGTATATATAAACTGTAGTGAAACTATATTACCGTCCACAAACCAGTTATATTACAGACAGTTACAAATACTATCCAAAGCCATCTTAGAGGAAAATCCATGAAAAAGGACAGGATGCACACGTGCGATCCTAAAAAAATGGATGTCCGCATCTTGCCAATTATAGTAAAACAAAATTGGTTTGCAAAAAAAATTGAACGCAGAGACGCAAAGACGCGGAGGAATAATTTAGAGAGAAGGCAAAGAGCACGGAGACAAATGCCACTCTCTGTGTGCTTTGCTCTCTTAAAAAAATAAACTTTGCGCTTCTGTGTCTCTGCGTTCCATTCCATTTTTCGCAATCCATTTCTGATTGACTATAACTTGTAGGGACAGGAGCTATTGCGGAATTAAGAGCCTGTTTAAATTTTAAAGTTTAATATAGAAAGAGTGTTTCTTCTTTCTTCGGAAATGATTATTTTTAAGTTTCCACACTTGAAATAATTATGTATCCGACAGATTTAGAAGAAACACAATGGCAAGTTATCAAGAAAATCTTGAACCTGCAAGCAAGAAAGCGAAAATATGATTTGCGTGAGATATGGAACGCCATTTTCTATCTCGTGAAGACAGGCTGCCAATGGCGTATGCTGCCTTCCCATTTTGCCCCTTGGGAACTGGTATATTACTATTACCGCAAATGGTCTTCCTTAGGTGAATTTGACCTGTTGTTGAATAACTTACGTGAAAAAGTTCGTGTCAAGAACGGTCAAAATCCCGAGGCAAGCGTTGGTATTATGGACAGCCAAAGTGTCCGCTGGGGTGACAACCGTTCCCTTAATGGTATTGACGGCAATAAAAAAGTGAAAGGCATCAAACGCCATGTCGTCGTTGACAAGAACGGTTTCCTGATAGCTGTCATGGTAACAATAGCTTGCGTGCATGACGGAAAGGCCGCTTACCTGCTGGCCAGATGTTTGAAGGAGCTTTGCTGTAATCTTAAAGTCATCCTGGCAGATGCCGGATACAGGGGAGAAGTGGCCGGCAGAATCAGAAAGGCTTTCGGATATGTGCTTGAAGTCATAGTAAGCGGAGATAAGTCAAACGGCTTTAAACCAATAGGTAAGAGATGGATTGTGGAAAGGACTTTCTCCTGGTTCGATAATTATAGAAGGCTCTGTCGGAACTACGAATTCACGTTCGATTCGGCTAAGGAAATGGTGAAACTGGCGGCGATAAGAATGTTACTGAGCAAAATTTAAACAGGCTCTAAAAAAAAACAGCTTTTTCTCCCGGAGACTATTGTTTTTCCGTTTACTATTTATAACTTCGCATGCGATAACAAAACAACATACAACTAAAACGAAAAAGGAACAATTATCATGTGTGGAATTGTAGGATACATCGGGAAGGGACAAGCCTACCCGATTCTGATAAAAGGACTGAAAAGATTGGAATACCGCGGGTATGACAGTGCGGGAATAGGACTAATAAGCGAAACCAATGAGCTGAATGTTTATAAGGCCAAAGGCAAAGTGTCAGATTTGGAAGGATACACTATACACAAGGATGTATCGGGACATACAGGCATCGCCCATACACGCTGGGCTACCCACGGCGAACCGTGCCGGGAAAACGCCCATCCGCATGTGTCGCAATCGGGCAACCTGGCACTGGTGCACAACGGAATCATCGAAAATTATGCCGCCTTGCGTGAGCAGCTCCGGGAAAAAGGCTACACTTTCCGAAGCGCAACCGACACCGAAGTGCTTGTGCAGCTCATCGACTATATCCAAACCAGTTCGCAAACCAACCTGCTAACAGCTGTGCAAATCGCTTTGCACCGGGTAATCGGAGCATACGCCATCGCTCTTATCGACCGACGCAATCCCGACCGCATCATTGCGGCACGCAAAAGCAGCCCGTTAGTAATCGGGATAGGAGACCACGAATTCTTTCTTGCCTCGGACGCCACTCCTATCGTGGAGTATACCAACCAGGTAAGCTACCTGCAAGACGGTGAAATAGCTATATTAGAAGCCGGGCAACCGCTTAAAGTAGTCAATTTAGAAAATGAGCCCCAACTAACCGAAATAACAGAAATTGACCTGAACATCGGCCAGCTGGAAAAAGGCGGATACCCACACTTTATGTTAAAAGAAATATTCGAACAGCCTGAATGCATCAACGAATGTATGCGCGGAAGGGTAAACAAGCAAACGCATCAGGTGATGCTTTCGGCAGTCAACGACCATAGAGAGCGTCTTCTCCACGCCCAACGGTTCATCATTGTGGCATGCGGCACCTCTTGGCACGCCGGACTGATAGGAAAGCAACTCATCGAAACGTTCTGCCGCATCCCTGTAGAAGTGGAATACGCCTCGGAGTTCCGTTACCGGAATCCTGTCATCACCAACACAGATGTGGTCATAGCCATTTCCCAGTCGGGCGAGACCGCCGACACGCTTGCGGCCATCAAGCTTGCCCAAGCCAAGGGTGCTTTCGTATATGGCATCTGCAATGCCGTAGGTTCCTCCATCCCACGCACCACCGACACCGGTTCATACATCCATGTCGGACCTGAAATCGGCGTAGCGTCTACCAAAGCATTCACGGGTCAAGTGACTGTCCTGACCCTCTTTGCCCTGACTTTGGGACGGGAGAAAAACCTGATAGATGACATCACCTACCATCACATAGTTGACGAATTAACAGAAATACCCCAAAAGATAACCCAAATACTGAAGCAGAATGAAAGCATCGCTTCGTTAGCGCGCATTTTCACGTATGCGCATAATTTCATCTACTTAGGGCGAGGATACAGTTTCCCCGTAGCGTTGGAAGGAGCATTAAAACTAAAGGAAATCTCGTATATCCACGCCGAAGGATATCCCGCCGCAGAAATGAAACACGGGCCTATCGCACTCATCGACACGGAAATGCCTGTAGTTGTCATTGCCACACAAAATGCGATGTACGAGAAAGTTGTAAGCAATATACAAGAAGTCAAGGCAAGAAAAGGACATATCATCGCCTTGGTAAATCCAGGCGATACAATCATCCGCAAATTAGCGGACGAATGCATCGAAATCCCGGAAACTTTGGAATGTCTGGAACCGCTCACCACGGTCATCCCCTTGCAACTATTGGCGTATCACATAGCCGTGTGCAAAGGAAAAGACGTAGACCAGCCGCGCAATTTAGCCAAATCGGTCACTGTGGAATAATCAGGAACCGGTATGCGGCTAAAAACTGATTTATTCCACATACAGCACCAACCCTTTCAGATACTCGCCTTCGGGATGGTAAATGTTTACCGGATGGTCGCCCGGTTGAGTCAACTGATGAAGGATGCGGACACTGCGTCCTGCTTGAGCAGCCGCCGTAAAGACCGCATTGCGGAAATTATCCTTTGTCACAACTTGCGAACAAGAAAAAGTGAACAGGATGCCGCCCGGGCGAATCTTCTCGAAAGCCTTTGCATTCAGCTTTGTATAACCGCGTAAAGCGTTACGAAGCGCATCCCGGTGCTTGGCAAAGGCAGGAGGGTCAAGGATAATCAAATCATATTGGTCTCCCATACGGTCGAGAAACTTGAAAGCGTCTTCTGCAAACGCCTGATGGCGCGGGTCATCAGGGAAATTCAGTCTTACGTTTTCGTTTGTCAAGTCGATAGCCTTGGCCGAACTATCCACCGAATGAACCAGCTTCGCCCCGCCACGCATGGCATAAAACGAGAATCCTCCTGTATAACAAAACATATTCAGCACATTACGTCCCGCTGCATATTGCTCCAACAGCCTACGGTTTTCCCGCTGATCGACGAAGAATCCTGTCTTCTGTCCCTTCAGCCAGTCGACATGGAATTTCAATCCGTTTTCCATCGCTACATTTTCAGCACTGCCTCCTTTAATGAATCCGTCCTCTCTCGCCAGCAAATCGGCTTTAAAAGGAAGGGTCGACTCCGACTTATAATAAATGTTTTCAATCACACCCTCCATTACCTCGGTAAGTGCATCGGCTATCTCCATACGGTCAAGATGCATCCCTGCCGAGTGTGCCTGCATGACAGCGGTCTTTCCATAAACATCCATAATCAATCCGGGCAAATTATCTCCTTCGCCGTGTACCAACCGATAGGTATTGGTCTGCGGATTATTCATCAGCCCCAATGCCTTGCGCACTTCCTTTGCACACGTCAGTCTGCGCACCCAAAAAGCACGATCAATAGTCTCCTGTATGAAAGACAACACACGTACAGCGATGCTCCCTATCTGAAAATGCCCACAGGCTATGAATTCTTTCTGCGATGTGTAAACATCCACAACCTCACCCTCTTCGGGTTCTCCCTCTACCCGGGCGATAGCACCCGAGAAAATCCACGGATGAAAACGTTTCAACGATTCTTCCTTACCGGGCTTCAAATACACTCTTTTGTATGACATGTTCATTGCTATTTTTTTCTTTTGATAAGTTAACCTATTAACGAGTCGGCTATATGACAAAAACAGTTAGCCAACCGAACCGGCCAACCATATTATCATTGTCATTATACCTCCTCCACTTTCTCCACCTGATAATTGCCGTGGCTACGGAGTTCTTCCAAATAATTATAGATTTCCACGCACGCCCATGCGTCTGTAGCAGCATAAAGCTGTTGTGCTTCGGTCAACACTTCGGCTTCCCAATTCGATAAACGTTGTGCCTTCGATATTTTCTTTCCGAAAAGCAACGCATAAATCTTTTGCAAGCTTTTCTCTTCGATACCGAAACGCGGCACATAGTCTTGCAGTTCCACCCAGTTTCCTTCCCGCAAATCACCTTGATTCCGCTTGCGGAGCATCGCGAAATCATCTCGCAAAGACAAACCAACCTTTAACACATTGTTCCGCAGGAACTCATCCAAAAAATCGGGCAAGCCTAAATGGTTCAAGCGAAACAAAAAGCAAGTGTCATGAGTGGAAATCTGCAAAAGCGCCACGTTATGCATCTTTCCCCGCCGAAAAGAAGGACGTGTCTCCGTATCCACCCCGACAATAGAATGCGTATTGAGATACTTTACCGCTTTCCGTGCATCGGTTTCAGTATAAACCACAAAGATACGGCCAGGGAAATTTTCCTTCGGCATTTCAGCCACCTGTTGCTTCGATATCTTATTTCGTAATGTAATCATCTTGTTCTTCATCCTCATCACCAACATCTAAACCTTCATATAAATCATCTTCCGTATAACCAGCATCCGCATCGAAAACCGGCGACGATACTTCGTCTTCCTCTTCTTCATCCGTACCGGCATTATATTTCACATCGTGCAGGGCACGCATGACGTTCAACACACGTTGTCCCCAGAATTCACCAAACTGTTCACGGCAAATCACCAAAGCATCATTCATCGTCCGGTCAAGTCCCAGCTGATACACGCACACGAAGTCTTTCAAAGGCTGGTAGATGTCCGCCAGACTTTCGGAAACCGTCTGCCCGATAGGTGTATCACTATACGCCATATCATCGAGAAACACATCAAGGTAATCATCATACCGGCCCATCAATGCCGCTACTCCGCCACGCACCCGTTCATAATCACCTTCCGTCACAAAAACCTCGGGGTCGGATTCATCCATGCGCACCACATGTTCAGGAAGCAATGAAGCTTTCAGGTAAAGCAAAGGAAGCAATTTCAACGCCTTGTCTATAAATGGCCGGCGCTTTATTTCGTCTGTCCGCTCAAGGAAGCCACAAAACTCGGCGGCTACCGTCACGAATTCTACAGTGTTCTTGTCGTAAATAGCAGATGTATTCTTTTCCATAACGATTTTTGATTGCGGCGCAAAAATACAAAAAAATATTCGTACATTTGCGTTTGATTTTCACTATTTCCCTATTCAATTATGAAGAAAAAGACAGAAACACAAGAAAACAAAGACAAAATCATCAATCCCAAAAAGATGATAAACGCCCTCAAAGGCGAAACCATACATTTCATCATCGGACTGCTCTGCGTCATCTTCGGCGTATATATGCTATTGGCTTTCAGCTCTTTCTTTTTTACGGGAGGAAACGACCAAAGTATCCTGGCTCATCCCGACCCGGGAGAATTGCTTGAAACGAACAATGGCATCCAAAACTATGCGGGAGCACGAGGAGCACAACTTTCGCAATTCCTCATTAACGACTGCTTTGGCATTTCGGCTTACTTTATCGTAGTGTTTCTCATCGTGTGCGGCATGAAGCTGATGAAAGCCTACCAGTTCACCTTGTGGAAATGGTTCACTGGCTGTGCAGTTCTAATGATATGGCTTTCCATAACATTAGGATTTGCTTTCGGAGCGACGTTTCAAGACTCTTTCCTCTATCCCGGAGGACTGCATGGCTACAACACAAGCCGATGGATTTGCTCTCAGATAGGCGCACCGGGACTCATCCTTACCTTATTGGTCAGCTTAGTGCTCATTGCCATCTTCTTTACGCGCGAAACAATGCAAGTGGTGCGCAAAGCGTTCCATCCTGCCTTTCCGACGCGAGAAAAGGAAGTGCCTGACACACCTGTCGCAGAACCTGCCGGGCAATCTTTTGCAAAAGAAGTTCCCCCATGTCCGGTTTCTCCCACTTCCGACAAATCACAAGATGACCCCGAACACCATCCTGTCGAAATAGAGTTGAAGCCTGTAATAGAAAAGGATGCTCCAATTACGCCTGCATACATACCCGAAACATCGGAACAACCCAAAGAACAAGTCATCACTGACTCCCAACCTGTTCCCGGAAAAAGCATGAAAGTAACGGATGAACCGACTTTCGAAATTGAAGAAGCCCCTAAAGAAGAAAACGAAGAACCTTCGCGCGGAAACTTGGACCAGCCTTATAATCCACGCTTAGACTTGGAACATTACCGTTTCCCGACCCTCGACCTGCTTGACGCATACAATGACCACACTCCCGCCATCGACATGGAAGAACAGAATGCCAATAAAGACCGTATCATCCAAGTGTTGCGCAGCTTCGGGATAGAAATCAGTTCCATCAAAGCAAGTGTGGGACCTACCGTCACGCTTTACGAAATCACTCCAGCCGAAGGCGTGCGCATCAACCGTATCCGTAACTTGGAGGATGATATAGCCCTAAGTCTTTCAGCTTTAGGCATCCGTATCATTGCGCCCATTCCCGGCAAAGGAACCATCGGCATCGAAGTACCGAACGCTAACCCGCGCATTGTACCAATGAGCAGCATCTTAAGTAGCAAGAAGTTCCAGGACACGACTTACGAACTTCCGGTAGCGTTAGGAAAGACCATCACCAACGATGTATTCATCGTCGACCTTGCCAAAGCTCCTCACATGTTAGTGGCAGGTGCTACAGGACAAGGTAAATCAGTCGGACTAAACGCCATTGTCACCTCCTTATTATATAAGAAGCACCCCAGTGAACTGAAATTTGTCATTGTCGACCCGAAGAAAGTAGAATTCGCCATCTATGCGCCGATAGAGAACCACTATCTTGCCAAACTGCCCGACTCGGACAATGCCATCATTACCGATGTGACCAAAGTGGTGCAAACCCTCAATTCACTCTGCATAGAGATGGATACACGTTACGACTTGTTACAGAAAGCCGGATGCCGCAACATCCGTGAATATAACGCTAAATTCATCAACCGCCAATTGAATCCGGAAAACGGACACCGCTTCATGCCTTACATTGTCATCATCATCGATGAATTCGGCGACTTGATTATGACTGCAGGCAAAGAAGTAGAGCTTCCCATCTGCCGCATTGCCCAATTGGCACGAGCTGTAGGCATCCATGCCATCATCGCTACCCAACGTCCTACGACCAATATCATCACAGGAACCATCAAGGCAAACTTCCCAGCCCGTGTGGCGTTCCGCGTAGCGTCAATGATGGACTCCCGTACCATCCTTGACCGCCCGGGTGCACAACAACTTATCGGTAAAGGTGATATGCTTTATCTGCAAGGGAACGACCCGGTGCGCGTACAATGCGCGTTTGTCGATACACCCGAGGTAGAACGTATCGTCGATTTCATCAGCCGCCAACAGGGATATCCTACTCCCTTCCTTCTTCCTGAAGTGGAAGACGACTCTGAAAACGGAGGAAGCAGTGCCGATGTCGACATGAACCGCTTGGATCCGCTTTTCGAAGAAGCAGCACGCCTGCTCATCTACCACCAGCAAGGCTCTACCTCGCTCATCCAACGCAAATTCTCCATCGGTTACAACCGTGCAGGACGTATTATGGACCAATTGGAACGAGCAGGTATCGTAGGTCCTGCCAATGGAAGCAAGGCGCGCGAAGTGCTCTGCATGGACGAGAATGACCTTGCCATGCGTATGAGCAACTTAAAAAATCAGTAATCAAACAAAAAGTGCAATATGAAAAAGAATAACCATCTTATAATCTGCCTGATGGCTTTACTGGTATCCCTCCACTTATATGCCGATGAAAACAACCGAGCCAAAATCATACTCGACCGAACCGCCGAAGCCTATCGGCAGGCTGGAGGCGTATGTATCCGCTTCGGAGGTACCCAACAAGGTGTTTTAGCACTAAAAGGTGAATGCTTTTACCTGGAATGTGGAGGTGTAAAAAGCTGGTTCGACGGAAAAACACAATGGAGCTACGTAGAGCAAAACGAAGAAGTGACCATCTCCACTCCTTCTGCCGAAGAATTGCAAAGCATCAATCCGTATGCCTTAATCAATTCATACGAAACATTGTTCGAATGCCGTTACGGAACACGACATGCCATGAAAGGACAAACGGGCAACGAAATCATCCTTATTCCCCGAGAAAAAGGCGATATACAATCGATTGTCGTCTTTATTTCTGCCGAATATCACCCGTTATGCATCACTATAAAACTGGCAAACGGCGAAACACAGGAGTTTCGTATCCTCTCCTATCAAACCAACCAACCCTATACCAATGCTTACTTCCGATTCGATTCGAGAAAATATCCAAATGCGGAAGTCATTGATATGCGATGAAACCACTTACTCTTTAAGGGAAAATGTGATAATTAATGATAAAATGTGACGAGAACATGATTTCCGTACAATTCATTTTATTAATTTTGGCACCGGAAAATTATACGATATACGACAGAATGAAAAAGACAAGAGTTTTTGTGACAGCGATGGTTTTGACAGCTTTGATTTTCCAAAGCTGCAATGATGGTAAAACGTATGCTGAATATAGAGAAGACGAGATAGACGCAATCAATGCATGGATTAGCACACACGATTATGATATCATAAGTGAAAGCGAGTTTTATGCACAAGACACGATGACAGCAGAAAACCAATTCGTGCTTTTCGAAGAAAGCGGAGTATACATGAATATCGTGGAAAAAGGAAAAGGAAAATCAGTGTTGCCCGATGGTTCGTATTCCATCTTATCACGCTATTTCGAAATTGCGATGCAGAACCGGGAAGATATGTTCAACTTGGGTGACACGCTGACCGGTAACATGAACCTATATAACTACACGAATTATATAGCCAATTCTTCATGGTCGCTTCCGATGTATATGCTCCATCCCGAAGAATATAAAGTAACAATCAACGGAGAATCTTATTCGGGTGCTTTTACGGAAAGCTATATCATGAACGCAGTCTACGAATCAACATCGGTGCCTTCCGGATGGCTTCTGCCATTGCGATACATAAAACCTGCGCGTACTTCTTCATCGACCGATGTGGCACGTGTACGTCTGATTGTTCCGCATGAGGAAGGAACTGTAAACTACGCCTCCAGATTCGTCTATCCGTGTTATTATGAAATTACGTACAATTTAGGCAAATAAAAACAGAATGGCTTTAATAAAATCTATCTCCGGCATTCGGGGAACCATTGGTGGCAAAGCAGGCGAAGGACTCACCCCATTGGACATAGTGAAATTTGTTTCTGCATACGCGACATTGGTTCGCCGGGTTTCTTCAGTGAAAAGTAATCGGATTATAGTAGGCCGTGATGCCCGTGTGTCGGGCGAAATGGTACGGCAAGTAGTATGTGGCACATTAATGGGTATGGGATTCGATGTGACAGACATCGGTCTTGCTTCCACACCTACTACCGAATTGGCTGTAACGATGGCAGGAGCGTGTGGAGGAATTATCCTGACCGCCAGTCATAACCCGAAACAATGGAATGCTTTGAAGTTACTGAATGAACACGGTGAATTTTTAAATGCAGAAGAAGGACAGGAAGTGCTTCGCATTGCTGAAGCAGAAGAGTTTGATTATGCCGACATCCACTCGTTAGGAAAGTATACGGCAGACACAACGTATGGCGAAAAACATATCGAACGTGTCTTAGCTTTAAAGTTAGTAGATGTTGAAGCTATTCGGAAAGCTGATTTCCGTGTGGCAATAGATTGCGTAAACTCGGTAGGCGGCATTATTTTGCCCCAATTGCTTGAACGCTTAGGTGTAAAGCACATCGAAAAATTGTATTGTGAACCTACAGGGGATTTCCAGCATAACCCGGAACCATTGGAAAAGAACTTGGGCGATATCATGCAGCTGATGAAACGGGGCGGTTTAGATGTCGCTTTTGTTGTAGATCCGGATGTTGACCGCCTGGCTATGATATGCGAAGACGGGACAATGTATGGTGAAGAATATACATTGGTGACTGTTGCCGATTATGTATTAAAGCATACACCTGGCAATACCGTTTCAAACCTTAGCTCGACCCGTGCATTACGGGACGTGACCCGTAAGTATGGCATGACATATTACGCTTCGGCTGTAGGCGAAGTAAATGTGGTAACGAAAATGAAAGAGGTAAATGCCGTGATAGGAGGAGAAGGCAATGGCGGCGTGATTTATCCGGAGGCACATTACGGCAGGGATGCATTGGTAGGAATTGCCTTGTTCTTGAGCCACCTGGCACATGAAGGTAAAAAGACAAGCGAGCTTCGTGCTTCTTATCCTATTTATTATATGGAAAAAAACCGCATTGATTTGACTCCCGATACAGACATCGACGCCATTCTGAAAAAAGTGAAGGAAATATATCGCGACAAAGAGGTGAATGATGTAGATGGAGTGAAGATTGATTTCGCTGAAGGATGGGTGCATCTGCGTAAAAGCAATACCGAACCTATCATCCGAGTGTATTCAGAGGCTCGGACAATGGAAGAGGCAGACCGTTTAGCGAAAGAAGTTTGTGCCATAGCCAACGCCTGACAGCACTGTCTTACAACATGAAGAGTTACACTAAAAATGGCATGAGGAGATGATGGACTTCACCATCGTCTCCTCATGCCATTTTTAGAAGCTGTTTTGAATTTATCGTGCAATGATTTGGGATGAGTTTTTGAGGCATTTTCGCTTCTGTGATGAGGAAGATAGCG
>URCM01000052.1 GCA_900546355.1 uncultured Bacteroides sp.
AAATAATCAATGCAGGCTACATATATGTAGTAGACCTTGACCTCGAGCGCTTCTTCGATACCGTGAATCATAGCAAACTCATAGAAATCCTCAGCCGTACTATTAAAGACGGCAGAGTGGTCAGTCTAATACACAAATATCTCCGAAGCGGTGTAATGAACAAAGGTCTGTTCGAAGCGAGCGAGGAAGGAACTCCCCAAGGAGGACCACTAAGTCCTTTGTTGAGTAATATTATGCTTAATGAGTTGGACAAGGAACTCGAACGCAGAGGGCTTCCTTTTGTTCGCTATGCCGATGACTCGATGATATTCTGTAAGTCCAAAAGGGCGGCAAGAAGAGTCAAGGAGTCCATAACCCGATATATAGAGGGAACTTTATATCTCAAAGTCAACAAGGAAAAGACTGTAGTGTCGTATGTCCAAGGAGTTAAGTATCTCGGCTACTCCTTTTATGTAATGAAAGGCAAATGCCGCCTCACAGTACATCCGAAGTCCAAATCCAAGATGAAATCAAGACTTAAAGAACTGACGAATCGTAGCAACGGATGGGGATACGTCAAGAGGAAACAGAAACTGAAGGAGTACATCCGTGGATGGATTGGATACTATCACCTAGCCGATATGAAACGTTTTCTTCTTGATACTGATGAGTGGTTAAGACGGAGAATACGCATGTGTATATGGAAAGCTTGGAAGACCCCCAAGACCAAGGTGGCAAACCTCATTAAATGTGGTATTGGAAAATACAAGGCATGTGAATGGGGTAACACTCGCAAAGGTTATTGGCGTATTGCTGATAGTCCTATATTGAAGGTGGCGATAAATAAGGACAGCCTGCGAAAGGCAGGTTATCCTACCTTAATGGGCTCGTATCTCGAATGGTACCCAAAATAGGAACCGCCGTATGCCGAACGGCACGTACGGTGGTGTGAGAGGTCGGTAAACATGAAAATAGGAGATAAACACCTATGATTAGTGTTTACCTCCTACTCGATTATTTACAAAAGCCTTTTCGGCATTTATCAGATTCTTTTTTCTAAAAAAGCTTCCGCTTTTTATGGCTTCAGCTTGTTTTTACTTGCTGAGTTTGTCGTTCAGCATTACATAACCCCAGATCATAGGATCCGCATTGGCAATCTTGTGAAAAATGTTTTTTACCTTTTTCATAATGTTATCCTTTCTTTTTTAGTTAATAATACCTGAAAACTTAAATCTAACTTTTTAATACCTAATTTTGTTATCCTTTAAATCTCCGGCGAACCTCACGGCCGGCCTTCGATGCTTCTTCAATCTTTACCTTAAAAACTTATAGTTTAGTTAAGTTCTAGAACTTGTTGTTCTTTGATTACACTGCAAAGATACGGCCTTTTTGATTACAAAACATGTTTTACAGCATGTATTTTGGTTTTTAGTCGGTTTTATTGACCTAAGTCAAAAGATGCGGGAGTCTTGAAACCTTTATCGGGGAGGAGCGGACATTGTGTCAGGCGGAAGCTGACACAAAAAGTAGAAGGTAAGGGTGGGCTGTCATATTGGCATTTATCGGGTGATGTGTCGGCTGATAAAGCGAAGGATTTCGTCTTTTTGGTCGGGGTGAAACCATGCAATATCGGCGTCACGCTTGAACCATGTCATTTGTTTGCGCGAATAGATGCGGGAGTTTTGTTTGATTTTCTCAATGGCGAAAGGAAGTGTCCATTCTCCGTCAAAGTATTTGAAAAGCTCTTTATAGCCCACTGTGTTCAGCGAATTGAAGCGGCGGTAAGGGTAGACTTTGCGGGCTTCTTCCATCAGTCCTTCTTCCATCATGAGATCCACGCGGCGGTTGATGCGGTCGTAAAGTTCTTCGCGTTCTCGTTTCAGTCCGATTTTCAGGATATGAAAGGGGCGTTTTTTGGAGGTATGGGTACGGAAGGAAGTGTAGGTTTTCCCCGTCATGTAGCAGATTTCGAGCGCATGAATTACCCGTTTGGGGTTTTTGAGGTCGACGATTTGATAATAGTCGGGGTCTAAGAGTTTCAGTTCGGCGCACAAACGTTCCAGTCCTTCTTGTTCGTAGCGTTCTATCACGGCCTGCCGTGTTTCGGCGTCTACCGTAGGGATATCGTCGATGCCTTTGCATACGGCGTCGACATACATCATCGAGCCTCCGGTCAATACTACGGCGTGGTGTTCTTTGAAAAGCTCGTCCAGTTTCTTAAGTGCGTCTGCCTCGTATTGTGCCGCGCTGTAATAGTCGCCCAGTCCCAATGTGCCTACAAAATAGTGTGGCACCCGTGCCAATTGCTCAGGGGTAGGGGCGGCCGTACCTATTTTCAGGTCGGCATACAGTTGGCGCGAGTCGGCCGAGAGGATGACCGTATGATAGGATTCTGCAATGGACAAGCTGAGTTCGGTTTTGCCTACGCCGGTAGGACCGATAAGGACGATGAGGGTCATAAAGGGAGAGTTGATAATGAATAGTTGATAATGAATAGTTCATCGTGATGACAAGGTTGGGGACATCTGCCGTTATTCATTATCAACTATCAACAGATTTAATATTTATCTTCGTCGTAAGGGTTTCCTCCGCCTCCTATGTCGTAGCCATCGGGGTCGAAGTCGTCTACATCGTATTCCTGGTCACCATAAAAGTTTTCATCCAAATCAAGAGATGCGTCCATCTTCTTCATTTGTTCATCGAAGTCAACGGTTTGTTGGGGCGGATTGCCTTCCTTGCGTGAGCAAACGGCATGTTGCAGGTCTTTTCCGGTGATGATTTCAGCCAATTCGATGAAGAATACGCGTTCTGTCAGCGGGTCGAATACATATATCAGCTTTTGCTTTTCGTCTTCCAGCAATTCGCTCAAGCGGGTATCTTTCATGACGTAAGTATCTTCTTCCGAGCTTCCTGCCCCCATATCTTCCAGTGTGATTTCAATCTCTTTTTCCCAGTCATCGTCGCAGATGAAGAAAGAAGTCATCTGGTCATCCTTATAGCCTGTACATTTCAGGATAGCTTCATGTAAGTCGTAGAATGAAGCATCCGAGTCGATTTTGATTTCCCGCAGGAAGTCATCCACTTCGTCTGATATGATTCTGAATTTGTATACCATAGTTCTTAGTTATCTTAAATTGATGCGGTAAAGGTACAAAAATTTTTTATCGGATGATGCCTCTTTCCGAATTTTCGATAAAAGAAACGATGTATTCTATTTCGGGACTCATCGGCACTTCCTCTCTCACTTGTTGCAGGGCATCGGTCACGTTTTTCCCATTATTGTAGATGATGCGGTAGGCGTTGTGGATGTTCTCTATCAGTTCGTTCGAGAACCCGCGCCGGCGCAGGCCTACGATATTGATTCCGCTATAGGCTATCGGCTCGCGTCCCGCTATGATATAAGGTGGGATGTCTTTGCTGAACCGGCATCCGCCTTGTATCATCACATATCCTCCCACACGGCAGAACTGGTGCATCAATACGTTGGCGCTTACGATGGCATTGTCATCAATAACGACTTCGCCCGCCATTTTCGTGGAGTTCCCGATGATACATCCGCTTCCTACATGGGTATCATGTGCCACGTGCACACCTTCCATGAGCAGGTTGTTGTTTCCTACTATGGTTTTCCCTTTAGCGGCTGTACCTCGGTTGATGGTTACATTTTCGCGGATGGTGTTGTTGTCACCGATTTCTGCCGTTGTTTCTTCTCCTCTGAACTTCAGGTCTTGCGGAATAGCTCCGATAACGGCACCGGGAAAAATCCGGTTGTTATTGCCGATGCGTGCACCGTAGAGGATATTCGCATTGGGCATAATGAGGTTATTATCACCGATTACGACGTTCTTGTCGATGTAGACAAAGGGGCCGATTTCTACGTTCTCTCCGATGATTGCTTCGGGGTGTATGTATGCTAATGGACTGATCATGTTATTTGTTTTTTACTATTTGTGCCATAAATTCGGCTTCGCAAACGATTTTTTCTCCTACGAAGATATATCCTTTCATGGTAGAGATGCCGCGCCGAATCGGTGCCAGTAGTTCTACACGGAAGACAAGGGTATCGCCTGGCACTACTTTTTGGCGGAACTTCACATTGTCTATCTTCAGGAAGTAAGTGGAATATCTTTCCGGCTCTGCCAATGAATTGAGCACTAACAAGCCTCCCACTTGTGCCATGGCTTCTACTTGAAGCACGCCCGGCATGACCGGCTCTTGCGGGAAATGCCCTTGGAAGAAAGGTTCGTTCGATGTGACATTCTTCACGCCTACGATGTGGTTGGCTCCGATAGCGATGACCTTATCCACCAATTGGAACGGATAGCGGTGAGGAAGGAGCTCGCGGATGCGGTTCACGTCCATCAAAGGCGGTTCGTTGCAATTATAGATAGGAGCCTGAATCTCGTGCAGGCGGATTTCCTTGCGCAATTGGCGTGCGAATTTATTGTTGATGGTATGTCCCGGACGGGTGGCGATGATGCGTCCTTTGATGGGTTTCCCAATCAGGGCAAGGTCGCCGATGATATCGAGCAACTTATGGCGTGCTGGCTCGTTGGGCCATACCAAAGGGATGTGATTGATATATCCTAAATGGCTTGCGTCCATGTGCGGGACTCCCATGACATCCGCTAATTTATCGAAGTTTTCTTGGGTCATCTGCTTTTCGTAGATAACGATGGCATTGTCCAAATCTCCTCCCTTGATAAGCCCGGCATTCAGCAGAGGTTCGATTTCCCTCACGAATACGAAGGTGCGTGCCGATGCGATTTCGGTAGGGAATTCATCCATGTTCTCCAATGTGGCGTATTGGTTGGTCAGAATCTTGGAATCGTAAGAGATTAATACGTTTAAGCTGAATTTATCATCCGGCAAGACGATGATGGAAGACCCTGTTTCTTCATCGCGCACTTCGATTTTCGATTTGATGATGTAATAATCTTTCGGAGCGGTTTGTTCCTCAATGCCTACCCGCTGGATGCATTCTACGTATGCTTTCGAGCTTCCGTCTAAAATCGGAAGTTCGGGACCGTTTACCTGAATCAGGCAATTATCGATACCGGCTGCATAGAGGGCAGCCATGGCGTGCTCTACGGTACTTACTTTTACCCCGTTCTTAGCCAAAACAGTACCACGTGTGGTGTCTACCACATTATCCGCTATGGCATCGATGATTGGCTGGTCGTCCAGGTCGATGCGTTGGATTTTATATCCGTGGTGTTCGGGGGCAGGATTGAATGTCACGGTCAGCTTGACTCCGGTATGGAGACCCTTACCGTTCAGTGTAAAACTGCCTTTTAATGTTTTTTGTTTCAACATGGGCTTTATTTATTAAGTTGTTTCTTTAATTCTTCCAGTTCTTTTTGCATGCGTCTCATGTCTTCGTACATGTCGGGCAACTTCTTGTATATAACAGCTGAACGCGCAAAAAGTTTCGGGTCGATGGCGGGATATCCCATCAGGGTGCTGCCCGACTTGGTATTGCCCGGTATGCCCGATTGGGCTCCGATAGTCACGCGGTCGCCCACTTTGATATGTCCGGCTACACCTACTTGTCCGGCAAATACGCACCATTCGCCTATCTTGGCGGAACCCGCCACGCCTCCTTGCGAAGCCATCACCGTGTGGCTTCCTATCTCTACATTGTGGGCAATCTGAATCAGGTTGTCCAGCTTTACGCCCTTATGGATGATGGTGGCGCCCATCGTGGCACGGTCTACGCACGTATTGGCACCGATTTCCACATTGTCCTCAATAACGACGATACCGATTTGGGGAATCTTGTCATAGCCTTCGGCGGAGGGGGCAAACCCGAATCCGTCCGCGCCGATGACACATCCGGCATGCAGGATGCAATTGTTTCCCACCCGGCAATCCTGATAAATCGTGACATGGGGATAGAGCGTTGTGTTATTTCCTATTTTGGCATGGCTTCCTACGGTCGCATGCGGGTGGATGCAAGCGTTGTCTCCTATCTCCGCACCTTCTTCGATGCAGGCAAAGGGACCGATATAGACATCTTTCCCGATTTTAGCGGTCGGAGCAATGGATGCCAGCGGGTCGATGCCCGTCTTTTTCGGCTTGCTTTGTTCGTATAAAGTCAGGAGTTGAGCCAGGCTTTCGTATGCGTTGTCTACTTTAATCAAGGTTGCACTTACCGGTTGTTCCGGTTCGAAATCTTTATTGACCAGTACAATCGTTGATTGGGTTGTATATATGTAATGTGTATATTTCGGGTTTGAAAGAAAAGAAATGGCACCCGGCACGCCTTCTTCTATCTTGGCGAATGTATGTACGGTTGCATTCTCATTCCCTACTATTTCTCCGTGGATATATTCCGCAATTTGTTTAGCTGAAAACTCCATAACTTATCGTATCTTTTGGTTTTTCTATTAGTGTCTTTTAGTACGCTCCTTGTTTAATTATGCAAATTACGTATTTTTTTTTTATATAACCGTGCAAAATGTCAATTATTTATCTTTTTAGTGGTCTAAAACTGGTTAACCGATGTTTTTTTTGCTTTAGTCCTGCGGAACACGGCAGGTCTCGGAGGCGTATGCAACCGCTTGCGCATGCCGGTGCAAACGCTTGAGTCGGGGGATGCAGACGCTTGAGTGAGCCGATGCAAGTACATGCGTTTCGAGATGCATAAGCCCTCTCATTGTACCGCACGGGGCAGGTGCAATGAGAGGATGCGTGAGCCGGTTTACTCCTTATTATATTATATGGGCGGCTTTCAATTGTTCCGCCATTTGTTTCTGAACCTTTTCGGCTTCATTCTTGGCGGCTTGGGCGAAGGCTTCGCTCTTGTCGGCATAGATGATGGCGCGGCTGGAATTGACAATCAGCCCACACTTGCTGTTCATGCCATATTTACATGCTTCTTCCAGTGAGCCTCCTTGGGCACCGATTCCCGGAACCAGCAGAAAATGTTCAGGGACAATTTTACGGATGTCCTCGAACATCTTGCCTTGGGTAGCACCTACCACGTACATCATGTTTTGGTCGTTTGCCCATTCTTGTGATTTACGCAATACTTTTTCGAAGAGACGTTCGCCTGCTTTGTCTTCGGTCAGCTGGAAATCGTGCGACCCTTTGTTCGAGTTCAATGCCAGTAGGATGACCCATTTGCCTTCGTAGGTAAGGAAAGGAGTCACGCTGTCTTCTCCCATATAAGGAGCTACGGTCACCGCATCGATGTCCAGTTCTTCGAAAAAGCTACGGGCATACATTGCCGAAGTATTGCCGATGTCTCCGCGCTTGGCATCTGCAATGATGAATTGGTCGGGATAGTTTTTCTTGATATATTCCACGGTTTTTTCGAAAGCTATCCAGCCTTTTACGCCCATGCTTTCGTAGAAAGCCAGATTGGGTTTATAGGCGATGCAATAAGGGGCGGTAGCATCGATGATGGCTTTGTTGAACGCGAAAATCGGGTCTTCTTCCTTCAACAGGTGTTCGGGGATTTTCTTGATGTCGGTGTCCAGTCCTACACACAAGAATGATTGTTTACGTTTGATGTTTTCAAAAAGTTGTTGTTTGTTCATGTTGTGATTAAGTTTAGAGTTATTTTATTTTGTAAATAAATATCCGTTGAAACTTAGATACGTATCTTCAGGCTCTTGTTCGCTGTAGTTCAATGAGAAACGGGTCAGAATGAAGGATTTCTCTGGTGAACTGCATCGGAGGACGGTTGGAGGCATTGGCTCTGTTTCGTACTGATTCAGCTCTTTTAGGATACTGAGGTCGAAGTAGAGGGTGTCGTTTGTCCCTTCTATCAATACGGGCAATGTTCCGTTTTTCCACCATGTTTCGGGCAATGCGTTGTCTGTGCCGGAGATTTGTTGTTCGATAGCCGTCAGTTTGTTGTATCCTTGCGGTATATTGACAGAAACTGGCGAAGACGTTTGTCCTCGGTAGGAATGGGATTCCGGTTCGGTTTCGGGTAATGTATAGAGTGAAACGTTTGAGGCAACCAGGTCCTGCAAGCTTTCCCATCCGAACCAGTCGCGCATGTAGCGGATACGGTTGTTCAGGTTTGCTGCCTGCGCATGGGGCATTTCTTTCAGGCAGGTTTCGTAGATGTCTTTCGATAAGGGAAGCGGGTGTGTGGTGGCCTGTTTCAGGCTGGTTTCGATGTCCTTGTGTATTTTGTTGCGGGTGATGCTGGCATAATTGACCGGAAGTATCGATACCAGCAAGAAAATGCATGCAAACGATATTGGAATCCAACTGATACGCCGAGCCCGGTTGGTTAGCAGGCCGATGCATACCAGATAGCACCAGAGGTTGAATGTGAGCAGGTAAAGGCGGTTGATGGTGATGCCATAATCCTGCAGGCGGCGTCCGATGCTGACCGTCATCAGTATCAGCAGTGGCAGTGCCAATATGGGTAACCAGCGTGCAATCAGCCGGTCTGTCCGTTTCTCTTTTTCCATGCGTGCAGGATAAAGTCCGAACTCGATGATGATGCATCCTCCCATCATGATGGTCACGAGCCACGACACCCATCCGATAGGCAATTCCCAATTTGCGAGTATGCTGCCTGCATAGATGTACAATACAATCATGTAACCTATTTCCAATGGAAGAAACAGGTAATGGATGATGCTATTGAGAAATGCGTTGGGCAACGGGCGGTCGTTATGTTTTTCTTTTCCTTGGGGTAAAAGTCCCAGGAAGAGGAATAAGGCAAGGCATACGTTGCACAAGGTGAGAATATAAAGGTAACATTTGTAGCTTACGTCTATGCCGAATAATGTATGAAGGGATAATATCAGCAAGCTGATGCCTCCACTCATGATGCTCCCGATAACCAGCGAAGTGGCTAGTGCGCCAATGCTGGATGTGGCAAAGTTCCAACTGGGAATGTCATTTTTTGCTTGGGTGAATGAGAGAAAAAATACCGATAGTCCCAATGCAAAAAGAGCCGCTGCATGGGCAATGCCGATTTCTGTAAGCGAACGTTCGGGCGAGAGGGAATACAAGAACCATGTGTCAGCAATGAGTAATGCATGCATGGTTATTTGTATCATCCATTTGCGTGAGTTTCGCTTGACCTCTTCACACCACAAATGCAAGGTGAGTGATAAAAGGGTGCCTGTAGAGAGATAATATCCTGTTACCCAAAATAATTTTTCATCACCTTTTGCTTCAATCGAAATAAGATGAAAGAGGTATAAGGTCAGGGCAAGAACAAACACTACCGTGACGGGGAAACGCTTCAAGGTCGTTTGAAACGTTCCGCCCATAGTTTGTAGTGCTTGTCGGAGCCATTGTCGGTTCATTGTTCTGGATAAATATAGATAAAGTTATAGTTCGCTTTCTTTCAGTCTTTCGGCGTTCTCCGCCACTATCAGGTGGTCGATACAATCCTGTATGTCGCCGTCCATGAAGGCGGCAAGGTTGTAGATGGTATAATTGATGCGGTGGTCGGTGATGCGTCCTTGGGGATAATTGTAGGTGCGTATCTTTGCCGACCGGTCTCCGGTGCTCACCATGGTTTTCCGCTTCGAGGCGATATCGTCGATGTACTTCTGGTGTTCCTTATCATATATAAAGGTACGCAGGCGCGCGAGAGCCCGTTCCTTGTTTTTCGGCTGGTCGCGCGTTTCGGTACATTCTATCAGGATTTCTTCTACCACGCCCGTATTGGGGTTTTTCCAGTTATAGCGCAGGCGTACGCCCGATTCCACTTTGTTCACATTCTGACCTCCGGCACCAGAGCTTCGGAACGTATCCCATTTGATTTCTCCTTCGTTGATTTCCACATCGAAGGGTTCGGCTTCGGGCAATACGGCGACAGATGCTGCCGAAGTATGTACACGCCCCTGGGTTTCGGTGGCGGGTACGCGTTGCACCCGGTGCACACCCGATTCGTATTTCAGTGTCCCGTATACCTTATCACCTGTCACGGAACAGATGATTTCCTTGAATCCGCCCGATGCGCCTTCGCTGGCATTCGATACTTCCAGCTTCCAACCTTTGCGCTCGCAATATTTCGAATACATGCGGAAAAGGTCTCCGGCGAAGATAGCCGCTTCGTCCCCTCCGGTTCCCCCTCGGATTTCGAGGATGGCATTACGGTCGTCCTGCGGGTCGGCAGGGATGAGCAGGAGCTTGATTTCCTCTTCCAGTTCCGGTATGCGTGCCTCGCATGCGGCGGCTTCCTCACGTGCCATTTCCTTCATTTCGGGGTCGCTTTCGTTCATCATCGCTTTGGCTTCCTCCAGCCCGGCAAGGCATTGCATGTATTCCTTGCGTGCCTTCATCAGGTCGCCCAGCTCTTTGTATTCTTTCGTGAGCTTCACGTACCGCTTCTGGTCGGCGATGACGGAAGGGTCGGTTATCAGGGTCGAAACTTCTTCAAACCGTGCCACCAGTCCGTCTAATTTCTCTAATAATGTATTGTTATTCTCTGACATATAAATTAACCTTCAATCAAATTGATGTATGTTTGTAAAGCTTCTATCTCTTTTTCTTCTACCAGTTGGCGGAAAAGAGCCGGATTCTTGTCTACATGCGATGCTTCAAGCGCCTGATAATATGCCAGTTTGCTTTCGGCATCTCCTTTTAGTAACACAAATACATAGCCGTGGCGCAACAGGTAAAGGTTCATCAGCAAACGCGAAGTCCGTCCGTTTCCGTCTATAAAAGGATGGATGCGTACCAACTCGTCATGCAGATAGGCGGCAATGTCTACCGGATGCACGCCTTGGGCTTCCATTTCATGGAAACGGAGCAGGAAGTCTTCCATTTGCTTTTCTATCAAATAAGGTTGGGGAGGAACGTGCCGGCTTCCTGAAATCAGTACAGGCACTGTGCGGTAACGTCCTGCGTTTTGCCGGTCGATACCTCGCAAGATAAGTGCATGAATCTGGAGGATGACACGTTCGGTCAGAGGTTCTTCTTTTTGCGCCAGTTCTTTGATAAATGCGATGGCTTCTTGATGGTTGATGGCTTCCAAGTGTTCGCGCATACTTTTTCCGCTTATCGTGAGCCCTTCTTCTACCACAAGTGCGGTTTCCTGCAAGGTCAACGTATTGCCTTCTATCCGGTTGCTTTCGTAGGTATATTCTATGTCGAGGGCTTCCCTTATTTTTTCCAATGCTTCTTTGGGAAGGGGGCGCAACGAGCCTAAACGCGATTTCATCGCATCCAGTTTCGCTAATAATGTATTGTTCTCTGACATCATAATAGGATTTTATCTCTGTTTCTTTTTTCGGGTTGGCACGTGTCGTGCATTATTCCCAAAGCTTTCTTGAAAAGTCTATTTGCCGGAAGACGATACCCCAACAGATGAGCCACCATACTATGCAGAACAGCAGCTCTTGGAACATTTTTTCCGAGAACGTGTGGTTCATGATGAGGGCAATGCAGGTCAGGGTAGAATCTATGGCTACGATGACACACGCCACGCTGATTAAAATAAAATATCCTCTCCGCACACATTGGTTTACACTGGCTAAACCTTTCCAACGGCTGACAAGGAATGCGGAGAGTATGATAATCAAACAGACTAACCGGATGTATGCCATATCAATACTTGAACTCCCCGAACTCACTCCGGATAATCAGTTCCTTATGGTCGCTTTCCTCGATGCGTCCTACTACTTGCGCGTCGATGTTGAACGATTTCGAGATGGCGATGACTTCTTCGGCATGTTCGGGCGAGAGGTAAACCTCCAGACGGTGTCCCATGTTGAATACCTTGTACATTTCGTCCCAATCTGTTCCGCTCTGTTCCTTGATGGTGCGGAAGAGGGGAGGAACGGGGAAGAGGTTGTCTTTGATTACCAGGCAATTGTCGCCTACGAAGTGGAGCACCTTCGTCTGTGCGCCTCCCGAGCAATGCACCATGCCGTGGATGTGCGGACGCAGGGCATCGAGCAGCTTCTTGACCACCGGCGCATACGTGCGGGTAGGAGAGAGCACCAGCTTTCCAGCATCGATGGGCGAGCCTTCTACCGGGTCGGTCAGCTTCAGGTTTCCGCTGTATACCAGGTCTTCGGGCACGGCGTGGTCGTAGCTTTCAGGATATTTCTCCGCCAGGTATTTGGCGAACACATCGTGACGTGCCGAGGTCAGCCCGTTGCTTCCCATGCCGCCGTTGTATTCTTTTTCATAGGTGGCTTGTCCGTAGGAGGCAAGTCCTACGATGACATCGCCCGGACGGATATTGGCATTGTCTATCACGTCGGCACGCTTCATGCGGCAGGTCACGGTAGAGTCTACGATGATGGTGCGCACCAGGTCGCCCACATCGGCGGTTTCGCCTCCTGTGGCATATACGCCTACACCCATGTCACGCAATTCAGCGAGCAATTCATCCGTACCGTTGATGATGGCGGAGATAACCTCGCCCGGTACCAGCAGTTTGTTGCGTCCGATGGTGGAGGATACCAGTATGTTGTCTACCGCTCCCACACAGAGCAGGTCGTCGATGTTCATAATCAGCGCGTCTTGCGCGATGCCTTTCCAAACCGAGAGGTCGCCTGTTTCCTTCCAGTATAGGTAAGCCAAAGAAGATTTGGTGCCTGCCCCATCGGCATGCATGATGTTACAATATTCAGGGTCACCGCCCAGGATATCGGGTATGATTTTGCAGAATGCTTTCGGGAAAATACCTTTGTCGATGTTCTTGATGGCGTTGTGTACATCTTCTTTCGATGCCGACACGCCGCGTTGCATATACCGTTGGTTGCTCATAAGAATGATGTTATAAGTTATTGATTGGCAAAGGTAGTGAATATTTCGGAGAATAGGAAACGCAGAAGCGCAAATTGCGTTTGGTTTCAATTAAAAAAACTCCAAGGGTTTGCTTTCGTTCCCGCACCGGTCTACGGCGGTCACTGCCCAGTAGAGGTACTCTTGCCAAGGTACTTCGGGCACGTAGGTATAGTGCGTGGAGTCTGTACGTGCTTCTATCAGGTTGGCTGGGTTATGGGTATCTACCGGATATGTGTCGGAGGCATACACGCGGTAATATACCGGAGAAAGGTTATCGGTTGAAGCAGTCCATTGCAGGTGTACGCCCCGTTCGGGTGAGATGAATACCGGATTGGTTGGGGTGGAAGGGGCAATGCTATCTGTCCAGGTCATGGGAGGTACTACGGCAGGGAGTGGATAGAAGTGTTGTTTTATCTCGTCGAAGATACCTTTTGTATTGTCTGTCAGGAAGCGGGTGCGGAAATAGGCTTGTCCATCCAGTCCGATGGAACGGATGAAATAGATTTGGCGCACTACTTCGTCCAGTTTCCAGTCCAGTTCCGACGGGTGCAGGAAGTAAATGCCTAGTCCCGGTACAATCCAACGTCCGTTTTTGTTCTCTTTCCAGTCGAGGGCAAACGGATAGAAGTGGTTCCCGCGGAAATACATCATCGGGAAAAGTGCGTCGTGGATGCCTTCGCGGAGCCATTGCTGGGCGTCTTGGTACACTTCGTCGTAGGCGTTCCATCCTTGCGAGGAATAGCGTCCTGTATCGCGGTATTTACCTATGGGCGAACTGCTTACCTTTACCCACGGCTTGAGCGATTTGGTTTCGGTATATATCCGGCGCACGATGCGGGTGATGTTGTTCCGTCTCCATTGTTTCAAGTCCTGCTTTTTCCCGTACTTGCGGTAGGTGCTTTGGTCGGGGAAGCGTTCTCCCTGTTCGGGATAGCGGATGTAGTCAAGGTGAATGCCGTCCACATCATATCCCGATACGATTTCGCGTACGATGTTTGCCAGATAATCATCCGTTTCCGGATTGCCCGGGTCAAGGTACCAGCTTCCGTTGAATTGCTTGCAGAGCGAGGGGTGTTTGCGGGTCAGGGCGTTTTTCCCAAGCATCCGTATCTGGCGGGTGTTCCCGATGGGGATAGCCACGAGCCAGGCATGCAGTTCCATGCCCCGCCGGTGGCATTCTTCTATGGCAAATTTCAATGGGTCGTAGCCGGGATGCTTGCCTTCGGTACCCGTCAGCGATTCGGCGAAAGGCTCGAATGCCGAGGGGTAGATTACGTCTCCCCGCAGGCGGGTTTGGAAAAGTACCGTATTGAAGTTGGCTTGTTTCAGCTGGTCAAGGATATGGCATAGTTCGGCCTTCTGGCGTTCGATGCCTTGGGGAGAGACGGCTTTATGGCTGGGCCAGTCCATACCGCCCAGCGTAGTGAGCCACGTGGCGCGTATCTCGTATTTCGGGGCTGTTTGCGCGAAAGCGGTGAGGAAGGGGAAGAGCAGCAGGGCGAGAATCGTATATCGTAGCTTTTGTCTCATGTCGTGATGTTTTTAGGCGGGCAAAGATACAAACATTTTTCTTTTTTATTACTTTTGCGGGCGATGTTTATAAATGTGTTTTTGTTTGAAACGCGGATTAACGCGGATTAACGCAGATTATTTGATGTATACTGTAGTCCCAGTGGGGTCGTGGATATTTATTAAATATAATCTGTGTTAATCTGCGCTAATCTGCGTTTCAAAAACGATAAAGAATAGTATGAAAAAACAGATTGTATTATTGGCAGCCCTGCTGGGAGGTACACTGGCAGGCAATGCGCAGAAGAAAGGATTCGACTATAAATTTTATGGTCAGGTGCGTACCGATTTGTTCTATAACAGCCGGTCGAATTCGGAAACGGTGGACGGACTGTTCTATATGTATCCGCTGGATAAAGTGGAAGACCCTAACGGAAAAGACCTGAACGACAACGGGAACAGCGATTTCTATACCCTTTATACCCGTTTGGGCGTGGACGTGACGGGACCGATGCTGGGCAAGGCAAAGACTTCGGCAAAGGTGGAAGTGGACTTCCGCGGTTCGGGCACAACGTATTCGCTCTTCCGCATCCGCCACGTGTATTTCAACCTCGACTGGGGCAAGTCGGCCTTGCTGGTCGGTCAGACTTGGCATCCGCTCTATGGCGATGTGGCTCCCGAAATACTGAACCTTAACATGGGGGCGCCTTACCAGCCTTTTAGCCGTGCCCCGCAAATCCGGTACCGGTTTACTTCGAAAAACTTCCAGCTGACCGCCGCCGCTATCTGGCAATCGCAATATCTCTCGGTCGGTCCCAGTTCCAACGAGCCGGGTGCTACCGCTACCCGTAAGCACCAGGATTTCATCAAGTGGAGCAGCGTCCCCGAGTTTTATGTAGGTATGGATTACAAAAGACCGGGCCTGATAGCTGGGGCGGGCATCCATGTCAGTTCCATTACTCCCCGTACCCAGTCGGAAACCGACCACGGGACATATCATGTGGACGAACGCATCACGGGCATTTCGGGCGAAGCACATGTGAAATATACCCACAATAACTGGTTGGTGGCGGCTAAGAGCGTGTTGGGTACGAATCTTACCCAAGCCAGCACCGTAGGCGGATACGGTATCCGGAGCATTGATGACAAGACGGGCGAGCAGACGTATGCACCTCTCCGTACGTCTACTACGTGGGTGAATGTGGCATACGGCAAGACGTGGCGTCCGGCGTTGTTCTTTGGTTATCTGAAAGGATTGGGCGCTACGGAAGAAGTGCCTTACGGAACATTGGGCACGGGTACTACCCTCGACCAGCTCTTTACTGGTACCGCCGAACTCACTTATAACCGTCCGCACTGGAAGTTCGGTGCCGAATACTCGGTTTGCAACGTCTGGTACGGAGATGAGTTCGACGCGAAAGCCAAGGCTCTTTCTTCACATTCCGTATTGAATCATCGCCTGGTGCTGACGGCTATCTTCCAGTTCTGAAGTTAAACACTGTCCGGATTCACATATCCGTGCATGACTGCGTAGATGGCGAGGCCGGATACCGACTTGATGCCCAGCTTTTCGGCTATGTTCTTGCGGTGTGAGATGACCGTGGTCAGGCTGATGTTGAGACGTTCGGCTATCTCCTTATTGATATATCCTTTGGTCACTAATACCAATACTTCGATTTCGCGTGGCGAAAGGTCGTGTTCCGTGTTGGGCGTAGAAGAAGTATGAGGGGCAGGTCTGTGTCCATAGCGGCGCAGACGGACGATGGCTTTCACCAACCGGTCTTGGGGAAGGGTGTAGTCAAGGGTAGGCACGCCGTTCAGTTGGGGCTGTTCGCCGGAAGAAAGCACGATGGTTTTCGGTTTCCGTTCCAGAAAGAACGCCGTATGTGCGAAATAGATTTGTGCCGACACGAAGTAGTGGGCATACATATCGGGCGTGTCGTCCGTCAGTTCCTCGAAAAAGGCAAACGTGCGGATAACCGCATCCGGTATCAGTTCTTCAATAATTGTCCGTAGCCCGAGTGCCGCCAATGTATTTTGTTCGAGGATGGCTATTTCTGGTGTATGTGGCATAGTGTGCGATTTTTTCACCACAGGTTACACAGATAAAATAAATGAGAGATTAAGCTCTGAAACATTTTTCTGTGTAACTTGTGGTGGATTTTTAGTTCTAAATCTGTGTAATCTGTGGTGAAAGATGGAGGTATCCGGCGACCGCTTCGGCACACCGTTCTCCGTCGATACCTGCCGATACGATTCCTCCGGCATATCCGGCTCCTTCGCCACAAGGGAAAAGTCCTTCCACCTCTATGTGCTGAAGTGTTTCAGCATTGCGGGTGATGCGGACGGGAGCTGAGGTGCGGGTTTCTACGGCTATCATCACGGCATCGTTCGTGAGGAAACCGCGTGAGCTTTTACCGAATAGCTGGAAGCCTTGGCTCAGGCGGTCACTGATGAACTTCGGCATCCAGAAATGGAGGGGAGAGGAAATCAGTCCTGGGCTGTATGAACTGGAAGGCAGGTCGAAACTCAGTTTTTTGCGGGTGAAGTCCACCATCCGTTGGGCGGGAGCCGTCTGGCGCATATTGCCCTGTTGCCAGCAGATTTGTTCCAGTTTCTCTTGGAAACGCATCATAGCCAGCGGGTGAACGGTTCCTTCTTCTGTCTTTGCTTGTGTTATTAAGGCTTCTGTCTGCGCTTCGGCGGAACCGGGATAGGCTTCGCACGCTTGAAGTTGCAGGTCGGGATGTGCAAGGTCTTCGGTGCGGAGTTCCACCACCATGCCCGAGTTGCTCCATTTTGTACCTCGGTTGCTGGGACTCATGCCGTTCACTACAATCTGGTGTGGACCGCTTGCCGCAGGCACCACGAAACCTCCGGGGCACATGCAGAAACTGTATACGCCACGTCCGTCCACTTGTTGCACGAAGCTGTATTCCGCTGCAGGCAGGTATTTTCCCCGTCCTGCCTTGTTGTGATATTGGATTTGGTCTATCAACATCGAAGGATGTTCCAGACGTACGCCCACAGCAATACCTTTTGGTTCGATGTACACTCCGTTGGCATACAGCCAGCGGTAGACATCGCGTGCCGAATGTCCTGTAGCGAGAATAACCGGTCCGTGGAATGTCTTGCCCGTGTTCGTCTCGATGCCAGTCACTTTGCCGTGCTCGATGACGAGTGCGTCCATACGGGTTTGGAAATGTACCTCTCCGCCACAAGCGAGGATGGTGTTGCGCATATTCTCGATGACGCGGGGAAGTTTGTCCGTTCCGATGTGTGGATGCGCGTCTATTAAAATGGAGGTGTCTGCCCCGTGCTGGCAGAACACATTCAATATCTTTTCCACATTGCCCCGTTTTTTGCTCCGGGTGTAGAGCTTTCCGTCCGAGTAAGCTCCCGCTCCTCCTTCGCCGAAACTATAGTTCGATTCGGCATCCACTTTGTGTTCCCGGCTGATGTGTGCCAGGTCTTCTTTCCGTTCGCGCACGTTTTTTCCCCGTTCCACCACAATGGGGCGCAATCCTAATTCGATAAGTTTCAGCGAGGCGAAGAGTCCGCCTGGTCCTGCACCTACCACGATGACCGCCGGACGGTCGGATACATCACGGTATTGGATGGACGTAAAAGCTTCTTCTTCGGGCAGTTCATTGATGAATACCCGTACTTTCAGGTTGATGAATATGGTGCGCTGGCGTGCGTCGATGCTCCGTTTAAGGATGCGTATTGCCTTGATGGTCCGCACATCGAGTCCTTTTTCGCGGCCGATGTATTGTTTGATGTTGTCGTTGCTTGCTGCCTGTTCGGGCAGTACGCGTAATTGAAGTTCTTGTATCATAATGGTTTATTACTTTGGGGCACCACAGATTATGCAGATTAAACAATTTATTTTATATATCGTTTGATCCCGTGCTGTAAGTTTATAGTATTGAAATTTATTAATAATCCAATGTGTTTGTTCGCAAGTTTCAAGTAAGTAAGCAATTGGGCTGTATGGATAGGTAGTAAGTTCTCTACCGATTTCAGCTCTACAAAGACCTGATTCTCTACGGAAATACCTATTTTGTAAGCATTGGGTATGATGATGCCATTGTAATTGATGTCAATTCCCTTTTGTCGTTCGTAATGCAATCCTTTTTGTTCCAGTTCATAGCATAAACACGTTTCGTAAGTACTTTCAAGAAGCCCGGGTCCTAATGCCCTATGTACTTGATAAGCACAGCCTATAATGTTGTATGATAATTGGTTTAATTCCATCGTATTCATCCTCTTGAGAAAATAATAAATTAAAATAATCTGTGTAATCTGTGGTGAAAAAAAACATCATCCGAAGAGTTCCCGGAAGGCTTCTTCCACTTTTCGTACCGGCACTAACTCGATATGGATTTTGTTGCGGTTCAAACCTTGCAGATTATGTTTGGGGACGAGCATACGCTTGAAACCTAACTTTTCTGCCTCGCTGATGCGTTGCTCGATGCGGTTCACCGGACGGATTTCTCCACTTAGACCTACCTCACCTGCCATACAGACACCCGCTTCTATTTCCGTGTCCATGTTGCTCGAAAGGATGGCGCTGATGACCGCCAGGTCGATGGCAGGGTCGTTTACCTTCAGACCGCCGGCGATGTTGAGAAACACGTCTTTCTGCGCCAGTTTGAAGCCTACACGTTTCTCCAGTACAGCCAGCAGCATGTTCATACGGCGCAGGTCGAAACCCGTGGCAGAGCGTTGGGGCATACCGTAGGCTGCCGTGCTCACCAGTGCCTGCACTTCGATGAGAAACGGGCGGATGCCTTCCACGGCACAGGCAATGGCTACGCCGCTCATACCCTCGTGGTCTTGCGTGAGGAGCAGCTCCGAAGGGTTACTTACCTGGCGCAGTCCGTCCTGGCGCATTTCGTAGATGCCCAGTTCCGCCGTGCTTCCGAAACGGTTCTTGATGCTTCGTAAGATGCGGTACATATAGTGCTGGTCGCCTTCGAATTGCAACACCGTGTCGACGATATGTTCCAGCACTTTCGGTCCGGCTATGCTTCCTTCTTTGTTGATATGTCCGATAAGGATGACGGGAGTGCCTGTCTCTTTGGCGAATTTCAGGATGGCGGCGGAACATTCGCGTACTTGCACGATGCTTCCGGGTGAGGAGTCGATGGTTTCGGTCGATATAGTCTGTATGGAGTCGATGATGACCAGATCGGGAGCCGTGTTCTTGATATGGGTGAAGATTTGCTCCAGCGATGTTTCGCAGGCTATCAGTAGTTGCGTATCTTCCGGGTGCGGGATGCGGTCGGCGCGCAGCTTCAGCTGGCGCGCACTTTCTTCGCCCGATACATAAAGCACTTTCAGACCGGACAGGCGCAGCACTGTTTGCAGGACGAGGGTTGATTTCCCGATGCCCGGTTCTCCTCCTATCAGGGTAAGCGAGCCTTCTACCAGTCCTCCGCCTAATACACGGTTCAGTTCGTTGTCTTTCATGTCGATGCGCAGTTCTTCGCTCGAAGTGATTTCGTGCAACCGTTGGGGCTTGGTGCGTACCGATTCGATGCCGTGTGCCGTGTGTTTTGCCACGGGCGTTTCCTTGCGCACCACTTCTTCCGCAAATGTGTTCCATTCTCCGCACGAAGGGCATTTTCCTGCCCATTTGGGTGATTCGTACCCGCAATGGGTACATACATATACCGTCTTTTCCTTTGCCATACCTTGTTTTCCTGATTATCTCGGCAAACTTAAGTAAAAATCTGCATATATTCTGCTTGTATGGTGAAAAAACGAAGATTTTTGCGTAAATCTGCATCAGCATAAGAAATATACCTCTCTGAACTTAAATAAGTTAGAAGAATTACCTCGCTTTCGGGTAATGAGTTGGAAACCGTCCTGATTGCCGTGGTCTGCGTCGCTTTGTTTGTTTGGGAACTCTTATTGGTGCAAAGACACCCAATAATATGTCACAGCCATTGAATGTTGCCCGTTTCTTAGAAGCTGTTTTATGGTAAACTTCCGCCTTCAAGTATCCTTGCTTCTATGACCAAGTATTATTGGATACTCAGCCATTTATCCTTGCTTCTATCGCGGTTGAAGCATAGTTTCATTTGGAAGGGAGTAATTGGGCAAAATGCGGATATTCATTTTTTATTATATTGTTGCAAAAGTACGGTAGTTAGGGGGAAGCCTCGTTATAAGAATTACGGTAGGGCATACCTATATTTCCGTTTTTGTCCGATAAATAGTATATTTGCAAAGGAAATAAAAGAATGAGGATATGGCAGAAACGAAAAATATTATCATAAAGGATACCCTTGACGGACTAGGCACGGACCTCGATATCTCCCGCCTGCTCCGAGACAAGTCGCTGACCTTCGTCCGCATTTCCGACCTGTTCGGTTTCTCATCGCCTGCTTATTTCAGCCGTTACGTGCAGCAGCATCTGGGGGTAAGCCCGACGGAGTATAGGGGGTGATGTGCTTTTCCTTGGTAAGTAACTATAACCGCTTATAAAGAAAGAGATAGACATTAAATAGGATATATATGGAACAACAATTTTGTCAAAGTTGCGGCATGCCCCTGAACGATGAGAACAGAGGAACCCATGCCGATGGAAGCCGTAGCGAAGATTATTGCATGTATTGTTACAAGAACGGTGCGTTTACCCAGGATTTCACGATGGGACAAATGATTGAGTTCTGCCTGCAATTCTT
>URCM01000053.1 GCA_900546355.1 uncultured Bacteroides sp.
TTTGTGTCTCTGTGTTCCATTCCATTTTTCGCAAACCAATTTTGTTCTACTATAAGAAGTTAAGAAGTGTCCACAATAATCTGCATAATTACAAAAATGAATATCCGCATTTTACCCAATAACTTGTAGGGGCAGGGTCTGCCTGCCCGAAAAACATCCACGTGGGCGCATACGGGCGGGCTAACCCCGCCCCTACATTGGCTAATAGCGGACATTCATTTTCAATAATTACAATTACAATTACAATCCTTACAATTACGTTTACCGGAAAGTCCAGCGTAATCCCATGCGTGTTAAACTTTTTTAATACATATATTCTTTCCTTTTTAGAAAAATATTTTCATATTTGCAAAGCAATAAGATTTATTTAAGAAAAGATACTAAAAAAAGACAAAAAGAAACGACCATGTGGAGGAGAAATTGTTGCATCATGCTGCTTTTCATGTCTGTGCTTCCTGCATTCCAGCACGTCGGGGCGCAGGAGGTGCAGGACTCGGTACGGATTTATTTCCGGCAGGGACGCTCGGAGCTGGACATGTCTGTCCGCAATAACCGGGCTGCGTTAGGGCGCATAGCCGACAGCCTGAGCACCAGCTATGCCGATTCGGTCTACATCTTGCGGAAGATTCTGGTGGAAGGCGGCGCATCGCCCGAAGGCAGCATCCCGCTGAACCGGAAACTATCGGAGAAACGTGCGGAAACTTTGTTCGGGTACTTGGCGCAATATGGCGAATTGCCCGACTCGCTGACTACTTTCCGCTTTATAGGAAGAGACTGGACGGGACTGCTCCGGCTGGCAGAAGCAGACGAAGACCTGCCTTACAGGGAGCAGACGCTGGATTTTCTGCGCCAGGTAGCCGAAAAAACACAATCGGGAGAACGGGCTGAAGACAATTACGTAGGTAAGCTCGCCCGCCTGGCGGGCGGCAAGCCATACCGCTACATGTATCGCCAGATTTTCCCCGAGCTACGCGCCTCGCGCCTCCACCTGTGGTACCGGAAAGTGTGGAATCCGCTGAAGACGCCTGTTCCTGCACCGTTCATCACACCCCTGCCCCTTGCCATGCCCGAACGGGCAGAAGTCCCCTATACCCCCGTGCCGCCTCAAAAACCGTTCTACATGGCTGTTAAGACCAATTTATTATACGATGCCGCGCTTGTCCCCAACATAGGTGTGGAATTTTACTTGAAAGACGGCTGGAGCATCGGCGCCGGATGGATGTACGGCTGGTGGAAGAAAGACCGCATCCACTGGTATTGGCGTGCCTACGGAGGCGATGTCACGGTGCGGAAATGGCTGGGCAAGAAAGCCGAAGAAAAACCGCTTACGGGGCACCACATCGGAGTATACGGACAGGTGCTGACCTACGACTTCGAGACCGGCGGGCGCGGCTACATGGGCGGTGAGCCGGGAGGAAGCCTGTTCGACCGTGCCAACTTCGTGGGAGGCATCGAATACGGCTACGCGCTGCCCGTGGCACGGAGGCTGAACCTCGACTTTTCGATAGGCATCGGCTATATGGGTGGAAAATATCATGAATATGTACCGATGGACGATTGTTACGTATGGCAGGCCACCAAGCAACGCCACTATTTCGGCCCCACCCGGCTGGAAGTTTCGCTGGTATGGCTGCTCGGACAAGGCAACGTCAACAAGATAACGAAAGGAGGCAGAAGATGAAAAAGTTATTCTATCTGCTGGCGGCCCTGCTTCTGTTTGCTTCGTGCGAGCACAAGGAGCTGTGCTACCAGCACCCGCACCTGAAAACCGTCCGAGTGGAGTTCGACTGGAGAGATGCGCCCGATGCATCGCCCGCCGGCATGTGCGTCTACTTCTATCCGCTGGAAGGAGGGAACGGGCAGCGTTTCGACTTTACAGGCACGGCGGGGGGAGAAGTGCAGCTGAGGGTGGGCAGGTACGTTGCCTTATGCTACAACAACGATACGGAAATCGTGGAATTCTACAACACCGACGATTTTGCCACCCATGGTGTCTACACACGCGAAGGCAATCCGCTGGAACCGATATACGGCAATGCCGCCAACTATGCTCCCCGGGCGGACGGGAGCGAAGAAGAACCGGTGCGGATAAGCCCTGACATGATGTGGGGATGCACTGCTTCCGAAGTGGAAGTGACAGACGAAGGCCTGAGCTGCAGCTGCCTGCCATCCGGCGCGGAAGATGCAGACGGAGGGACGCAGCGCGACGAATACGTCATCACGCTTTATCCGCACGAACTGGTGTGCACGTATACGTACGAGGTGCGCAACGTCAGCAACCTGAAACACATGGTGCAAATGTGCGGCACGATATCGGGCATGGCAGGCACACTGGCATTCGCTTCGGAAGAACTGGGGACGGAGAGCGTGACGGTGCCTTTCGAGTCGGTATCCGACGGCGTGTCGACGGTGACCGGACGCTTTTACACCTTCGGCCATCATCCGGACAACCCCGACCCGCACCGGATGGTGTTTTACGTAGTGATGGACGACGGGGCAAAGTATTGCTACAAGGATACGGAGAAGCTGGACGTGACCACACAGGTGCACGAAGCACCCGATTTCCGCCATGTGCATATCATCATTGACGGACTGGACCTGCCGCAACCCATCGAGAACGGACACGGGTTTGATGTGGACGTAGACGACTGGGAAGTAGTAGAGGAAGAAATAAAGATTTAACGAAAAGCCATGTTTAATCAATTAAATTTTTAAAAAGATGAAAAAGAGTTATTTGTTAGGAGCATTGGGGCTGTTGGCAATGGCATCGTGCTCGCAAGACGAAACCATCGGCATCAACCACGATGGCGATGAAATCACCTTCAATGTGGTGACAAACAGCGCAACGAGGGCGGCGGACGTGTACTGCAACAAGAACCTGCCCGGCGGATTCTACGTGTCGGCCATCAGCGACGGCAAGACGTACATCGACGGAGACCATGTGACCGGCTCGAACGAAAAGTGGACCAACGAAAGCGGCACCCGCTACTGGCCGGAAACGCCGGTAGACTTTTACGCACACGTCAACGCGGGAACTTCGTATAAATGGTCGGTAGACGGTGCAGGCAAGGCGACGGCAAAGTTTGAAAACTTCGCGGTAAACGGAACGGTAGCAGACCAGGTAGACCTGCTTTACGCCGTAAAGACCGGCCAGAAAAAAGCCGACGGGACGGTGAACCTTAACTTCCGTCATGCTTTGTCGCAAATCGTGTTCCAAGCCAAAAACACCAACGCCAACCTGTACGTGGAAATAGCCGGCGTGAGCGTAGCGAATGTGGGCGGGACGAATACGTTTACATTCCCTTCGGCAAATACCGAAACCAACATTGAAGATCATGATGGAAACGCAGACGGCGTGTACGAGGACGGCGAGTTTGGCGACATCACCGACGGACTCAATTGGGGAACCTGGGTGGCATTGACACAGGGAGAGGAACAGTACGACGTAGACTTCATCAATAAAATACCTGTTCGGGGCAACAACACCCTTGTAGCCTTGACTACGGCAAACGAAACAGACAAGGAATACAACAGCAACGCCATGCTGCTCTTGCCTCAAACAACGACTGCATGGGATCCCGAAGCAAATCCTCTGCCTGGAGCAGAGAAAAACACCGGGTCTTATCTCCTGGTAGACTGCGCTATCTTTAATGTGGCTGGAACGGACTATGCGGAAGGCGATGATGTCTGCCTGTGGGGCGAACTGAAAGAAGGCACATGGAATACCAAAGAGCTTGCCATCCCGGTAGCGTTCGACTGGCAGCAAGGCAAGAAATACGTCTATACGCTGGTATTCGGCGAAGGCAATGGCGGGTATGACCCCGATCCCGACCCGGATCCGGATCCGGAAGACCCGGACCCCGTACTTGTGCCTATCACGTTTGAAATCACCGTTGACGATTTTGAACTCGTTGATGGCGGAGAAATCGAATCAGGCATTCCGGGCAAAGGCGCATAATCCATTCAGGAACTGAACAAATTTTATAGACTGGGTGGGGTTGAATGTCCCTGCCCAGTCACTGGACAAATATACAAATGAAGAAAAGCCGTGGTTATCCCGTGTCAACCGGAATTATCAACGGGCTATAGATTTTTACGGAGGAACAGAATGATGAATACAAAAGACCTGTTACAGAAAACGGGGATGCTGGCGGTTCTGGCACTTGCACTGGCATCCTGCTCGGAAGACGAACTTATCAACCGCAAGGGAGCGGCGAGCAATGCCATCAGCTTCGGCATCGCCAGCCCGACCCACAGCGCAGACAGCCTGCCGAGCCGTAGCCCGCAAGCGGAAGAACCGCCCTTGCTCTTGCTGGGCGAAGGGAAACGGGATACGCTCTATCTTCACGCTTCGATAACGGACAACATTGCCACTCCTCCGGACCAAGAGCCCGCGACACGGGGCATACCGGTGGATGAAACCAATTTCAAGGAGGTATACAGGAGTTTCGGCATAACGGCTTATGCAGAAGGCGGCGCATTGTTTATGGACGAAGAAATAAGCCAAGAATCGGGAGGTATATGGTCGCCCGACGAAACCCGCTACTGGCCCGCCGATAAAGACCTTACCCTCGATTTCTATGCACAGGCTCCGTACGGCAATGCCCACGTGACGGATGTATCGGCAGGGGAGGGAAAAATCAGTTTTTCTTATACCGTACCCGACGGAACAGGCAACACCGACGCCGACGCCGAAGCCCAGCCCGACATCCTGTTCGCCTATGCGGCATGCAGCAAAGCGGAATCGAAAGGCGGTACCGTATCGCTTGAGTTCGGGCACGCCCTTGCCGGCGTGAAGTTTGTAGCCAGCAACGTGACCGGAAGCACGATAAAAACCATTACCCTGAAAGGCTTGCAGGGCGAAGGCACATGTACATACGATGCCGGGACAGGGACGTTCGACTGGCAAACCAGCGGGGATGAGCGCGTTTTTTCCCAAACCTTCGACGTTGAGCTTTCGGGACAGCAGGCGGGCAAGCAGCCCATTACCGACCAACGTCCCGAAACCACCTTTATGATGATTCCGCAAACGCTGGAGGGCGTAACGGTGGAAGTCACGCTCGTAGAAACGGCAAGTAGAGAACCGTTTACGCTGACCGGTTCGTTGGCAAAGACCGTGGCATGGGAAGCCGGCAAGATTTACACCTATGCGATTTCTACCGAATCCATCAACTGGGAATACGTGTTCGAAGTGACTCCCTCCATCACGCTTCCCCTCGGCGAAACGCAGGCACAGTACACCGTGACGAGCTACCGCCAGCGCAAGGGAGACCCCAGCATCAGGCAAGCCGTGGCATGGAATGCGGAGTATCCAAGCTTTTCGGAAACCGACCCAGAGAAGGGGGAGGTAGAAACGACATTGAAAGATATACTTTTGGACTTCACTTATCAGGATGAGAATCCTTCGGAAACCAAATCGTACCCCATTGAAGTGACGACTACCACCCTGAGAACCACCTGGGACGGAGACCTGACATTGAAAGGGAATACTCAGCGGGGAAGCGCGGACAGTCCTTACGACCTTTCCACCCACGATGAGAACGGAGTCACCATTGACCAGACCACGGCGAATTGTTATGTAGTAAGCGCGGCAGGGACGTACCAGCTGCCTTTGGTATATGGAAATGCCATAAAAAACGGAAGTGAGAACAGTGCCGCTTACCAGGGCGGGAAGTTTAAAGATTACCTGAACCGCACGATAAGCAGCTCCCGCATCACCGATGCCGACAACGCCGTACTGGTATGGAGCGACGGGTTCTTCATGTTCAAAGACATCCACCTGGACGCGGGTAAGCAAAACCTGGTGTTCACCATCGACTCCAACTATATGCAACAGGCCAACGCCGTACTGGCGGTACGCGACGCCAGCAACCGAATTATGTGGAGCTGGCACATCTGGGTGACGGAACGCCCCGTTTATACGGTGAGGCACACGTTGCAGGATTTATTCGTCAGCTCTAATACGTACGAGCTGATGCAATGCAACCTGGGCTGGGTAGACGGAAAAAAGGTTTATTACAACCAGCGTGACCTGACCTTCCCTTTCACCCAAGTCGGTTCGGGCAAGACCGCCGAGCTGATAGTAAGGCAGGAAGGCGAAACATTCGACTATAAAGATGTAGGCTCCACCTACTACCAATGGGGGCGTAAAGACCCGCTGGTGGCTTTAAAGAATTGGGATTCGTACCGATATGAAGACTACCGGTTGCACGAAACAGGCGATCCGGATTACGTGTACCGGTATGAGACAGGGCCTACGACCATCGGAGACGCCATACAGCATCCCAACGTGTTTTATACCCGCGGGACAACCGGCGGTGCCGACTGGAACGGCGACCATACCCCTACGCTGTGGAACGCCGATGCCGATGGCGGTACGTTAGAGTCTACCACTTCCGTAAAAACCATATACGACCCTTCGCCCAGAGGCTTTAAAGTGCCTATGCCGCGTGCCTTTGCCATTTTTGTAAACGGCAATACAGGAGACGGGAATAACGGTACGACAGGTGTGCTTAACGGGTATGTGTTTGGAGATAACGTACACAATAAATACCGGGTTTACCCTCAAGCCAACAAGCAAGGATACGAAATCCCCTTGACCGCTACCGGACAACGCGCGGACATCTCAGGATTGCCAGTTTACGAGGAATACGGTACTAAAAAAGCTGAGATAGGAGGATTATGGTCACTGTATGGCGTGTATTACTGGACGTGCGTGCCCATTAAAACCCAAAACACATCCGCCTATACGCTTGTCATACGTAAAGACCATCCTTCGGGGCTGGAAGTTTATTCATACGGATTTGTGGGCACGAAGACCATGGCACGCCCCGTACGCCCTATCGCCGACCGATAACGAAGACAGCACATTATATCTCTATCAAAACCGCGGGGAAGCGTCCCTGCACACATTTTACTTAAATTAGTAATCTCGGAACCGGTCCGCAGGGATGCGTGCCGGTTTTTTTGCATCGTACAAGTCTGTTAGTTGCTGATATATAAAAGGTTACGCGTAAATATGCAAAATAATCCCATTTTCGTTAACAGATTTTTACATTCACTCGTTCAGAATCCATTGTCACGTGAAAAAGAAGCGGTACCTTTGCAATGTAACACAAAAACTAAACTACTATGATTGACTATTCGGTTTACTTGATGGCGAACCCGATGGATGCGGAAGCGCCGGAGAAAGCCTACGGAAAGGCCCAGATGAAAGAGTCGATGACCTTCGACAAGTTTGTGAAACACATTGCCGACCACAACGGAGTGTTCTCGCGCGGCACGGTGCAGGGCGTGGTGCTCGACATGTGCGAGTGCCTGGTGGAGATGCTGCTCAACGGCAACAAGGTGCAGCTGGGCGCGCTGGGCGACTTCTGGATTTCGCTCTCGTCGAAGGGCGCGGATTCGCTGGCGGAATTCACGACGGCGAACATCACGGGCATCAACGTGATTTTCACTCCCGGTTCGGACTTTGCCGACCTGATGAGCCGGGCGCAGTTCAACCCCGTAGCGAGCCGCGTGGCGCAGGCGGCTACGCTGAAGGCCGAGAAGGCGGGCGAGGCTACCGTCAATTTGGAAGCGGCGAAACGCAAGCCGTCCGCATCGGATGCCGGAACGGGCGTGTGATTTTCTTTTTATTGAACACAGAGGCACAGAGACACGGAGAGTTTTTTCTATTCTGAACGCAGAGGCGCAAAGGCGCAGAGGAATAATTAGAGAAGGCAAAAGACACGGAGCCAACACCGCCTCGCTTTCGCGTCCTTTGCTCTCTCAAAAAAATAAACTCTGCGCTTCTGCGTCTCTGCGTTCGATAAAAATAAAAACTCTGTGCCTCCGTGTCTCTGTGTTCGATAAAAAAACTATTAACTATTAATTACATGAAAAAGAAAAACATTTGGGGAATTATCATTCAGACTTTGATTACGGTTCTGACCGCTATCGGAACCTCGCTGGGAGTCGCTTCGTGCATGTAAGCAATTGACAATTATTTTAATGAATGTCCGCATTTTGCCCAATTAACCTACATTGGCTCATTGCGGACATTCATTTTTGTTTTGCTATAAAGAAATTCTTTCCCCTCATTCTGCATTCTTCATTAAAATTCGTACATTTGCAGGAAATATAAACCTTTAAAATCTCGAATTATGAATTTCCCTACGAATGTAAAGTACACGAACGAACACGAATGGATTCGCCTGGAAGGTGAAGAAGCCTATGTAGGCATTACCGATTACGCACAAGACCAATTGGGTGACATCGTCTTTGTGGACATCACCACCGAAGGCGAGACGCTGGACAAAGGCGAAGTGTTCGGCACCATAGAGGTAGTGAAAACCGTTTCCGACCTTTTCCTCCCAATAGGCGGAGAGGTGCTGGAAGTAAACCCGGAACTGGAAGAGCATCCGGAACTGGTGAACCAAGACCCGTACGGCAAAGGCTGGCTGGTGAAAATCAAACCGACAGACCCGTCGGAAATGGACAGCCTGCTGGATGCGGATGCATACAAACAGCTGATTAATGAATAATTTAATAAAGGAGTTAAGGAGTTAAATGAGTTATCACTCCGCTGCGCTCCGTTAGGAGTTAAAGCCAATAGTCAGGTTGATGAAAACGAACCTCTTTAACTTCTTAACTCCTTAACTTCTTAACTCCTCAAAAAACAAACGACATGAAACCAATTGTAAGCATTATCATGGGAAGCACTTCCGACCTTCCCGTTATGGAAAAAGCGGCAGCCCTGCTCAACGAGATGCAAATACCGTTCGAAATGAACGCACTTTCCGCTCACCGCACGCCCGCCGAAGTGGAGAAATTTGCCAAGGAAGCAGCAGGAAGAGGCCTGAAAGTCATTATTGCCGGAGCCGGCATGGCGGCCGCATTGCCGGGTGTCATTGCCGCCAATACCACATTGCCCGTTATCGGCATTCCTATCAAAGGCTCCACGCTTGACGGAGTAGACGCTCTGTATTCCATTATCCAAATGCCTCCCGGCATCCCTGTGGCTACGGTTGCCATCAACGGAGCCATGAATGCCGCTATCCTTGCCGTGCAGATGCTTTCACTTGCCGATGAAGAACTGGCAAAGAAATTTGCCGCCTACAAAGAAGGCTTGAAGAACAAAATCGTGAAAGCCAACCAAGACCTGAAAGAGGTGAAATACGAGTATAAAGTGAACTAAAATACATTTTTTATATTCACCACAGAGGACATGGATTATTTCAACTATTCACGCCGCGAGGCAAGCGAAGTATATGTAGGCGGCACACCTATGGGAGGCACTAACCCCATCCGGGTGCAAAGCATGACCAACACGCCTACCACCGATACCGAAGCCTGTGTAGAACAAGCCATCCGCATCATTGAAGCTGGAGGCGAATATGTGCGCCTCACCACCCAAGGCACACGTGAGGCCGAGAACCTGAAGAACATCAACATCGGCTTGCGCTCGAAAGGCTACGGCACACCGCTGATTGCTGACGTCCACTTCAATCCGAAAGTGGCGGAAGTGGCAGCACTTTATGCCGAAGGGGTACGCATCAACCCGGGCAACTATACCGATGCCGCACGTACCTTCAAGAAGCTGGAGTATACGGATGAAGAATACGCCAAAGAGATACAAAAGATACGCGAACGGCTGGTCCCTTTCCTGGACATCTGCAAGGAAAACCATACCGCCATACGCATCGGGGTAAACCACGGCTCGCTGTCCGACCGTATCATGTCGCGCTACGGCGATACACCGGCAGGCATGGTGGAATCGTGCATGGAGTTCCTGCGCATCTGCGTGGAAGAACAATTCACGGACGTGGTCATTTCCATCAAGGCATCGAATACCGTCATTATGGTGAAAACGGTCCGCTTGCTGGTGGCGCAAATGGAAAAAGAAGGCATGGCGTTCCCGCTTCATTTAGGCGTGACAGAAGCGGGTGACGGGGAAGACGGGCGCATCAAGTCGGCATTGGGCATCGGAGCCCTGCTATGCGACGGACTGGGCGACACCATCCGTGTCTCGCTTACAGAAGCTCCTGAAGCCGAAATACCCGTTGCACGCAAATTGGTGGACTACGTCGCCAAGCGGAACGGCCATGTCTACATACCCGGGACGGAAGCGGAAGGCTTTTGCTACACCGACCCTGCGCGCCGTGCTACTACACCCGTGGGAAACATCGGAGGAGAACAAGTGCCCGTAGTCATTTCGGCACGCCTCAACGGGAATATGGAGACAAGCGGACAATTCCGTCCGGACTATATCTATTGCGGGCAGACCTTGCCCGAAGAACGCCAGCCGGGCATCGGCTACATCGTAGACGCTAACCGCTGGGACGGAAGCGAAGGCACGTATCCGGCATTCAGCCACAAACAACTGATTGAGCTTCATTTCAGCCAGGCAGAACGGAAATTCCTTTTCCTTACCTATCTGACGTTGGACGAAGAAGCAATCGCCTGCCTGCGCCGCCATCCGGAAACCGTCATCATCGCACAGAGCAACCATGTGAACCGCTTGGGCGAATTCCGCGGCTTAGCCCACCAACTGATGGCATTAGGGCTGAAAAACCCATTGGTGTTCTTCCAGTACTATAAGGAAACCAGTCTGGAAGATTTCCAGTTGAAAGCCGCTACGGATATGGGCGCTTTACTCATCGACGGGTTCTGCGACGGCATCTTGCTTTATAACGACGGTGATGCTATCTCCGACTTGAAATCAGACGAAACCGCATTCGGCATCCTGCAAGCCGGACGCCTGCGTACTTCGAAAACCGAATACATCTCCTGCCCGGGATGCGGACGTACGCTCTACGACCTCGAAGCAACCATCGCCCGCATCAAGGCCGCGACCTCGCACCTGAAAGGCTTGAAGATAGGCATCATGGGCTGCATCGTAAACGGTCCGGGCGAAATGGCGGACGCCGACTATGGCTATGTAGGTGCCGGACGAGGCAAAATCAGCCTTTATAAGAAAAAAGAATGTATCGAGAAGAATATCCCCGAAGAGCAGGCGGTAGAGAAACTGCTGGAACTGATTAGCAGGAATGAAGAATGAAAAACGAAGAATGAAGAATGAAGAATTTCCATGCGGGCGAAGCGATTCTTCATTCATCATTCTTCATTCTTCATTTAATAATTGACTACAGGCCATCCGTCAGCTGTCCATGTCATTTCGCGTATAAACAATTTCGGGGCTCCATCTTCCGCAATCGAATAAGCATGGCATAAGAAATAATCTTTTCCGTCGATGTGATAAGCTGCGTTATGTCCGATACCGGCATACGCTTCGTTTCCTTCTATCACCAGCGTTCCGCCTCCTTTTGCCATCGGTTTCCCTTCTTTGTCGGCATAGGGTCCGACAACCGACTTCGAGCGTCCTACCACGACTTTATAATTACTATCTTTCCCCCGGCAACAATAATCAAATGAAACGAAAAGATAGTAATAGTCTCCGTGCTTCATGATAAACGGAGCTTCTACAGCTCCATCACCCGGATCTTTATCATCCAGCCCGAACGAACGCGGACGGCTGCAAAGCGAATGCCACTCTTCAGGCTGTGCCACCTGCATCAGGTCATCAGTAAGCTTCACCATTTTAATACCATCCCAAAATGAGCCGAAGCTCATCCATGGCGTACCGTCGTCGTCGATGATGATATTAGGGTCGATAGCATTCCACATATCCCGGTTGGGTACCGACTGGATTATTTTTCCGTGGTCGGTCCACTTAAAATCCGGGTCGGCAGGGTCGAGGGTGGGATTCGTCGCGTGTCCGATAACCGAGGTGTTTTTTGCAAAAGCCGAACAAGAATAAAACAGATGGTACTGCCCGTTATGGTAAATGATATCGGGTGCCCATGTATGTCCCTTATACCCCTTTACAGCTTCCACCGCCCATTGAGGAGCTTCGGCAAACACGGGTTTCTCAAACTTCCATGTCTTCAAATCCTTAGAAGACATGACAGACACTCCTTCGCCCGTAGCGAACAAATAATAAGTATCACCTTGCTTCGCCATTACCGGGTCGTGCACCAACGGACTGTCGGTAGTCTGTGGCTGTTGGGCGAAGCCCCCCCATCCTATACCTAAGAACATGGTCAATAAAACAACTTTCTTCATACGCTTGTAGTTTTTTATCTAAATAAAAATTATACTCACTGCTTGTCAGCATATTGCAAAGTTGCAAAAACAAAAACAAAACAAGGTGGACAAACGTATCTTTCAGGTGGAGAGTCTATCCCCAATCACCCCTCCATCAGGCTACTCGGCGTAACATTGAAATGTTTCGTGAAACAGCGGGTAAAATATTTCGGGTCATTAAAACCTACGGCATAAGCTATTTCTGAAATATTCATCGTACGGTTCACTTTATTTTTCAACAACAGTTCACGCGCCAGGTTCAGACGGTAATTCCGTATGAATTGTCCTGCAGACTGGCCGGTCAGGCACTGCATCTTCTTATTAAGCAGACTCTTGCTGATTCCCATCTCATTGATGAAATCCCCTACCTCAAAGTCCGGATTCTTATAATTTTCTTTCACTACCCGCATGGCTCTTTCCAGAAACTTCTTATCACCCGAATTCTCTTCCGGCAATTCCAACGAATCGGTATTCATATCAATGGAAAAACGTTGCTGGAAACGGCGGCGGTTCTCTAAAATGCTGGCAATGCGAGCCAGCAACATATTCTCATCGAAAGGCTTCAGCAGATAAGCATCTACTCCCATCTTATAACTGTCCAGCCGGGCTTCGTCCGAAGTCTTGGCGGTAAGCATCAGGAAAGGTATGTGGGAAATGGAAAAATCGCTCCGCACCCGACGCAACAGCTCCACCCCATCCATCACGGGCATCATCAGGTCGCTGATAATAAAATCTACATTGTAAGTTTTCAGCGTCCGAAGCGCTTCCTCTCCGTCGGCAGCCTCCAATACATTATAATACTCACGCAAGATAGAGCGGGTATAATCACGCATGTCCTTGTTGTCTTCTACCACCAGCATGGTCATCTTGCTGTTACGCAACAGTTCCGGGCGGATTTCTTCGGTCACCTCCTGAACGTTCTCCTTGTCCGCGCCCCGCACCACAGGCAGCAGGGCATAGAAAGTAGAGCCACCCGACGCATTGTTTTTCGCCCCAATCTTTCCCGACAGCATATTTACCAGCTTACGGCAAAGATACAACCCGATACCTGTCCCACTCTGTCCGCTAACTGATGCCTGGTCTTGGTTATCCGCCTGGTAAAAACGGTTGAAAATGCGGTCGATGTCTTCTTCGGGAATCCCCTTACCCGTATCGTGGACCGACAGGAAAAGCTTCTCGCCGTCATCCGCTTTCAGCACAGCTATATAAACCGATACGCTCCCACCCTTCGGCGTAAACTTCAGGGCATTGCTGATGAGATTGGTCAAGAGCTTGCGCAAGGCATCTTCGGCATACATCATAAACGGATTCTGCAAACGGACATAACAACGGAAATCAATGTCGCGAGCCTGAGAATAATCGGCAAACGAGGGAATGAATTCATCCAGGAAACGGCGCAGATTGCCGTAATTAGGGATAATCCTCATGCGCCCTTCTTCCACTTTACGGAAGTCCATCAATTGGTTAATCAACGACAACAAGTATTTCGAATTCCGGTCTACCAACCGAAGCTGCTCGATAACCTGCGGATTGTAACTTAGCTTAAGCGCCCGTTCTATCGGACCGACTATCAGCGTAAGAGGCGTACGGAACTCGTGCGTAATGTTGGTAAAGAAAGCCAGTTTGTCGACAGTCAGTTCTTCCACTTTGCGCGACATTTCCAGTATCTTGTTCTTTTGGCTGGTAATCTTTTCGTTCGACTCCTTCAACAACCTGTTCTGGCGCGAAAGTTCTTCCTTCTGACCAGACAAAAGCTGTTTCTGTTCTTCCAACTTCCGTGTGCGTTCTTCTACCATGCTATGCAACAATTTCTGCTGGCGTTTCATGGCATGGAAACGCCAATAAATGGCAGCTATCAGCACCAGCACCACCAATAAATCGAACCAGACGGTCTTATAAAAATAAGGTGTAACCTCGATAGCCAATACTTGGGCGGAAGAGTTGAAATTTTTCCCATCCGAAGCATAGCGCAACTCGAACACATATTTTCCCGGACGCAAATTGGTATACGACACGGTATGCTGATTGGCAGGCATCGTAATCCACTTGTCATCGAAACCTTTCAACCGATACGAATAACATGCCAACGCGGAAGGATTATAATCCAACGAAGCGAAACTAATCGTCAACCGTTTATCGCGTTCGTGAATACACACCTGATTATCTGAGAACGGAAGAGGATAGTCGAAACAAGACACGCCGGTAAATGCCAGCGGATAAGTTTTGTCTACTTCGGCACGAGGCACGATACGGATTTCCGAAAAACCATTCGTGCTGCCCACATACACGTCACCGTCTTTCGACCCTCCGATAGCATTCCAATAAAACTGATTGCTGAGCAGGCCGTCGTGTTTCGTATAATTCTGGAACGAGCCATCTTTCGGGTTGAAGCACGACAAACCGTTGTTTGTGGTCAGCCACACATAACCGTCTTTATCCTCCCACACACCGATTACACTGTTGTTTATCAAACCATCCTTAGTCCGATATGCCTTGAAATGATAACCTTCGTCTGTTTTCGTCACCCGATAAAAGCCGTTTCCGTTTGTTGCGACCCATACGCAACCATCCTTACCAGACGAGATAGAAGTAATTCGTTCGGGTACCTTTTCAGCCGGATTATCCAACTTATGGTCGTATAACGCATAATCCATTGAATCATTCTTATATGTATGCAAGTCTACCCGGTACAATCCTGCCGTAGTCCCCATCCACAAAATCCCGTCACCGGTTATACAACCTCCCAACGAGCCATATACACTCCCACGACGCTTGCCTCGGAACGGGTCGAACACCTTTCCTGTTGCCGGATCGTACGCCTGTATGTCATCATTCGTACCTATCCACAGCAAATCGTTCAGCCGGTCGTAAAGCAGCACACTGACAAACGCTTGGGACAGTCCGGGTTTCTTTGCGGACAAAATAGGATGAAACGCTTTATCGGGCGAATTGCTTCCGTTCATCCATCCAAGCCCGCCACCCCATGTACCGACATAGATGCGGCCTTTCCCGTCAGAAGCCAACGCACTTACCGAATTATGGCTCAAACGCGCAGGAGCGGCAGTGGTGTAATGTTCAAAGTCTTGCTTGCCTGCCCGACGGAGATTCAACCCTTCCTCGACGGTTCCTACCCACAGCGCGCCATCCGGCTCTTCCAAGACGGCATTCACCAAATTGCCCGAAAGGCTGCCAGGGTCTTCCGTCGAATGCAGATGGTTTTGTATCTGCAACCGAGAGATGAACATCTTATTCAATCCTCCCACTTCCGTCCCTATCCAAAGCATATCTTCATCGGCAAGCAGGCAATTGATGAAATTGCAATTCAATCCGCCACCTCCGCTTGACTCCGACTGCTGGATGCGTATAAAATTATCGGTTACAGCATTGTATAAATTCAATCCTTTCAAGGTACCTACCACCAACGTCCCGTCCGGAGCCAGATTAATGTCGGTAATATAATTCTGCGACAAGGAAAACAAATCGCGCTCATCGGTAAAATAAGCCTTCAAAGTACGCGTACTGACATTGTACCGATACAATCCGTTGTTAGTACCAATCCATAAATCATTTTGCCAAGGGAAAAGACACTGCATCACGCAACCCTCAGGGATGACCGTCCCGGAAAAAACCGGCACAGGCTTCTGCGGCACAACCACATTTTCCTTGATAACCGACAACGTACCCAGATAATCAAACCAAATATAGCCATCGGTTTCACAAAATGCCAGGCTGCGGTTATACAAATACAAATCGCATATCCGGACAATCTCCTTTACTTTACCGTCTCCTAAAAAAGACACCTTGTAAAGTGCCCCGTCCGCACCAATCCACATATTGCCTGCCGAAGAACAATAAACAAAAGCTACCGAACGGAATATACCGGAAGTGAATTTATCCCCCAACCGCTGCAAGCCGACCGGCTTGAGGCTTTGCACGTCAAGCAAGTCGATGCCCTGGGCACCCGCTATCCAGATGCGCCCAAAGCGGTCTTCACACATCTTCACCACCACATTGTTCTTCAACCGGACATCTCCTGTAAATGCATTAAAAGTCATGAAATCGTAACCATCATAACGCGTCACACCATTTCCGCCCGTAGATACCCATAAGAACCCACGGCTGTCTTTCATCAGGTCTTCCACATAATTTTCGGGCAAACCATCGTCCATCGTCAAGTGTGTAAACAAATAATTTTCTCCTCTATCGTGCGAAACTGCAGGAAAAACTCCTAAAATGATATAGGCCAACAAAAGCCATACCCAACGTTGTGTCTCCATATTATAAGCGGAATTTCGTCTGATTTATCTTCAAAATACAATGCACAAATTTACAGATTTCCACTAACGGAGACAAATAGCCAAACAGAAAATAAGTAAATAAAGTTCAAAATCCACCTGAAAAAGACTAAAAATCCTCCTCCTGCTTCCAGCCCCACAAATCTTGCATCAATTTATTCCAACATTCGCCAAACGTCCACCCGAAAAGAATAAATATCCACCCGAAGACCAAAAGACATTTCTATCTTTGTAATACCAGTTATCATTTCAAACTTTATAAAAAATATGAGAAGCAGATATCCACGAATCCATGCAGCACTTTTAACAGGTATGCTGTGCCTTGGTAGCCTTTCAAGCGTTGCCGCCCCCAAAGACACGACATTCGTAGCCTCGGGAAACCCGATTGTAAGCTATAAATATTTAGGCGATCCTGCCGCATTGGTTCATGACGGAACCTTATATATTTATGCGGGACACGACGAATGCCCGCCCCCCGGACAATATTACCTGATGAATGAATGGTGCATCCTGTCGACCACCGACATGAAAACATTCACCGAACACGCTTATACCCTGAAAGCGAAAGATTTCAAGTGGGCAAAAGGCGAAGCGTGGGCAAGCCAGGTCATCGAGCGCAACGGAAAGTTCTATTGGTATGTGACTGTAGAACATGCCACTATCCCCGGCAAGTCTATCGGTGTAGCCGTAGGCGACTCGCCTCTTGGCCCGTTTAAAGACGCACGTGGTTCGGCACTCATCACCAATGATATGACTACCGAATACACCTCCATCCGCTGGGACGACATCGATCCCACCGTCTACATAGACGATGACGGACAAGCCTACCTCTTTTGGGGCAATACGCAATGCTATTACGCAAAGCTGAAAGAAAACATGATTGAATTAGACGGTCCGATTATGCCTGTCCAATTGCCTCGCTTCACCGAAGCACCTTGGATACATAAACATAACGGCTGGTATTACCTGTCGTTCGCGTCCGAATTCCCCGAAAAGATTTGTTACGCCATGAGCCGCAACATCAACGGTCCGTGGGAGTACAAAGGAATCTTAAACGAAATAGCGGGTAACTCGAATACCAACCATCAGGCTATCATCGACTTTAAGGGACAATCGTATTTCATCTATCACAACGGAAGTATCAACCCCGACGGTTGCGGTTTCCGCCGCGCAGTATGCATCGACCGGCTTTTCTATAACGAAGACGGTACTATCAAGCGCATTCAGATGACTACCGAGGGGGTGACCCAATAAATAAACAGATTTTCCATTAATTTACTACTTAAAGCTTATACAGAAAAAGAAGAAGGCTTTTCATTAATTTCTAAAATAGGTTACTAAAACGTGTATCCTTGGATATGTCGAGATGATATGTCCAAGGATTTTTATCTGAATACAGGTCCTTAACCATCAAAAAAAACGGCCACAAACCAAGTAAAGCTATTAAAGCTCACTGGTTCGGGCCGGATTTGTATCTAAGTTCTAAGTGCGCTGACACTTTTACGCCTCACCCTTGAAATCACTCAAAGGTGGTACAAAAGTCTTGCTGTTCCGTTGCTGTTCAGGCATTTGGATTGTTCCGAAATTCTTTTCATACTTCACAATATTGTCTTGTAAAGCAAACATAAGCCGTTTGGCGTTTTCGGGCGTCATCACAATGCGCGACTGTACGCCAGCTTTCGGAAGTCCCGGCATGATACGTACAAAATCGAGGATAAACTCGGAAGTAGAATGAGTAATGATAGCCAGATTAGCATACGTACCTTGAGCCACTTCCTCCTTCAATTCGATTTGCAACTGATCCGGATTGTTCTTATTTTCGTTTTCCATGATAATTAACTTGATGTGATTACTAATTTATCGCCCACAAAAGTAGCAAACTTTTTGCTATTATCATATAAACATAAGTAAAAAATTTACAAATTCTCAATCTGCCTCCGAAACCGAAAGAATTTTCCGGTACGCTGCAGGTGAAGCCAATACCTCTATGGCTTTCTTCAAGTCGGCATCATCCTTCAAGCGTTGCATCACGGCTCCCCGCTGATAGAAATAACGGGTAGCTATCTCCTCGGCTAGCTGTTCCTTTATCGGCTTGGCGAAATAATCCAAGTCGCGGTCAAGATTATGGTTCAGCTTCTGTTCGAGTGCCTTAAACTCTTCCGCGGCACCTTCCATATAGCCTTCGAATTCCGCCACCTCCTTCAAGGTCTTCAGCAGTTGTTCACTCTGACGGTCGTATGTAAAGCCGGCTTCTTTTACCAATTTCTTGAAACCGGCATAATCGGCATCCGTAATGCGCAACGAATCAACGGAAACCGGCACCGGATGATCCAAACAATATTGAGTGGCGTAATCGAATATCAAGTCATCGTTTACCAGATAAAACAAGATATTAGGGAACTTGTCTCCTTTCACCTCAATATCAGGACGGATGCCTCCCCCATCGCGCACCTCACGCCCCGCCGCCGTATGAAACACATGGGTCAAACTATCGGGAATGCGTGCCACCGAACCATCGGCATTCTTCTTGGCGTAATCTATCGCCTGGATGCAACGTCCGCTGGGAATGTAGTATTTCGAAGTCGTAACTTTCAGCGTACCGTTATAAGGCAACTGGCGGGTTGTCTGTACCAGCCCTTTCCCGTAAGTACGCGTACCGATAACCACCGCACGGTCTAAATCCTGCAATGCCCCGCTTAAGATTTCGGACGCCGAAGCCGTATTGCCGTTCACCAGCACGACAAGCGGTATCTGTGTATCAATCGGTTCGCTTGTCGTCTTAAACGAGCCTGCCGCCTGACGGAGCTTTCCTTTGGTCACCACTATCTCTTTGCCTTTCGGCACAAACAGATTGATGATGTCTACCGCTTCCTGCAACGAGCCTCCACCATTGTCGCGCACATCAAATATCAATGCTTTCGCGCCTTTGTCTTTCAGCTCGATGAAGGCTTTCTTTACGTCCTTGGCGCAATTATCGGTAAAACTGGAAAGCGTCAGATAACCGACGCTGTCCTGCACCATGCCGTAATAAGGCACCGGGTTGTTGCGGATATTCTTGCGGGTAACTTTAAATTCCATCACCGTACTGTCGTTCTTCAACGGGCGGAGCACCTTCAAGACAAACGAAGTGCCCGGCTCGCCACGCAACGCGTCGCTCACCTTCGAAGAAAAATCCTGCGGCTTCAAGTCGCCCCGCGTCATCTCTTTTCCTCCTACCGAAAGGATAATGTCACCCGCCTTCACTCCGGCCTCTGCCGCCGGCATACCTTCAATCGGTTCGATAATGGCGATGCGGTCTTTCTTCTCATAATAACGGATAACCGCCCCGATGCCTCCATACTTGCCGGTAATCATTTCCTTTAGGCTGCTCACTTCTTCTTCGGGATAATACTCCGTATAGGGGTCGGTCAGCGCCAACATCCCATTCACACCGTTCTGAATCACTTTTTCCACATCAAGCGTATCGACATAAAACAAGTCGAGTTCTTTAAAGATGGAATTCAGGATATCCAAATTTTTCGCTATCTGAAAATTACGGTCATCTTCTTTATCGGTAAAGCTGGAAAAGCCCAATCCCATCAACACCACACATACGCTCAAAAGTATTCTTTTCACCTTCATAAATCGTCCTTTATAAATTATGAGATACAAAGAAACACATTATTCCGTTTCAAATTACAGAACAAAGGAAACATTTAACTTTACTTAGTTGTTGAGGCTCTTCAAATCCTTTTTTACCGGTAAAATCAAGAAAAACGCTCTTGTTACCACATTTTTTTGCCAAAGTTGTTGCATAATTCAAAATAACCTACTACCTTTGCCACGCAATTAAGAAAAACACTCTTCAGTAGCTCAGTCGGTTAGAGCATCTGACTGTTAATCAGAGGGTCGCTGGTTCAAGTCCAGCCTGAAGAGCCAGACAAAGACATACAAACAAGCATTCTTCAGTAGCTCAGTCGGTTAGAGCATCTGACTGTTAATCAGAGGGTCGTTGG